>CAJTZF010000020.1 GCA_910584245.1 uncultured Eubacterium sp.
ATCGCTTCCACTTTCTCCGCCGTCGGATGTTTCCTCGGCTGTTTCAATTCCTCTACCGCATTCGGGGCATCATACATCGGCAATCCTAACTCCCTTTTTACCTCTGCGATATATGCGGTATGTACTTTGAAGCCATACTTCGCTTCTATGTACTCCTTAATCATCTTGTATGTAACCCGCTCTTTCGGCTTGTATGCTGCGGCTCTCTTGGCAATATTATCAAGCGGCACTTTGCCCTCACCCTCGCCAAACTCGACTTTTACGTTGATTACGCTGTCAGGTTTTTTGTGGGAAAGCATTACAACCGTCTCGACGTGCCCTCCCTGCGGAAACATATCGCACGCCCTCACTTTCTTTACTACATATCCATAATCCCCCAGCACTTTCACATCTCTCGCCAATGTCGCCGGATCACAGCTTACATAAACGATTCTACTCGGAGCCATTTGAACCATTGTATCCAGAAGCACTCTATCACACCCTTTTCTAGGCGGGTCAACTACAATGACATCCACCTGTTGTTCTTCACTACGCACCTCTTTTCCACAATCAAATAGAGAATCCCCCTGAAAAATCGGCCCCGTTGCCTTACCGTCCTTCACCATTAAGTGTGGCACAATTTCTTCTGCTGCCCCGCAGAAAAATTTCACATTTTCAACACCATTTAAGGTGGCATTTTCCTTGGCATTCCTGACCGCTTCCTGCACAATCTCCACTCCGTATACCATTTGGGCATGTTTGGCAAGATAAATCGAAATCGTTCCTATCCCGCAATAAAGATCCCAAACAATCTCACTGCCGGATAAATCCGCAAATTCCAAAACAGTCTTATATAATTTCTCTGTTTGCACTGGATTAACCTGATAAAACGACTGTGGCGAAATGTGATAACGGATATCTCCGATTCGGTCCTCAATATATTCCCGTCCCCAAAGTAATGACATTTTGTTCCCCAGAATTACATTTGTCTTTTCCGTATTGCTGTTGAGGAAGACGCTGGCCATACCTTCTATTTGCGACAATTTCTGCAACAATGCATCCGTTAAATGATGTCCTATTTTTGTCCCGTTTATAACTAGGCATACCATAATCTGCCCCGTATGATATCCCTTCCGAATATATATATGCCGGACAATTCCGCTATGCAGCTGCTCGTCATATGCCGGTATCTTTTGCTCTGACATCCAGTTCAAAACGATTTCAAGTATCGGCTTCATTCTCACATCTTGAATCGCACAATCAGTAATCGGAATAACACTGTGGGTTCTCCCCGCATAAAAACCGGTCACTGGCCGCGAAGTGCCGTCGGAAGCTTTTTGCGTTCTCACCGGAAACTGCGCTTTATTTCGATAATGCCAGGGAGCCTCCATTCCAAGTATTGGAAGCCACTCCACATCTGACTGGCTTTCGCAACTTTCTTTCTTACAGGCTGGTCTTTCCCCTTTTTTACAAATCTCAGTTTCGTGGTTGGAATCTTCCTCCCCGGAATGCACACCAAATCTCGTATTAACCGCATCCCCAAACTTGACCCCTCCGATCCGTCTTAAACAATGATATACTTTCCGTTCTTTGTAAGCAAGCTGCCTTTCATATGCAAGATGTTGAAGAGTACATCCGCCACACGGACGCGCAATCGGGCATTTCGGCTCCACCCGGCCCACATCCGCTGATGGAATATCCCGCAAAATTTCTAACAACTTCGCAAATCCATAATTCTTTTTACATTTCATAAGCTTGACACGAACCGTTTCTCCGGGAAGGGCGTCTTTCACAAAAAGGGCATAGCCATCCAGATGACCTATGCCCTCTCCCTCATTGCCAAGATCGTCAATCGTTACCACTACTTCCTGATTCTTCTTAAAATCCATACATATACTACGCTCCATTCCTGATGCCACATTCTACTTGTCCTATCATGCCGCAATGAGACACAAGCACGGCTCTATTCACTGTCTTAATACACTTTCACCCCTGCCCGGGCGACGTCTGCCTTAGATTCGTCTCGAACATCCGATTATATCCAAGCCATTCCATATTGTCCCCGGCCTGCTCAAATACCTCTGTCAGTGTCTGCAGTTTTGCATCGGCATTATCCGCCAAATGAAGTGCCATAGCCTCGAGAAGCGACGGCACTTTCGGAGAACCGAACTCTAACTTCCCGTGATGTGCCAAAATACAGTGAATTAGCTCATTCGCAAGCCTTTTAGGAAATCCGTTTATAGTAGAAATGGCATCCATCAGCTTGTGGGCGCCTATGAAAATATGGCCGGCCAGCTGCCCCTCGTCGGTATAATCGTTGCGTGGAAAGCTGGAAATCTCATCAATCTTACCCATGTCGTGAAATAATGCAGCCGTAATAAGCAAATCCCGGTGAAGCTTGGGATAAGCATTTGCAAAATAATTGCACATATTTGTCACGCTCAGCGTATGCTCCAAAAGTCCCCCCATAAAACTATGGTGGACGCTCTTCGCTGCCGAGTGCCTTTTAAATTCTTTTACAAATGCTGTATCCTCTATAAAAAACATTTTGAGCAGTTTACTCAGATAAGGGTTTTTCACACTTTCTACATAGGCCAGCACTTCCCCCATCATCTGTTTAACATCCCGGTTAGTGGTCGGAATATAATCTGCTGGATCGTATTCACCCTCTTCACTTTTACGAAGACGCGAAATATTCATCTGGATATTTCCCTGAAAACTCGTAACTAAGCCCTCACAAAAAATATAGTCCATTGCCTCAAAGCTGGCTATTCCATTATTTAGCTCCCATATTTTCGCATCTACAATTGCCGTTTTGTCCTGAAGCATAAGAGAATAATATGTCTTGCCCGCCTTTGTTTTCAAAACCTGCTTCGTCTTACACAAATATGTTCCTACTAGCTTTTGCCCCTCTCGGTAATCTTTCAAATAATACATTCCCCAAATCCTCCAGCCTTTCTATTTTGCCCTCGTCGAAACGGTCACATACGGACCATATATTTTCTTTCCTCCCATTTTCACATAGGAGCGTACTCGATAGCTGTACTTCATGCCGCGAACCAGCATTTTGCAACGATAACCGGTCGTTTTATTCCTATTCACCGTCTTCACCCGGTTAAAATTCGTCTTGAACCCTTTCACATGAACTTTCATAAACACCTGGTAGCCACTCACATTTTTGTCCCGTTTCCACCTAACCTGGATTCCTCCGCGGATACCTTTCGCTTTTAATTTCTTCACCTTGGCCGGCACCATAGCAACCGATATTTCTTTGGATGCAAGACCCTCAATCTTGTCGCCGTTGGATGCTGTAAATACCGGGTTCACCTTGTATGTATACTTTGCTCCCGGTTTCAGGCCTTCGTTCGTGAATGTAACTGCGCCCACATTTTTGTTGAGGGCATATTTCCCAGAACCCTGTTTCCGATAAACATTATAGGACACCGCACCGGCCACCGCGCCCCATGAAATGGTTGCCCGCTTTAAATTGGATGCCTTCTTGCCGGATACCGAAATCGGTCCCTCCAGAGCATGGAAAGCAAGTCCCTTGGCAGCGGCAAGGGCATTCGCCTTACCACCAGTCTTTCCCCATATTTCAACACCCGATGCTGCCGCGAATGGATCCGCACCCATAATTTCCGTATCCCCTAGAACGACAACATTTTTCAAAAACGGACATTTTGCAAGTACTCCGTCCGCTACTGCCTTTACGGTCTTTTTCTTGATCTGTTTCGGAATATAAAGTGTCGTCACCCCGGTATCCCCATTGTAACCAACAATCGTGCAAGTCTTGTCCGCACTATTTTCACTTACCACAAACACGGACTCATCCTGCACAATTTTATTTCCGGTAAAGACTGGCAGTGGTGTAGGAACTGTTGTCGGCTGTGGTACCGCAGTTCCTATCGATGGTGTCTCAACAGTAGCCGTTTCTGTACTTGGGACCGGATTCTTCGTTGGCACCGCCGCAGATGGTACTGCCTTAATCTCCTGCACTGCTTCACAGTCTGGCGTCCCGCTCTCTGTATTATATGTAGTTGCTTCCGCATCAAAGGATACCATTCCTGCCGCCATAGCGAAACATAACATCCCACAAATCCATTTCCTCATTATCCTTCATTCCTTTCTTTGCCACATTCCTTTTCTCATAAAAAACTATTCTGTTCCATTTTACAAATTTTTTGTAATAAAATCAAGTATATATTGTGAATGTGGTACTTATAAGGCAAATTTATTTCCTAAAAAATATTGTAACCCTTGATTTTGTTTGCTATAATGGAAGCAATTCAACAATAGGGAGGACGATTGTGAACAAGAAAGTATGCAAAACATTGGAATATGACAAAATTATAGATATGCTTGTGGAAGAGGCCGATTCTGCTCTCGGAAAAGAAAGTGCGGCGCGGCTCCGGCCACTTTCAGACAGAAACGAAATTATTGCGCTTCAGGCTGAGACGACACATGCCCTGACGAGGCTTTTTCACCACGGCGCCCTGTCGTTCCGCGGACTTTCCGACATCCGTCCAAGCCTTGTCCCCCTTTCGAAGGGCGGTACGCTTGGCGCTGGCGAACTACTTCGGATTGGCGCCCTGTTAGACGCTGCCAAAAGGGCAATTGAATTTGACAAAAAGGATGAGGAAACCGACTTCTTATCCGGGCGTTTCGCTGGTCTACAGAGCTTTCCTGATATTAACCGCGAAATCAAACGCTGCATTCTCTCGGAAGAAGAAATCAGCGACGATGCAAGCAGTGAATTAAAGCGCATCCGCCGCCAAATAAAGACCACGAACGACAAAGTACGGGAACAACTGAACGCGACCGTAAATACTTCTTCCGATATGCTCCGGGATAACATTGTCACAATGCGAAACGGAAGGTACTGCCTGCCAGTAAAACAGGAATACAAATCCACCTTTCCCGGCATGATTCATGACCAAAGTTCCACCGGTTCCACCTTCTTCATCGAGCCAATGGCGATCGTGAAGCTAAACAACGAGCTGGCCGAACTAGCCATGAAGGAACAAGACGAAATCGAGAAAATTCTTGCTTCCATCAGCAGTCTTTGTGCACCGGAAACGGAAGGACTAGAGAGGAATGTAATTTTACTGGCGGAGCTTGACTTTATTTTCGCAAAGGCAAGGTTGTCTAAAAAGATGCAGGCCAGCGAACCAAAATTTACGGAAAACTATATTTCCATAAAAAAAGGAAGGCATCCTCTTATTCCGAGAGACAAAGTAGTTCCGATTGACGTTGTCCTTGGAAAAGACTACCGTCTTTTGATTATTACAGGACCAAATACGGGTGGAAAGACCGTCTCTTTAAAAACAGTTGGACTTTTTACCCTCATGGGACAGGCTGGGTTGCACATTCCGGCATTTGACGGCTCCCAGTTGCGCGTCTATGAGGAGGTGTACGCTGACATCGGCGACGAACAAAGTATTGAACAGAGCCTAAGCACCTTTTCTTCGCATATGACAAATACGATTTCGATCCTCAAGCGGGCAAACAAAAATACGCTTGCCCTCTTTGACGAACTCGGGGCCGGCACGGATCCCGTAGAAGGGGCGGCGCTTGCGATCGCCATACTTGATAATTTGCGGAGCCGGCATGTTACCGCAATGGTGACGACACATTACAGTGAACTTAAAATATATGCACTGTCCACAGATCAGGCGGAAAATGCTTCCTGCGAATTTGACGTAGAATCCCTGAGGCCAACCTACCGGCTGCTGATCGGCGTTCCCGGGAAAAGTAACGCATTCGCTATTTCAAGCAAATTGGGACTGCCGGCGGAAATTATCGACAAAGCAAATTCCCTTGTAGGCGAAGACGCAAAATCCTTTGAAGACGTTGTCACCAGCCTGGAAGAAACAAGAAAAGAGCTGGAAGCAGAAAAACAAAAGGCGGCGTCCTACCGGCAGGAGCTGGAACGACAGAAGAAAAAACTGGAGGACAAAAACGAGCGAATTGATCAGGCCAGAGACAAAATTCTCCGTCGTGCGAACGAACAGGCAAATGAGATCCTGCAAAAAGCAAAAGACGTGGCAGATGAATCCATCCGGAAATATAACAAATGGATGGATGGCGGCGGTTCCACAAAAGAGATGGAACGGCAGCGTTCCGCCATTCGCGATGAATTGAAACGGACTGGCAAAAAACTAGATTCGGGACTAAAACAAAAACGCCGTTCTTCCTCTGCACCTGACCAGCTTTCCATCGGCGATATGGTGATGGTTCATTCCCTCGGCGTAAAAGGGACTGTCAGCACACTACCCAATGCGAAGGGCAAACTGTTTGTCCAAATGGGTATTATGCGGTCGGAAGTCGATGTAAAGGATCTTGAACTGTTAGAAGAAGAAACACTGCAAATCCGGAAAGAAAAGATCCGAGAGCGCTCCAATACCGGAAAAATTAAGGCATCGAAAGCCATGAGCGTCTCCTCCAGTATCAATCTCATCGGAAAGACAGTAGATGAAGCCATGCCGCTGCTCGACAAATATTTGGACGACGCTTATCTCGCCAGACTTCACCAGGTCACTATTATTCATGGTGTCGGTACTGGCGCCTTACGGAATGCCGTTCAGTCTCATTGTAAGAAAGCGAATTATATCAGCTCTTACCGTATGGGCGAATACGGAGAGGGCGGGTACGGCGTGACCGTAGCCGAGTTTAAATAAATAGAGAAAGGATGGACGGACAAATGGCGGACAAACAGAAAATTCTTATAGTAGACGATGATACCAATATTGCCGAGCTGATTGAATTATACCTTACAAAGGAATGCTTTCGGTGCGAATTAGCCTATGACGGGAAGATGGCTCTCAAAAAAAATAATACCTTCCAGCCAGATCTTATTTTACTGGACATCATGCTCCCCGGCATCGACGGCTACGACGTATGCCGCGAAATTCGAAAAACCTCCTCTGTCCCGATCATTATGCTCTCCGCCAAAGGTGAGGTTTTTGACAAAGTACTCGGACTGGAACTTGGCGCCGACGACTACATGATCAAACCCTTTGATTCCAAAGAGCTTGTGGCAAGAGTAAAGGCAGTCCTCCGGCGCTATAAGCCGGAAGAGAAACAACCAGTGGAAGCAATACTTGACGATGGCGGCGCGGAATCCGTCCAATATAAGGACCTTACCGTCAGCCTTTCAAACTATTCTGTCACCTACATGGGAAATGCCATTGAAATGCCTCCAAAGGAGTTGGAACTTTTATATTTTCTCGCTACCCACCCAAATCAAGTATTTACTAGAGAACAACTTCTGGACCGCATCTGGGGGTATGAGTACGTAGTGGACACGCGCACGGTAGACGTCCATATCAAACGGCTCCGCGAAAAAATCAAGGACCATAACGAATGGTGTATTGCCACCGTCTGGGGAATCGGCTACAAGTTTGAAGCAAAGAGAGGGTAAATGGATCAATGAAAGGAATACGCCTGACATTTGGAAGAAAGCTAACGCTTCTGTATATTTTCATCTTTTTTGGCTCTTATTATATTACACATACGATTGGTTTCGCCGTCATCCGTAGTAAAGTTCTATCCGAAATTATAGACAACCCGCAGCTGGATTCTTCCTATGCGCCTGCCAGGATACGGTACTATTTTGACCTTCTGGACGGAACCGTATTTTTTATGGCGGCCGTTCTCGCCCTATCCTTTCTTATTATATACGCGATGAACATTATCCCTATGAAAAAGCTGTGTTCTGCTGCCAAAAAGTTTTCTGTGAACCAGTTTAATCCCCCTATCCGCATTCAGACAGGCGACGAATACCAGGAAATGGCGGATGCGTTAAATATTATTGGCAATGACCTAAATAATTTTGACGAGTACCAGCGCGCATTTATTTCCAATATTTCCCATGACTTTCGCTCCCCTTTGACCTCGATCCGCGGTTATGCACAGGCGATGCTGGATGGGACAATACCAGGAGAAGCCCAGGAAAAGTATTTAAACATCATTCTTTCAGAGACAGAACGTCTCACCAATCTTACCTCCAACCTTCTTGAACTCAATTCCTTTAACCGGGAAAGCGTTCTTCTCGATATAACAAACTTTGATATCCATCAGACAATTTTGCGAACAGTAAATACGCTCGAAGGCACCGCCTCCCGAAAGGACATTACCTTTATTCTTGATTTCAATGTAAAAAAAGAACTGATTGTAAATGCGGACGAGGGCAAAATCCACCAGGTTCTATACAATCTTATCGACAATGCCGTAAAATTCAGCCATTCAGATTCCGAAGTCCGCATCGGAACACGCAAAAAGGGAGAGCGTATATTCATTTCAGTCAAAGACTCTGGCATCGGCATTCCAAAAGAGGCCATAAGTAAAATATTTGACCGTTTTTATAAAACGGATCTTTCCAGAGGACGGGACAAAAAAGGAACCGGCCTTGGTCTTTCCATTTCAAAAGAAATCATCCATTCCCACAACCAGACTATAAATGTCGTAAGCACAGTCGGCGTAGGTACTGAATTTGTATTTACTCTAAAAAAGGAGAAGGATAACACGGAAAGCTGCCCCTGACACCTTTCGACATTTCCCTCATATAATAAAGCAAGAAACTAAAGAATGGGGGAATTTGATGTATTTTACCTTTTTAATCCCGGCTGTTTTACTCATCGTTTTGCTGCTTCTGTTCTTCTGTCACCGAAAGAAAAAGAAGCTTATCGACAAAATATGCCGCTTGTCTATGCACGATAAGTGCTGTTTTCTCAACGAGCTGACGGAACCTTTCGGATACAAGTACGATGTCAGACAGGATATTTTTACAAGCACGGTTGACGCTTGGCAGAAGTTTTATGGGTATGGGAACATTTATGACAGACTGGCGCCCCATGCCAGCATGATTTTTGACTGCCAGCCGATTTATTTCGATTTTGAGGGAAAAACATGGCTGATCGAGTTCTGGAAAGGACAGTACGGTATCAATACCGGAAGCGAAATCGGCATATACCGCGCAAGCGGCATCGTACCGCCAGAGCAAAGGAAAACCACGATGTTTGCCGCTGTCCCGGAGGAAGAATATCTCGATATGAGGACAGAGCTTCTCTGTAAGGGAGAACCGATTGCCGCTTTTAGCGCTGTGCATTGGTGGCTCACCATGTTTTGTATGGGAAGGTTTTCACACCCAAAAGAGCTTACATTAAATGTTTCCATCCGATTCACTGACATGAATATGCGGGATGCTTTTGTGGATGCTCTTTTTGACAACGGCTATGACCCGGAATCCGTCTGTGTTTGCTTCGGCACTGTTATTTTTACGGTTCAAATACCGCACAAGCACAGATGCTTTTTGCGGAGGCTGTACCGATGCTATGTACAGTGGAAGAATCACATGTTCTGCCGGCTCTTTCATTTCATTACCCGGCCGTTTTCAAATACCTGTGACAAAATACTGTACTTGTATTTTTACGTACCATTTGCATTCCGTCACATGCTGCGGCTAAAACGATTCCGAAAACGACCACATCATCATCCGGAGAACAAACCGTATAACCTGAAATAAGTAAAGGAGTGTCACATGGGCTGTCATCAACGACTAAACAAATCTTTTAAAAACGCTCCCGTACTACCAATGGGACCCGGATGCGATTATGTGCTGTTCAGCGACTGCCATCGCGGCAACGGAACGCATAATGACAACTTTTTGCTGAATGAGCATCTTTACCTGGCAGCGCTGCGGCACTATTATCAGAGTGGCTTTACCTATATCGAACTAGGGGATGGCGATGAGCTATGGGAAAATCGGAAAATGGATTCAATCAAAGAAGTACACAGTGATGTGTTTGAGCTGTTGTCCCGGTTTTATAAGGAGAACCGGCTCTATATGATCTATGGGAACCACGATATCGTGAAAAAGCATCCCTCCTTTTCAAGGAAAAAATGCGCCTCCTATTTTTGTACCTCACATCAGTGTACAGAACCGCTTTTCCCTGGTATCACTTTTTATTCAGGCATTGTTCTCCGGGATGAGCACTTCGGACAAAGCTTATATTTGACCCACGGCCATCAGGCATCCTTGCTCAATTCCACACTTTGGCCAATCAACTGCTTTCTTGTTCGGTATGTCTGGAAACCGCTCGAACAAATCGGAATACTGGATCCCACAAGCGCCGCAAAAAACTATACGACGAAACAGCGGTCAGAAAACCGCCTGGTATCATGGGCAAGGCTCAATAACCGAACACTTGTTACCGGTCACACACACCGTCCCATGATGAGCACTAGCGAATCCCCTTATGTGAATACCGGAAGCTGCGTGCATCCACACTGTGTCACTTGTATCGAAGTCCGAGAACAGACACTTACGCTCGTCAAATGGTATATGTCGGCCAGACAAAGCGGCAGTCTTTACGTGGAGCGGGAGGACCTGGCCTGGCAAAACCAAACAGACTACGAAAAAATTTTATGAAATCAGCTTTTATTTTCTGACCGGAATGCCCTGGGTGACATTCCGGTCTGGTTTTTAAACACCTTTGAGAATGCGAGGGAATCATCATAGCCAACTTTTGCCGCCACATCATGGATCGGCAGGTTTGTATCAAGCAGAAGCCCTTTTGCCTGTCTCATCCGGTATTCAATCAAATATTCCTGAGGCGACATGTCCATAAGCTTTTTGAAGCAAATCGAGAGATACGAACGGTTAATACCGATATCACTTGCGATTTCAGATATTCGTATATTTCTGTGAAAGTTATTCTCAATATAATTTAACGCATATTCCACATATGCTTTATACGAATATTCATATTTTGTGCTATTATTATCCTTTTTGTGCAAATCGTCGCCGAGCTGTGCCGCCAGCGTATATAAATATGCCTCTCTCTTGAACTCATTTGAAAACGTAAGCTGGCACGCATTTAATATCCCCGTCACCCCTTCTACATAAGGCGCCGCATCTGGAATGCGGCTCACCGGATTTTCCCTCGAAAGCCCCGCATAACGGAGAACTGCTTCCGCCTTCCCCCCATAAAATCCAAACCACACGTAGGTCCAGGGATCCTCCATATCCGAACTATACACAGTGGAAACACCCGGACATATGAGAAATACCGAATTCTCGCCAAGCTCATATATTTTCCCGTCCGCCTCGTACGTCCCTTTCCCCGATACAACTACATGTACGAGGTATTCCGTTCGGGTGTATGGGCCAAATGTATAGCCCGGATCACAATTTTGCGTGCCACAATAACACAGATAGAGATCGTGTTGGCTTTTTTCTATGGATTCAAGACATTTATAATGTACGGTATTCGTAATATTAGGTTTACTATCCATTTATATCTCTCCATTCACGCATGTGTTATATAAATCAACATTTCATCCTGTCTTTCGATTATACACTATTTTGCTCCATCTTTCACTATTTTTTCTATTTTTAATATAACAAATTTACATATAAAAACAACATTTCCCCATTTCTATCCCCCAAATAATTGTTTAAAATAAAAGGAGATTGGCAACACACAATAAAACTTATGGAGGTATGACTATGAAAAAAAATGTAAGGAGAGTACTGGCCACAGTGCTGGCATTTTGTCTCGGTACTGTTTGCTGCATGCCAAACAGCATCAACGTTAAAGCAGAAAACCCAATTGTACAAACGATGTACACAGCTGACCCTTCCCCACTTGTAGTAGGGGATACGATGTATGTCTATACGACAAGGGATGAGCGAAGAGAAACTGCATCTGAAGAGTGGAGCTTTATGAACGAATGGCGTTGTTTTTCTACTAAAGACATGGTAAACTGGACCGACCACGGCCAGATTGCGCACGCTGAAACCTTTGACAAAGTAGAAAGTAATAAAGAAAACTGGCGCGCATGGGCTCAGCATGTCGTCATGAAACCGGTTTTCGAGGATGGACAATGGAAAAACAAATATTATCTTTTTGCCCCCTTCAACGGAACGAAAATTGATGTAGCTGTATCCGATAACCCGTGGGGGCCATTTGAAGACGCCACACCGGGAAAATATTTGATAGACGGGGGCTGGGACGGCGGAAATATTGATCCGACCGTATTCATTGATAATCACGGGAATCCAGATGACGTACAAAATTATGACGTTTACCTCTACTGGGGTAATCCGTATCTCCGTTACTGTAAACTGACAGACGATTTACTGGATGTTGACCCGGATACAAACGGAGACGGCGTTCTGTCAGAAGAAGAAAGCCAAATTGACCCAAGATTTAGCAAAAATGATAATAAAATTCTCGGAGAAGTACGCCCGGGACTTCATAGTTTCCAAACATATGGAGACGAGGGCTATGAATCATTTGGAGAACCTACACAGGGCAAAAGTACCACTGGTAAATTCCCGACAGATCCAAAAGGCAGCGAGCAAAAGAGATCTTCTTTTGAAGAAGGTCCGTGGCTGATCAAACACGATGACGGAAAAGAAGGAACCGATGATTATTTTCTCTTTTTTGTGGGAGGACGTACTCCAGGTGAGACGGTAGAATACTCAACAGCACCAACCCCAATTGGACCTTGGACTTACCGCGGCCTTGTGATGGACCGGGAAAATGGGTATTCCTGTATCCATCCAGGGGTAGCAGAGTACAAGGGACACAACTACCTGTTCTATTTGAATGAAATGCTTGTCGGCGGTACTGGATCCGACCGCTCTGTCTGCGTAAAGGAATTTCAATATGATGAAAATAACCTGATTGTAAAAGAAACCGCGGACGACGTAGCAGCACTTTTAGAACAGGGTATGGAAGATACGACAAAGGGTACGCCATATTTCAGTGTAAACGCTGTCGGAACTCTGAATCCATTTGAACAGAATGAGGCGGAAACTATCTGCTGGGCCTCCAACCTGGATGGGGTCACAGGCGGATTTAACGGCACTGGCAAAGGTGTAAAAACAAAAGCCAAACAAACATGTGATGAAATCGACCCAGTAACCGGAAAACCGGCCTTTTGGAAATCAGCCGCCCTGTATGGCGTGGCCGTGTGCGATATTGACAACAACGATTATATTAAAGTTTCAAACGTAGACTTTGGTGATGATAAAGCAATTGGTTTCACTGTATCTGCCGCCTGCGGTAAAGGAGCTCCCGCTACAAACACGACAGAAGATAAAAACGGAAATGTTATATTCAATCCAGATTGTGACACTGTTTCCGGAGATCTGGAGTTATGGCTGGATTACGGCACAAATGATGAAACAAAGATCGGCACCGTAGCCATCTCAGACACTGGAGGCACAAATACATACAAACCGTTTACGATTGACCTGGATACAAAAATAAACGGAATACATGACCTATACTTTATTTTCCGAGGCGAAGAGAACGCAAAACTTTTTAACTTGGATTCCTGGCAGTTCATTCAAAAAGAAGTTCCCAAACCATCACCAGAACCACAGCAGCCACAGCCAGTACCAACTGCTATCCCACAGCAGAACACACCGTCCTTGACACCAACTTCCAGTACAGCCCCCTCTCAAGCAAATACTAAGCTGTCTGGACTTTCGAAAACAAAAATACTGTCCGTGAAGAAAAAAGGTAGTAAGAACTGCAGCATTAAGCTAAAAAAAGTAAAGAACGCAGCCGGATACCAAATTTTATACTCCACGAATAAATCCTTTAAGAAAAATGTGAAAAAAATTACTTCAAAATCGGTAACTTGTACGGTTAAAAAACTAAAACACGGTAAAAAATATTACTTTAAAGCACGGGCATATGCAAAATCTTCATCTGGAAAAACCATTTACGGAGCATACAGTAGCATAAAAGGGAGAAAATTCTAAAAATTTTTATGGAAATTTCTAGAAAGATATGTTACAATAATCTCGGGTACTATATAAAAGGTTTAACCGGAGAGAAGGTATAATTTCAATGATAAAAAACAAAATACTTGTGATAGGCAATGATAAACAAACACAAGATATGTTGACAGAACTGCTGTCGGCTCACCATGAATGTATTTTTCTTGCGAACAGTTCGGAAGGTGTATCATATTTGGAAGGGAATAAGAATCACATTGATTTGATTCTTATAGATCTGGGGGAGGTCGTTCCTAATGATTTCCAAATATTAAAAAGCATCCGCCAGCATAACTTATATAGTAACATCCCAATCTTAGTTGAGGTTGCACCAAACCAGACAGATGATTTACCAGAGGCCTTTCATCTAGGTGTGGACGATATCCTTATCAAACCAACTACGCGGGAAGTTGCAAAAAAGAGAATTCATAATATGCTGGAAGTCGGGAAAAACCGAAAAGTACATAACGTCATGGAAGAGCTAATAGAGTCTGTCATAAACGAAAATATAGATACTCTTGGTATTTGTCCTTGTCCAAAATGCCATAGGGATCTGCTTACACTGACATTAAATAATGTCAAACCAAAATACATCAGCACGGAGAGGGGTGAAACTGTCATCAAGGCAACACAGCTGGCATCCATGAATGACCGGATACAGCTTTTGACAGAAATCACACGTTACGCAAGACTTGTCAGTGACAACCCCCGACATGGCTGATATCGCTTAAACAAATAATAGCTTGTTTCTAGTACTCCTACTGTTTATAGAAGCCTCCATATCCACTTTCTGTGGCTGGAGGCTTCTTGTTTCATATTTTCTACTATCTCCCAACCCACATAATCCAAAGGCGTCACAAAAAAATTCCCGATATAGAATTTGCACCTTAGTTTTTGTCCCGCCGTTCGGAATACGCTTTTCCGACGAAATCTTTTTCATTTACTTTATCAAAGCAAATGCCGGTAATCCTACCTTCTTCGTCGCTTACATAATCGAGCATGTATGACGACTCTTCCAATACATATGAAAGCGCTTCTGGACTGTTATACTGGCATGCCCTGCCTTCAATCTGTACGGTTAGTCCCAGTTCCTTTGCCCGTTCGAGTTCAATCTGGAGCCATGAAGCTTTTCTCAACTTGATCCCTCCCATAACTGCCTGGTATAAAGGAAGTGTTTTCGTGATGTAAAAACGATTCCTGCGCCAAAAAACTGAGATTAAAAGCGCCTAAGTTCCGCCGCTTTTCAAGTCCAGCAGCACCGGGCTTGCTCCGTAAACGGAGAACTCTCCTAAATTTAAGATAAAAAATATTCAAATTTTTTTGTAATTGTGTTTTGTATACTTGAAAATTCCATTGGATATCTGAGCGACATTGCTAATAGAATACATTAAGAATTATCAGGAAAGATATCAGATTAACTCTTCCGCCCCAAATTTCTTTTCCTCCCTCCTTTCTGGAATATCTTTTATCTATATACATATTATAATATCCATATAGGGGAAAAATCAAGTGTCGTATAAACGCAAAAATTGTCGTTTATACGAAAATACAGTTGTTCGTACGTATTTCAATCAATAGATTACAAAATCTTGCAAAAATTGGGCAAATTTTTTTCCTTTAACATGTTGACTTTATTTAAGTAATAATTTATACTTTTCATACACCATCAAATAATTCGGAAAGGAAGTGGGCTCGTGAGAATAGAACGTATTAGCGACAATCAGATACGCTGTACACTCAGCAAACGTGATTTATCCGAGCGGCAGTTAAAAATAAGTGAACTAGCTTATGGCTCTGACAAGGCTAAGGAGCTTTTTCGAGACATGATGGAACAGGCAAATATGGACTTTGGATTTGACGCAGATGATATTCCTCTCATGATTGAAGCTATCCCTACCTCAAAGGAATCCATCGTTCTTGTCATTACCAAGGTAGAGGATCCCGAAGAATTGGAAGAAAAGTTTTCTAAATTTGGCAATATCGTAAATAAATATGATGATTATGATGAAGAATATGATGATTATATTGATGTGGATGACGAAAATGAACAGCACGATTACGAAAATGAACTGATCAATTGCTTCGATCAGCTAAATGAAATTATCGCAGAGGCAGACCAGTCCAGTTCAGAATTTATTCCGTTGCACGAACTTCTCAAAAAAAGAAGGCGTGCCAAGGAGCATTCCGGAAATCATTCCAAAACATCGAACAGCGATTTTGCAAAGCTTTATTCATTTCCTTCATTAAGCTTTATCGTGAATGCATCCAAGGCTGTGGTTCATGTATATTCCGGGAAAAACAGCGTCTGGAAAGACGAGGAAAACAGTAAATATTTCCTCATACTAAACAAAGACGAGAAGAAATCCTCATTTGACAACGTTTGTTCCATCTTAAGTGAATTTGGAAAAAAGGAAACACTAACTTATGCCACACAGGATTATTTCAACGAACACTACAAGCTTATTTTAAAAGATGACGCTATCACAAAGCTATCTCTGTTATAAAATTTCAAACACTCCCGAACCAACCGGTTTTGGGAGTGTTTTTCATTTATTTAACCTTATTCACTTTTTTTCGCTGCTAAATATTCATTTATTTTGGATACTAATTCATCACAATCTAAACCATGAACCAAGGCTGCCTCTTCAAGACTTTCCCCTTGTGAAGCAGGGCACCCTACACAATGCATGCCTGATGCCATCAAAATGGCCGCCACTGTCTGATCCTTATTAAGGATCTCTCCAATAAGCATGTCCTTCGTAACTTCCATATCTGAATATCCTCCTTTCTATTTCGATTATATTCACTGTCATTCAAAATGTCAAGCCACAATTATTTTTCGTTAATTTTTGATTTTTTAGTCTATATACTTGTATTTTTTCTTATTTTATATTAAAATAGAGATATCTTTTAGGAAAAGGAGGATACTATCATGGCATACACAATTACAGATGCTTGCATCAGTTGTGGTTCTTGTGCATCTGATTGCCCAGCAGGAGCTATTTCTGAGGGGGATGCACATTTCGAAATTGATGCCGATGCATGTCTGGACTGTGGAGCATGTGCTTCTACATGTCCTACTGGTGCTATCGAAAATTAATGTCTTATCGGCATGTCAATTTTATAGCTGGTATAAAACAGCAAACATAATGTTTTAATGAAAAGAGGAACCTAATCCAAACGGACTGGTTCCCCTTTTTATTTCACATACTGATTTCTTATAAACGCTTCAAAAGCTCCTCACGCTGATCTTCATATCCCGGCTTGCCAAGCAGGGCAAACATATTCTTCTTATAGCTCTCAACTCCCGGCTGGTTAAACGGATTCACCCCGAGTATATAACCGCTAATTCCACAGGCAAATTCAAAGAAATAGAACAACTCACCGAGATAGAACTCATTCTGCTCCGGAACACGAACAACTAAATTCGGGACATTTCCATCTGTGTGGGCAAGCTGCGTTCCCTTCATAGCATTCTTGTTCACAAAATCAAGCGTCTTTCCCGCAAGGTAATTCAATCCATCCAAATCTACCGGTTCTTCTTTTATCGTTATATCCAGGGACGGTGCCTCAAGCTCCATTACCGTCTCATACATAATCCTGGAACCATCCTGGATAAATTGTCCCATTGAATGAAGATCCGTCGTCAGATCAACACTTGCTGGAAAAATTCCCTTCTGGTCCTTTCCCTCACTCTCCCCATATAACTGTTTCCACCACTCGCCTACATAATGGAAAAATGGCTCATAATTAGCGAGCACTTCGACATCTTTTCCCTTACTGTGTAATATGTTTCTCACAGTAGCGTATAAAATAGAATCATTTTGTGCCAATGGTGTTTCCAGACAGAGCTTCCGCATACTCTGGGCGCCCTCCATCAATTTATCCAAATCAGCGCCGCTGACTGCGATCGGTAAAAGCCCAACTGCGGTGAGCACAGAAAATCTTCCGCCCACATCATCCGGAACAACAAAGCTTTCATAACCCTCTTCAGATGCAAGGTTTTTCAATGCCCCCCTTGCCTTATCCGTTGTCGCGTAAATTCTCTTTGCCGCCTCTTCTTTTCCATATTTATTCTCTAGCATTTCCTTAAATACCCGAAATGCAATCGCCGGTTCTGTCGTCGTACCAGACTTACTAATAATATTTACAGAGAAATCCCGGTCACCGATCGTTTGAATCAACTGGGACAGGTACGTACCGCTAATGCTGTTACCGGCATAATAGATCTCCGGGGTTTTGCGGATAGATTTATCTACACTATTGTAAAATCCATGTCTGAGGAACTCTATCGCCGCACGGGCTCCAAGATAGGAACCGCCAATTCCAATCACGACCAAAACTTCTGAATCCGACTGGATTTTCTCTGCCGCCTGCTTAATTCTCGCAAACTCATCCTTGTCATAGTCCACAGGCAGGTCAATCCATCCAAGAAAGTCATTTCCCGCACCGCTTCTATTTACAAGCGTATCCTTCGCAGTCTGCACAATTCCTTCCATTAACTTAATCTCTTCATCACTGACAAACTTCCCTGCCAGCGAATAATCAAATGTCACATGTTTACTCATAGTTTTATCCTTTCCTTTCTCTTTATTTCGTCAGTTCGACTATTTTAAATGTTACACAGCTTAGTAATTTTATTATAGCAAATCAGCTGCTAAAACACAAGAATGCTTATACACACATTATACAATATATTCCTTCAAAACCTCCTCAATGATGGCTTCTTCTTCTGTCGTAAATTCAATCGTAAACGGGCACTCCTCCTCCTGCTTCATAGACAAGAGCTCGTCCAGCTGGGCTCTCTCCTCTTCGAAGTATTCCCGATGGTATTCCTCCATCTCCTCACTCCGAAACACCTGGTTTTCCAATCTGGGTTTATAAATATTCTCTAAATAATCGCGGATTTCAACCATAAGCTGCTGCCTTTTAAACCGAACATTTAAAATAATATCCTCTAATATAATAAGACCACACATCGCAATGCCGATCAGAAGGAAAGAAATAACCGTTCTCCGGTCGTACTCCATAACCGTTATGTACAAATTTGAAAGAAGGCTCGTAAGCAGCGTAATTCCAAACAAAACTTCGCCCAAAATCTCCCATGTATAAAGATGGATGCCTGCCTTTTTATAGGAATTCAAATACTTGTCCACAAACACCTCTACGTTTTCAACCCCCATCTTTAACTGATAACAAGTTTCGAACTTTTTCAACAGCATCTTCATAAGCGGATGTTCCGATTTTCCCATCTGTCCTGCTGCCCGTACCAGCTTTCGGTACATACCGTTTACGCCCAGCTTGATAATCACACAAGTGCCCCCAAGTCCCATAATGGCATACAATAAATTTGTCATATGATATCCTCACTTCCTAT
Source organism: uncultured Eubacterium sp. (assembly GCA_910584245.1). Classification (GTDB taxonomy): domain Bacteria; phylum Bacillota; class Clostridia; order Lachnospirales; family Lachnospiraceae; genus Eubacterium_F. The sequence goes on from CAJTZF010000020.1 coordinate 19,152, forward strand.
CTTTACAACACATCAATATTTCTTTTATTAGTTCTAGTATATCAGATGTTTGTATAGGATGTATAGACAGGCTGGGTAAAATATGACACTTTCGTACGACAAAAAACGACGCAATCAGCCTTTATTCTTGCAAATATCATCAATAATATCTGCGACCTTTGTCACCGCATTGTGTTGGTTACTGGCCTCCATAGATTTCACATACGTATTTTTGTTCTCATATACATCATTGACCGCATAAAGAAGCTTCTCCCCAGTCAATTCCTCCTCCCGGATGACAAAACTAAAGCCTTGCTTCTCAAAGGATTCTGCATTGAGTATCTGATCCCCCCTGCTGGCTTCCAGCGAAAGCGGAATCAATATATTCGGCTTATGCAGCGCGAGAAGCTCACAAATCGCATTGGCGCCTGCCCTTGAAATAACGAGATCTGCAGCATCTAATAAATCGCACAGCTCTTTCTGTATATACTCAAACTGCACATACCCTTCCTTATCCCGCAATCCCTCATCAATCTTATCCTTGCCACACAAGTGAATAACCTGGTATCTCTCCAACAGCTCTGGCAAAATGTCGCGAACCGCCTCATTGACACGAATAGAACCAAGACTGCCGCCAATCACAAGTATGACTGGTTTACTTGAATGAAATCCACAAAAATCCAACCCCTTCAAACGGTTCCCCGAAAATAGCTCTTTTCGTATCGGGGATCCCGTCAAATAAGCTTTCTCCTCTGGCAAATGGGATAACGTTTCAGGAAAATTGGCACAAATAGCCGTTGCCGACGGGATGCATAACTTATTTGCAAGTCCAGGTGACAAATCTGACTCATGAAGTACACATGGCACCTTTTTCCGCTTCGCAGCCAAAACGACTGGTACTGTCACGAAACCTCCCTTTGAGAACACGATATCCGGTTTTATTTTTTTTATAATTTTTGCCGCTTCCGTATAGCCTTTTAAAATGCGGACGGGATCTGTAAAGTTTTTTATATCAAAATAACGGCGGAGCTTACCCGAGGATATCCCATAATATGGAATATCAAAATCCGCCATAAGCTTAGTCTCAATGCCGTCCTTAGAACCGATATAATGAATCTCATATCCCCGTTTTTGCAGCTCAGGAATAAGCGCAATATTCGGAGTAACATGCCCCGCGGTTCCCCCGCCTGTGAGAATGATTTTTTTCAATGTTCAGACCCCCGTTAAATTTTTCTTTATTTCGCTTGCCACCTCATCTAAATCTGGTGTTTCACCTGGTTCCCACATAATTTTCACATCGTCACTATAATATCTGGGCACAACGTGGACATGAAGATGAAAAACAGTCTGCCCTGCTGCTTTTCCGTTATTCTGAAGTACATTCACCCCATCACAATCGTACGTCTTTTTCAATGCCGTTGCGATTTTCTTCGCGATTGGAAACACCTTCGCCGCATCTTCGTCCTCTAACTCATAAATATTTGCCGCATGCTTTTTCGGTATGATGATTACATGTCCTCTCGCGGCGGGCCCCACATCAAGAATCGCCTTAAAATCCTCATCTTCATAAACCGCAGTAGATGGAATTTCCCCCGCAATTATTTTACAAAATATACAGTCCTCCATATCTTTCTTCTCCTTTCTTATTCATTAAAACGAAATACCGTGTCAAAATTCCGAAGCACTTTGAAATTTCCCTGAGCAGTCAGTGCGCCTGACATAAATGCATTCTGAAATGGTTTTTGACCTGACAGGATTTCCTTAAATATGTCGCTTTTAAGTTTTGCTATTACGTCGGGGGCCTCTGCACTACCAAAAAAGCAATTTAGTTTTTCCCCGTCGACATCAATTACAAGACTTCGGTTCTCATCCAAAATATCTAACTGGAAAACCGCCTTCATATTGTCACTTGGCACAAAATGTTCCTTTAAATCAGAAATATATCTTTCCGGACTTTCTTCTCCTCCCAGCATCCCCTTGAACAGCGACGCCAGCTCCTCAATATCCTCTTTTTGCTTTTTAACATAATTATCGTTGGATACATATGCCGAAAGCTGTTCACTCTCCTGCGGCGTCAACGAAAGCGTATTACTACGCAATACCGTTTTTTTCACCTGGGAACTGCTATTCGGAAATGCAATAGTCTTTTTTGACATCGCCCGATAGAAGTTTTCCGCACTTTTCTCAATCATAAGTGTGTACTCCGCATTCGTCTCGAACTCGACATGGTTATCTACATATGCACAAATACCTTCACACGGTACCCCTCCTAGCATCTCCCATGCTTTCACAAGCGTGTGCTGCGCATCTCTTTCACCATATGTAGTTGCCATCACTACCGGAAGCATGTAAATATGGCGAATTATTTCCTTATCCCCATACAACCAGCACGCATCCAAAAATTGCTGAAGATATCCTCCAATTCCAAACCACTCTACCGACGCGGCAAGAATAACGCCATCCGCTTCCTTCAAAGTTTTTGGCAGTACCGAAATACCACTTTTATCTTCGTATAAATTATATCTTTCCACATTTACATGAAGTTCATCCAAAACTTGTGAAATTTTATCTACTGTATACAATGTAGGGTCATCAATAAGTCCACGTCCTCCATAATAAATATTTACTCGCATGCTGTCACCAGTTCCTTTCTTTCCTTTGAAATCTTTTCACAATACACATAATAATGCATAGGATGAAGCCTCCTATAAATCCACCCACATGGGCGGCATTATCAATACCCGGATCCTGTGCTCCGGAATAAAGACTGATTAGAATATATAGGGAAAATCTCGGTATTTCTCTTCGTAAATTTCTGCGGTTATATATAAGGAGCAATGCAAGAAGCGCCCCCATCAACCCGTATATGGCTCCGGACGCACCACAGGATACAACTTGCTGTCCCTCGCTTATATGGTACCAGACTGACACCGCACCGGAAAACAAACCCGCTCCTAAATAAATAAGGCCAAACCAGCCTTTTCCAATTGCATGCTCTAAGGCAAATCCAAGTACTATAAGAGAAATCATATTATTTACTAGATGCTCCGCACCAAAGTGCAGAAAAAACGAGGTAATAATACGATAATATTCCTGGCCTTCAACAAATGCCGGTTCATACATCGCACCCATACGTATCATGTGTTCACTATCCAAACTAGAACCATATATTTCAGAAACCGCATAGGCCAATACATTCACAGCGACAACAATAAACGTAAAGACAGGAATTTTTCCCTGTTTTTCATCTTCCGCCAATTTCATAAGCAACCACCTTGCCCACCTTGGTAAAATATGATAGTATTGTAGCATACATTCGCTTATTCGTCCACCGCATATCGTTTTTAGTAATAAAAAATATGGAGAAATAAATCTATGAAAGTTACCATTTACGCGTCACCAACTAACAAAAAAACAATTCTTGATCTCGCAGAAGAACAGGGCATTTCCCTGCCGTGCAACTGCCACGGTGCCAATGCCTGTGGTGGCCGTTTGTATGATTTCCCGTGCGGCATGATTCCCAATCATGATATGACCGTATCAATCCCTGAGCGCACTATTTTAAAAGAAATAAACGGCATTTCCCTGGAAGTGTCACTATCTCAAAATATGCCTGCCAACTGCATCTTGATTGATCTCGGCACTACTACCGTTTCCATGATCTTTTATAATGCAGATACCCACACCACTCTACATTCCATTACGTTTCCAAACCCGCAGCGGACGTACGGAACCGATGTAATCAGCCGTATAAAATATGATGTGGAGTTTCATACTGATTATACATTAAAAAAACGAATTTGTGATGAAATTACAAATCAATTTGAGATTTTCCATTCCGCCCACCCAGATTTGAAAATAGAAACATGTCTCATTGGTGGAAATACTACTATGATTCACCTTTTACTAGGATTTCCGTTAGACGGCATGACCGGAGCCCCATTCACCCCCTATCCAGCCAAACAATGGCGCTACCACTACAAAGACACCGAAATTGTCATTCTTCCCTGGCTCTCTGCCTTTATCGGTGGCGACATCACCGCCGGACTTCTGTGCCTGGATTTCGACCGCCGGCTAGATACATGCCTGCTTGCCGACCTGGGAACAAACGGAGAGCTTGCGCTTCTGCACCAGGGTATACTATATACCGCCAGCACAGCAGCCGGCCCCGCTTTTGAAGGAGGCGGGCTCTCCTGTGGTTGTCCGGCCATTTCAGGTGCCATTGCTGATTTTGAGTGGAACCGTATTATGCCAAAATTAAAAACTATACAAAACAAACTTCCAATTGGCATATGCGGCAGCGGCGCCATCAGCATATTATCTGAACTTATCCGATGCGGTCTTCTACAAGAAAACGGAACTCTGGCAGAAACCTTCCCCACGGATGGCCTGCCTATTTGCAATACGGCAACAAAAAACCCCATTATCTTTACGGCAAAAGATGTACGGCAAATGCAGCTCGCCGTCGCCGCCATCGGCGCTGGTATAGACACTCTTTGTATAAAAGCCGGCATCTCTACACAGCACATCAATTCCGTTTATCTTGCGGGAAGCTTTGGACACCACATCTCAATTAAAAAGGCAATCGTAACAGGCCTTTTTTCCGATGTTGGCATTTCTCGCATCTTCCCTGCGGGAAACACCTGTCTGCGCGGTCTGGCGGCTATTGCAGGAAATCGGTCCGAACTATCGGAGCGGACAGACCATCTAAAAAGTATATGCCATGAAACGGATCTAGCCGAGAATGACTATTTTGAACAGCGCTTTATCCAGCATATGACTTACAAATCCATTTCTACCTTATAGTATATAGAAGAAAACCCGATCACATCATCTTTATGTATCTCCCGTCTCTCCCAGGGCAAAAGCTGTATTCCATTGACATAGGTTCCATTCGTGGATTCCTGGTCAATCACAAACACGCCGTCCTCTTCCATTACGACCTTGGCATGAATCCTGCTAATCTCCCCTTCCTTAATTATACCGTCTGCCCTTTCCACGTTTTTTCCGATGAAAAAAGGACTCTTCCGCACTTTTATTTCCTCTCTCTGCCAATCCTCGGGAATAAAATTCACATATTGCGTCTGTGAGGTCGTCCCACTTAACACAACAGTTTCATCCGAAAGGGAATCTGCCAATACCACTGTTTTATCATCCCAGTTCTCACCTTGTGGCTGCATTCTGCTCAAATTATGCTTCGTCCTTTCCTTCCCAATCCCATACCCTTCTAGTATAACAATTACCAATGCCAAAATGGCTGCTTTCATCCAATCCGGCTCACCCGAAGCTGGCTCCGAAAGCACCCCGGAACAAAATGCCGCCGCAAACACAGCTATCCCCATTGCCACATATATAGCAACCCTGATATAATTGCGGGAAGCTCTCTGTTGCTTCGAATCCGCTGGCTGTAATACCTGGTCTGTACATGTCCTGGACTTCTCCTCTCTCGGTTTGATCGTTGGCCTTTCCTCTCTTCTTTGGCTGTCCATCCCCTTTTGCCCAATAAAATCGGTCAGCTGTTTCAGACAAAAATGCTCTCCTTTGCTCACCTTATGAAGTCCATATACAAGAAACACAAGCTCCTTATCGTGATGGTTCATATAATCTATACAAGTCTCCAAAAGCTTTGAAATACCCTCCCCGACATCACAACCATACCCGTCAAGATATGCCACATACAGCTTCTTATCCCGCTGGTCAAAAAACATATAATCACTTATCAAAACTAAATCCTGCCCCTCCAGAAGATATTCTGAAACCATTTCAACCCGTTGAACCAGCTGATATATCAAGCCTTTTAAATCCTTTGCCACAAGCTGTCCCTTTTTAAAAAGTTCCGAAAGTGATATCCGGTCGCCAATTTCATATAAATATTGGGGCATATTATCTATCTGGCGAATCTGCGGCCGGAGAATCCCATCCATATCATTATATCGCAGCACCTCTTCCCCAAAATCCCCAGCTTTCTTTTCCACAGCAATTTTCAAATACCGGCCACTAAGCTCCTGAACTACTTGAATATTCATATTATCCATTCTCCATTCCCTCTTTCACTGCTTCATAATCCCACATATAATTTGGTGCAAATAACTTCTCATGACTGATACAGATTCGTTTTCCCCGGGCCGCTGGCAAAAGTATTTTGGCAAATGGAAATTTCACATCTGCGTAATATTCTATATCTACCTGGACAAACTGTGGCTTTTTCTTTACCCCTACCCGCCTCATACGGGACAATATCAGATGTTCCTCTAAATACTCCCTCAGGCCAATTTGTACCTCCGATTCCTTTAACTGCTTTCCGTTCTCTGCCGCCAGTTCCAAAAAATTTTGTGTCAACGTATACAATGCCACTTCATCGTGAGAATACACGGATAAGTAACAAATTGCCGCCACAATCCAAATCACAATCGTGACAACAAAAACGGCTTCAACTGTAAAAGATGCCTTCCTTATTTTTAACTGAATATTTTCCATATACACATCACCCCATATCCGGTAAACACAAACGGCACAAATGGAAGCGTATACTTTCTGCCAACATGCTTAGCCACCATCAATATAGCGCTTACAAAGGCGGTAAATACTAACGAAAGAAATAACAACACACCATTTTCATAAATTCCAAAAACCAACCCGCTAACTATAAAAACAATGCCGTCCCCAATGCCAATTTCTCCCCGCGTCAATATACTGACAACGATTAACGCGACCCCTACAAGCACACCGGGAAACGCAGCTGATAACCCTATTCCGCCTCCAAGCACAAGTGATAACTGCCTCATCAAGAGAACTAATGCTGCCAAAAGAGAAATCGTAAGCTGGATCTCCCCCTTTCGAATGTCATAAACTGACATGACAAGTAAATAAACAAATAAAACCACATATCCTATCGCCGCCATTTCACTACTCCTTTCCGCACTTTGAACAAGGAAGTCTGCCGCCGGCCTCCGACAGCTTTATTTCCTGTATACTCCGTTTTATCTTTTTGCAGGCGCGGTAACTATGAAACCGATCCCCATAATTACAAATGAACACACTCTGACCCGCGCTAAATTCCTTTCCCCTGCAACAACTTTCACAGGCATAGTATTTTCCGCCTCCCTCGCTTCGCAAATGAACCAAATCTCCATAATTGACTTGGGAAATGCTAAGCGTAAGATATGTACATGACAGTTTCCTGTGGTATACAGTTCCTGTTTTTGCTATATACACAATCGTTTCGCCTTCTTCACTTTCTTCCAGCCGGGTTTCCACTCCAGTAAACGCACGGGTATGAATCTGTTCCGTAAATGAAATTTTGCGTTGAATCAGAATGGGAAAGGGAATGGTAATATGATAGTCTGCAATCAAATCCAGCTCATCCGTTTTAGGATCAAACCGGGATCTAAACATTTGGACTAGCAATCCATCCTCATCCACATAACGTTTCATTTTTGCCGTTAAATACACCGGATTCACAACAAGCGAATCCCCCACAGCCGCATACTCTACAGACGCTTCCCGCGCAACCCGGGTTAATGCCCACTGCACCTTTTCTTCATATAAAATAAGCTTATTTATGTACATAATAGAAAGTGCCGAAAATAAAAATATCGGAAGTACAAGGGCTGCCTCCACAGTCAAAGAGCCAATAGTACATTTTTTCCCATTTTTCACAAAAAATCTCCCCCTTTTTATACCGAGGTGAAAAAGAGCACTCTATCGTATGATTACAATGGTGATTTTCTCCTTCTTTCTTATTTTTTAATTATATAATAGAGTACTCTTCTCCGCCTCGGCATGCGTCCCTCTTTTAAGGACCCGTATACTGCGCCTCTATTACGACGTCCTGTTGAAAATAACCAGCATTCCGATTCACAATTGACTGCACAAATGGGAGCTGGAAAAGTTTTGTGGCAAAAGAGAAGTTGCCATTTACCACAAACGAATCGACACATATACCAAAGTTGAACTTTGGCACATCATTGTCCCGGATATTCCACTCCATCAAATCCATCATGCGGTAACACTTCTTATTTGTATTAGTTCCCATCATTAGCAGCATCAAATGTTCCGAATATCCCAACGACTGGGCTACTGTCCTGGGAATACCACTTACCTTTTCCATAATATACTGGTTACTGACCTTGTATAGCTCAGAAAATTTAACTACAATATCTTTTGACGTTTTGATGGCGGAAAGCTCCTTTCCCTGCAAAAGGGCCGCCACATCAACCAGCGCTTCTACCATCCCCCACAATATAAGAAATAACGTTTGTGTAAACCGGACCAGGGGTTCCATTCCTGTAAAGCCGACCACTCCTAGGGCCGCTGTATAAGCAGTGTTTCGCTTACTAGCAGACGACAGCAGCGCCGTAATATTAATAACACTTCGAAACAAAACCAGCCGCTTAATCACCTCATTTAAGTTTTGTTCATCACCTTTTCCCCCGCACAGGATGTATTCCCACTCATAATCCAGCCGCTTTTCTCCTGTTCCCGCAAATTGCACTACAGAGGAAAAGTTCTTCTTCATGTATCCGCACATCAAAGCATCCGAAGCCAAAGCCCTAGTAATTCCTTTTGTCGTCTGCCCAAAACTTACCTCTTGTTTTTTGACAAATGAACGGATCTGGTCTGTATCCGCATTTGTATCTTCCCTTATTTTGTCATATAGATTTCGGTAACGATCGGGGTTTTTTACTAATTTTTTTGAGATTTTTTCTCCTTGCCTACATACCAATTTCGATAACCCGCCAGCAATGGCATTAGAAAAAGAATTTATCGGGTTGTCAGCACCGCCCCTCTCGTTGATTCCTGCATAATCAAACACAATACCAGAGGTATTATACTTTTTCCAGAGCTGTTTGAGCGCTGACATATTTTCGTCCGTCAACGGCTGTTTCAAATATTCTTGCGTCTGTACCAGAATCGACAGGTTTGATCTTAACACAGCTATGACATCACCGCTTATGTTGTAACTGTGAAGCTGCGGGCCTATTTCTTCTGCAATTTTTAGCGCCTCCCTTGCCTTTTCTTCCACATCACATACCAGTTTTGCAAACTGCTGTCTTATTTTTACACTTTTCGATATACGGGAAAAGTATACTTGGAGTTCTACAATATTTCCTTTTACCGCATCCCAGGCTGTCGATTCTGTTATCCCAAAACGTTCTGGCTGTTTTTTCCCATGAAAAAACATTTTTACAAAAGTCTGCTGCCCTTTCACACTCCCTCCAGAGCAGTCAACTCCATCAACCAGCTGCATTAGCTTCAAAATACTTTGGCTCTCCTGCGCCGCTTCCTTTTCCTCTCTTACCTTTTGGTCAATCCCTTCCGCAGCTTTATCCAACTGTTCCAACGCCTTCGTTTTTCCCAAAAGCTTTTGTACCGCGTCCACAGCCAAGGTACGTTTCATGTAAGACATAATCTGCTCCTGTAGGGCTGCAGCCCCATTCTCTCCGGCATATCGTTCCTTTTCCACCGTCACATCTGTCAATACGCCATCATAAAAATCCATCTTTCCACTGGCTAATGTATCCGGATTTAATGTTTTTGCCGCGTATCCGGCAATACTTTGCGGAAATGCTTTTCCTCCATTTTCAATAAAGAACAGGTGGTATCGGTCATAAAGAGGCCTGCTATACTCTGTCATCAAGCTGTCAACTGCTGTTCGCAATGTCCTCCTGCTATAGACACGGCATGCCTTTCCTCGGGCCACTTCCGTCATTGTTCCGAGTAGTGCAATAATAATCAGCATTGTCAATGACAAAAATACCGTGATGGAACCATCTGTCCGCTTTCTATCCCCCATCATTTGATAATGCTCCCCGAGTCCTTTTCAAATGCGGAAAACGCATTGTTTACTACAGACGTAATCTTCCCCTTAAATAGTAATACCAATGCAACCAGCACTACTAAAATAAGTATGATCTCAACTACACCAATTCCTTCTTCGTCTTTCCAAAAGTCGATTAAATATTTCATATCAAATTCCTCCATTCTTTTCTACATTGTCATAAATGCCGGGACGATTATAACTGCCATAACAACACCCAGCATAAGCATCATCGGAATGAGCAGCTTCGTTCCCGCTGTCTCTCCTAATCTTTTCACCTGCTCCTTTCGTTTTTCAAACGCTTCCATTGCCTCCATTTCAAGCAAATTGACAAGTCCCTCTGAGCCCTTTCTGATGTTCTGGTTCACCATAGAGGAAAACCGCAAATACGGGAGCTGGTGACACCGCCTGCCAAAATCCTCCAATACTTCTGACTCCGGCACCCCATTTTGCATTTCCTGATAAGAAAAGCTGACCTCCTCATACACATATCTTCTTTCACCCCCCTCCTCAATACGCCGCCGGTACTCTGCAAACATCCGCTCAAAGCAGCCTCTTACTGTTAAACCTGCGCTCAGTAAGAGCATTGTTTTATTTACCAGTTCCGGGTAATCCAAAACCAGCTGCTGTTCCCTCGCTTTAAGCTGTTCCTGCCGCTGTCGTCTCCACATAAAGGGAATTACCGCTATAATAATTAGGCTGACATAAAACGAAGAAAAGTCTTTTTTATTTTCTATGTTCCAATATTTGATCTTCTTCCCAGATATGGCACCGGGCAATTCTATTCTTCCCTCCTGGTCCTTCTTGTCTCCATCCGAAACTGCGGCATCAACCGCTGCCCGTATTTCTGATAAAATGGTTTCCCGCGGATCCTGAATTTCCACAGCCTGCTCGTCCGTCCTCTCTTCCTCCCCAACCTCCACCGTAATTTCATCCCGGGCGGCCCCAACGTCAGTATCCACCTCGACACCAAATGTTACTTGCCCCTGGCCGGTCCCCGGTCTTAAATATACTTCATCCACAATGACGTCCTCCGGCACTCTCTGGCACAGGCAAATAAAGAATACACTTGCTGCCACACCAACTGCTACCGCCAACATTACAATTCGGCGGCACCAGATTTCGATCAGGATGCTCCGCTTGTCCTGCCTTCGGTACAACGCTTCCACCATTCTCATCGTTTCCTTGTCTTTCAAAAATAACTTTTCCAGGTGAAACACCTGTATGAACCATTTTGCCAATGCCATATATTTTCTCATTCCATCACCCCATTTAAAATTGTATGTTCATAATGCGCTGCCCCCACCAAAAAGAAAACGAATAAACTGCCAACGCTGCCGTCATCACAATAACTCCCATCCCATTATGATATAACGGATCTAAAAAACCCGGTGAGCAAATTCGAAGATACAGAATCATGAAAAGTGGAATCGCCGTCATACATTTCGACTCCATCCTTTTTCCAGCGAGCATCGTCTCAATTTCCCTTTTCATCTCCATTTTTTCAGCCATGTTTGCCGCTGTCCTACGCATAACCTGTATAATATTCCCACCCGTCCTCTTCGCTGTAATTAAAACTTCACTAAAAACCACGATATCCTCCACGCCACTGCGCACGCCTAAGTCTTTGAGCAACGCTTCGACAGACACTTTAAGATCCATTTTGCGTATCATATATGACATTTCCAGGATGATTATATCATCCCTTTCATACATCAATTCCAGATCCTGTCCGGCCTGCCTGACTGCGTTTTCGAGTGAGTAACCAGCAACTAACGCCGAGACCAGACTTTCCATAGCATCCTTAAATTGTATCATAAGCTCCCATCTGCGTTTTTCCGCAAGTGTATGACGATAATACTGGAGAAATAAAATACCACAGAAAATAGAACAGAGACCACAGAAGAAAAAATTATCATAAAAAAGCATCAGTATAGCGAAACCAGCTGAGCCACCGGCCAAGCCGTATCGAACCAGCTCCCCCTTTGTGTATTTATAATGTTTATAATTAATCATATCCCAATCCCTGCCTTTACCCATTTATCGTTATTGATAAGCCGGTGCCCCGTATTTTCCAAGCTTCCAACAACCCTTCCCCCACATTCTCCCTGCTCCACAAACTGAAATAGCGGGTACAGCCTTATACTTCCCTTCTCCACACATCCCACCTCACAAATCCCCAAGACCTTTCTGCTCCGGTCACGAAGCCTTCCCAGATGAACAACAATGTCAATGGCAGAGGCAATCTGTTGCCGAATGGCTTCTAATGGAATCTCCATTCCCATCAATACGAGTGTTTCCAGACGGTTTAGCATATCGAGCGGACTATTTGCATGCCCTGTCGACAAGCTGCCGTCATGTCCCGTATTCATAGCCGTAAGCATATCAATGGCTGTAGAATCCCGGATTTCACCAATTACAATGCGATCTGGCCGCATCCTCAAAGCACTCTTAATCAAATCCCGTATCGTAATTTGATTTTTGCCTTCCATATTTGCATTTCTTGTTTCCAGCCTTACAAGATTTTTGACCCTTTGTATTTGAAGCTCCGCGGAATCCTCTATCGTAACTACCCGCTCATCCTCTGGAATATAATTAGACAGGATATTGAGAAATGTAGTCTTACCCGCTCCAGTGCCCCCTGAAATGAAAATATTATACTTGGCTTCTACAAGCTTCCTAAGTAATTCCGCCGCCTCCTCAGAAAGCGCTTCCATATCAATCAGCTTCGCCATTGTCAACGGCTCTTTCGGAAATCTCCGAATGGTGATAACAGGCCCTTCCAGGGAAATAGGCGGCATCACGATATTGACCCTCGAACCATCAGCCAGCCGGACGTCCAAAATAGGGTTTGTCTCATTTACAATCCGATTACCCGCAGATGCTATTTGCTGGGCAATGTCACTCAAACGCTCCAAACTATCAAATTCAAGCTCTGTTTCAAGAAGTCTTCCTGCCTTTTCAATAAAAATATGTTCCGGTCCATTTACCATGATTTCTGTTATTTCTTCATCCTCAAGCAGTTCCTGTAATACGTCCATCTTCCGCATGGAATTAAAAATCTCTGTGCGCAGCCGCTTTTTATCCGCATATCGTAGGTACTCCTTTCCCCTGTCCCGTCCAATATTTTGATCTATAATCTGAATAAGACGGTTTTCGTCAATTTCAGAATCCACAGGTACTTGTTCTAGTACACGCTTTCGAATCCTATCCTTTCTCTCCCTTTCCTCAACGCTTTTCATCCTGCTCCCTCCCCGTCAAATAAAATAAGTTTACTCTCCCTCCATGTGTCGGGCGCACAAGCCGGTACTGGTACGAATTGAAATTGTTCCCACAGCTTCTCTTGCCCATCGCGTGTGCAATACTCCTGTAATAGCTCTCGCCGGGCCTCCGTAAACACACCTGGTCCTTCCGGCACAAAAACCACATCTGCTCCGCTAAGCAGCGAAAACGTCCATTCCCATAGCTGCCCCGTTTCAACCACTACAAAGTCAAACAGCGTCTGATGCGCTAAGTATGTCATAAACCGATGTGCATCCTCTTCCGTAAAATCAAGCAGATCCCGAAAATGACCCGCCGGGGCAAGTACAAATATGTTGCCAGCCGCAAATGCCAGCTTTTCAAGACTTTCTTCAAAAACAACGCTATCCGTACAGAGCATAAGCTCTGAAACACCTTCCCTGCCCCATCCCATACTGATACCCCCTTCCTCTCTAAAAATGACTGGAAATGCACACAAGTTTATATAGAGCGTCTTTCCCCGTTCTGCCCGGTCACCTGCTGTGCGCAGGGCATACATCGCATTTTCTTCTCCCCCGCAAGGATCGAAAATGCATACTACTTTTGGAACAGCGAGGCCTGATTGCATTTTCCCGTTCGCATTGCCCGTCCCCATCATCTCTAATAACTGCTCATATATTTTCCTCCCACTTTGATACATAAAAATACTTTGTTTCCCCGCTTCCTCCGGCATCTTCACAAGACGGATTATTTTACATTTCACTTTTCTGCAAATATCCTCATCATCCGTAACCATATAGGCGTCCTTTTCCCACTCTGTTCCATCCTGGATTTCTGTCAGCAGTTCCACATCAAGCTCCCTGTTTGGCTGACTGGAAAGAAATCTTGACAGCTTTTCCCCATAACCCTTCCTTTTTGAATATATATACAACTTTACCCGATTCAATAAAACACCCCCTGAAAACAATTTTTTCATTTCATTCCCCCTATACATATAATCACCGCCAGTGTAATACATATAGTAAAGGGAATCACACCCTCATCCCCGCATTTTTTAAGATCATAATATGCTGCACCTGCCTTTCCGGCCGCCAGATTTTTTATATACTCGGAAAAATGTCGAAAACGACGGATAAAACTTTTTTGCAGAAACATTTTTGTTACAGAAAATAGTGCGCCAATCAATAACGATACTATCATTACCTTGACACCGAATTGAATTGTATAATAACTATAAATAATGGAAAATAATTTGATGTCACCTGCGCCAAACATATGGAGCAGATAAAAGATAAAACAGATAAAAAACGGAAGAAAGCATCCTAGCAAGAAATATACTACACCGAACCAACCATACTGCCAAACATTTCTGTATAAACTAAGGGAAAACCCGATACAGACAATGGCATTAGGTATCCGATACCAATATAAGTCACAGAGTGATGCCGGTAACAGAACTAGGAACACCAGCGCTTGATCTCCTATGCTGTCACCTCCTGCTTCGGTTGTGATTCATATATTATCACGAAAGCAAACCATTTGTCAACATGCAATTTGAAAAAAATGGAATATTTTTTTTAATGGCGGCAATACTAAAAAATATAAAAAGGGGGATTGGTATGAAAAAGAAAACGGACAACCTTCTTCTTGCACGAGAAGAGCTCTTAAATGAAATCGAAGAAATTAAACGTTCTCTGGAAACCGCACATTCCAATTTTGAAAATGCCTGCGATCCCGATCTTGTGGACAGCTGCATCTATGAGGTAAATGCCATCCAGTACAGATATCAATATCTTCTTAAAGAAATGCGGAAAGTGGAAAGCTTATCAAAAAGCCAGGCATGAGCTTCATGCCCACGCAGATACAGCACCAAGACGCATAAGTAACAAAAACTCCTTGACTTACGCGCCTGGTGTCTGTACGTGAACAAATATCTTATGCCTGGTAACCACGATTCATATTTACACCTACGCCAAGACTTTCATTCAAACTGTCTTTGCCATAAGTAAGCCCCGCAAAGATCGTCTCTGTATTTTTCATAACTGGGGCAGACCCATCCTGTTTGGCAACCTCCTGAAATGCCGGAAGCAGTTTTTGGATAACGTCTATAGCGTGGGAAAATCTCTCTTCATCCCTCTCCGCCATACCTTGGCATAATTCCTGGTTTGCATATACATAAAGCCTGCGCAAATAGTGGGAAATTTCATAGCTAAAATCCAAGCTTCCCATCAGCTCGTTAAGAAATCCTTTCGCGCGCTCGATTTCCCTTCGGCATTCTGGAATCTCGCCCTCTTTTAAGAGCCGCTTTCCCTCCTGCACACTTTCCAGCAACGCTTCATAAATAATTACGACAAGCTGGCTGCGGTTAGCTTGGGCCACTCTCGCCGCATAAGCATTCAACTTTTCCTTATCCAACAGAATCTATCCTTTCTTTGCCACTGCACCAAACATCAAGCCTGAAGAAGCTGAAGAATGGTCTGCGGACGGTTATTTGCCTGCGCCAGCATGGATGTTCCTGCCTGCGAAAGCACACTTAACTGCGTGTAATTCGTCATTTCCTCGGACATATCCACATCCTCGATCCGGGAGCACGCCTCAGTCAGATTTTGTGTCGTCGTATCCAGACTTGTCGTAGCCGAATCCAGACGGTTCTCATAGGCACCGAGTTTTGCACGAATCGCAGAAACCTCTTCAATTGCCGCATTAAACTTAGAAATGGAATCCGACGCACCGGCAACCGTACAAACATTACAATACTGAATATTTAGTGATTCACATGTAACGGGTGGAATAGAAATATCAATAGTCTGGCCCTCATTGGCGCCAATCTGGATCGCCACAAATCCAGCATCTAGCACGGTTACAGCCGCGTCTGAACCAGCCTTTGCTTCTGATACGTCAAAAATCATACAAAATCCATCGCGGTCAGAAACCGTTACGCGGCCCCCCTCGATAAATGTCGTAGCTGTTTTAGAAAAGCCCGAAGAAGCGCCTGTATCAATCGTAACTTCCGCGTCTGTTCCCTGGTTTCCACTTGCATTCGCCACACCTAATTTATTTCCAAGCTCGGGACTATCCGTCGTAAACTCAATCTTATACTGGGAACCATACTGTTTGGACTGGAAAAAGAGCGATGTCGCATTTTTGATATCCGTCTGATCTTCCATCCCTCCGCCATTGGTAGGAACGACGTCAATATTCATAAATTCGCAGCAGTCACGAATCTTGGCATAGGCGTCCTCAAGAGTTTCCCCTGCATATAAATCAATAACCTCTCCGTTAATCTGTACCTTGCCACTCGTCGTAAGCGGAAATCCACCTGGATCCAGCGTTGTCGTGAGGTCCGCCTGTGTCGGCTGTTTATCAACCGTCATTTCATACGTTGTAAGCCCTACATAGTCAGTCATGGAAACAACTCGGACGCCGACGTTATCCGATGAAGTCTGGCGGCAACACGTACCGTCAAGCATACTCTTCGTATTGAATTCTGTATCTGAACTCAAACGGTCGATCTCCTGCATCAAAGCTTCAATTTCTTTTTGTATTGCCTCTTTATCCGCCGTTGTCATAGCACCGCCATTTGCCGCCTGAACGGACAGCTCCCGGCATCGCTGCAACATATTGTCAACTTCCGTCAAAGCCCCCTCTGCCGTCTGTATAAAGGAAATACCGTCTGCTCCATTTCTGGAGGCTCTCTGAAGACCCCGGATCTGCGCATGCATTTTCTGGGAAATCGCCATACCCGCAGCGTCATCCGCCGCCCGGTTAATCCGGTAACCGGAGGACAAACGCTCAAGACTTGTTGTCAAATTGTCGTGTGTCTGGTTTAAATGGCCGCTAGCCAGCATCGCCGAAACATTTGTATTAATTTTCATTATTCTTCTTCCTTTCTCTGCACATTCTGAATAAATAGCTTCGCTACCAGATAAAGCCTGTCGTTTGTAGCCGCTTCATCTAATCTATCACCTAAATGAAATGAATTTCTTCTGCCTTTCGCATAATTTCCACGTTCCATCGTGAACCCATTCATTTCCAAATCCTTTTCAAATGAAATCATAATTTCCTTCGTCATTCCGAGTGCCTGTTCATCGTCACTCGTCACAAACTGGGATACCCGGTTGCCCGTCACTTTAAAGGTTGCCTGTACGCTGCCAAAGTGAAATGAATCCACCGTGATCTCGACGGTCCCCTTCTCTGCACTGGTCCCCTTTTTCAACGTTACACTGCATGATGTCACCCCTTGTTCCGTAACAATTGGCACCTCATATCTTTGAAATTGACGCATCTGCCGGTAAAAGGAAACACTGCTCGCCATCCGCGCCAGCTCTTTTACTTCGTCATAGTGAATTTCCGGCTGCTGTTTTTCCTCCTCCAGCCTGACCTCGTGCGCCTCATCTATCGTCTCATACACTTCCTGCAGCTCTTCCGGGTCATCAAATGAATTTATAATCTGCTCGCTCTCCTGCTTGGTATAGCGTTTCAGAAGCTCTCTCCCGTTCTGTTCTAAAATAAATTTCATCAAATGAATATTTACTATGCTGTCTGGCATCTCTATATCTTTGAGATACTGCATGATTTCGGAATCGGCCTCCGCCGCCATTTCCCGGATCTCTGCTGCCCTCTCCTCATAGTACCTGGCCTCCTCGGCCACTGCTGCCTCCGCCGTACTGCATTCCTCTAATATAACTTCGAGAGGCTCTGTTAAATATGTATCCTTCTTATGTTTCAATACCGATGGCGAGAGTTCCCGTTTCAATCTCTGTACCATATGGTCACCGAACGCCGCCCCAATCTGGTCACTAATACTCTCCGACTTCGTCTCAACTTCCTCCAGGGCTCCAAATTCGTCGTCCACCGTCTGGTCAATTCCTTTCGCCTTCCGCGTACGCACGGCTGAGAGAAGCGAGGAAAAAGATAACTCCCGTCCATCCTTAATCACCTGTCCAATAACGGCGCCATCGCTCTTTTCCACCTTATCCAGTAAACGGTAAATACCAACCATGCTCTTTCTTTCTTCTGACGTAATTGCGCCACTGTGATCCAATTTCCACACATATTTACGGAATGAAATATCCTCGGCCGTAATCTCATTGCTGATCTTGGACACCTTTTGGCTCAGCTCTTCAAGATTCATCTCCAATGGGTTTTCCCGTCTGCGGATCAGCTCTGTTACTACCGCCGGTTTCAAATCCCTGGCAAGAGACGTCACTTTATCATCATATTCTTTCATTGACAGAATATTTTCTACCGTCAACTCCATACGGTTATATCCGAGAATGCGCACTGCGCGCGCATTCGCAGCCGTCTCAGGAAGGCCCAGGTCCTTCAAAATATCATTTACGTTAGAGAATGCTTTTGAAATCGAATCGCCAAGATCTTTTCGCACTTCCGTCCCTACTGCCTCATACGATTCTGCCGCTTCCATCTGACGGCTCCGAAGCTCATTGCCAGCCGCAGCGATGTCCTCGACTGTGCTCTGGCCGGCAGTGGCAATCGTCGCTCCCAGTACAGAAACTGGCGCCTGCAAAATATCGCGCCCCGCCTGCAATGTCCTTGCCGCAATGTCAATATTCTCACGGTCCGCAGGAAGCCCCGCTTCCACAAGCATCTTCTCTGCCGCCTCCCGCTCCATCACTTTCAACTCATCCACAATCTCCACAAGATTTTCAACATCCAGCTCAATACCTTTTCCGGCCATTGTTCTTGCTGCATCAATTGTCATAGATAACCGTGTCTCTTCCAGCTGCCTCTTTGCCTTGATAAAATCAGCTTCTGTCCGGTAAACCTGGCGCAGGGTACGGTCATCCGTTTCATTCAGCTGCTTCAACTGTTCAGAAGCTTCCTTCCGGGAAGGCATAGTTAAATCAGCGCCCTCTGGCATACAGCCATCCAGCACCTCATCCACAATGCGCTCATATATGACCTCAGGGGACATATTTTCCAATTCCCGCAACATTTCATAATCCCGTATCGTATCCCCATTTACAGGAACATCATTCTCATACAGCCATTTTGCTGTCTCCAGCTTTTCCTCTGAGACGTCCGCTCCATTTGCCGATACCACCGCTTCAATCTGCGGCCTCATTTCCTCAAAGGTTGCCCGCTCTGTGCGATATGTACTGCCGCTCACAATGTTACCGCAATTATGGATACTCTCTGGCGTAAACGGCAGATTATTTTCAAGAAAGTACCGGATGGAAGTGTCCGAAATCCCCTGAAGGCCCGCTGCCATGTGGGATGCTTCTATTACCCTCTGTTCCACTTCCTCAAAATACTCCCGTTCCTCTTCCTGGTTTTGAATCTGGCGCCCCACGGCCTCATCCTGTTCATGACGCTGGCTCTTAATCCGTTCTATCGTACGCTCCAACGTCCCTGCAACATATTCTTCCAATATCGTGCCGTCATCTTCTGCCGTCTTGGCATCCTTGCCAGTCATACTCTTGCTTATAAAATCTGCCGGATCAAACTCACATCCTGTGAGATTCTCCGCCACTTGTTCCACAACATCATTTCTACTGTTTTTTGCATCGGTATAAACGATACTGTTTTCCATATCCTTTTGTACCGCACAATCCCTTGTATACTCAATTCCCATATGGGGAATGCTGCCTTCCCTGGCATCCTGTACTGACACACTGGATCCTTTTCCCAGATCTGTGTCTTTAAAGTCAATGGAAATCTTATTTGTATTAATAATCATAGATTCCACACTCACTCTCAAAAAAATTACTATAATATATTTCGGTCGAATCAGCAAATTCTTTAGAAGTGAAAAAAGTCAAATATCTTAAATCCATACTCTACCTCATCGCCGCCAGTCAAAAGCGAGTCATATTCTTCCTCGGTCAAATTTTCCTTTAGTTTTTCTTTCGATTCATCCGGCACATTCTGATAGGTACTGTCCACAAAACAAAGCGTGGGATACATCACACACCACCAATTCTTTCCCTCTGACTTTCCAATATTTACTTTTAAAGCCTTATATTCACCGGCCGGGAATGTTAAATCACCATATTCTTTTACTGGAAAATAGCATGTTCCAAGCTCAGCATTTACTTCATAGTCATACCCTTTATCTTGCAAACAACGGCACGCTGTTTTCTCAATTTCATCCAGATTGTCCCGGAGCGTCTGCTGGGCCATGCCAACGGTTTTATCTTCGCTCATCTGCGCCCGTAAAAGCTCCAGAATCTCTTCCTTTACCTGAAGTTTTAATGCCTGGTCCTCCTCGCTATCGCTATTTGCCACGACATGCAGACGGATCACCTCCCTGGCGATTTCGCGCTGTAACCGCTGTTCATCCGTAGCCCTTCCATAAAAATACATAAGTCCGCAAACAAACAAAACCGCACAGACAAATCCCACTTTTTTTATGTTCTTCTTCATACCTTCCTCCTATTACTTTATTTATTTTATTCTCATTTTTACCAAAAAAATCTTTTTTAATCATAAAAAAAATGCTATAATAAGAATCATTGTCATATTTGCTCTATAGAAATGAGGGAAGTTATGAATTCCATATGGATCAATGCCCCGGCAAAAATCAATCTGGGGCTGGATGTAATACGAAGACGGGAGGACGGTTATCACGAAGTAAAAATGATTATGCAGAGTATTCGTCTGTTCGACCGGCTTACTCTGGCAAAATCAAGAACACCGGGTATTCATCTGAGTACCAATTTAAGCTTTCTCCCGACGAACGAAGATAATCTTGTTTATAAAAGCGCAAAGCTTCTACTGGATGCTTTCGATATCAAAAGCGGTCTGGACATCCGTCTGGACAAGCGTATCCCGGTAGCTGCCGGTATGGCGGGCGGGAGCACAGATGCCGCCTCATGCATGCTCGCAATAAACCGTCTGTTTGGATTAAAACTGTCGATAAACCAGTTGATGGACATGGGCGTCAAGCTGGGCGCGGATATTCCATACTGCCTCTTAAAAGGGACCGCCCTGTCAGAGGGAATTGGTGAAATACTTTCCCCGCTGCCAAAAGCACCCGACTGCTACGTCCTGATTGCCAAGCCTGGATTCCACGTATCCACGCGTTTCGTGTATGCCAATCTCAAATTGGATGAAACTACGATACACCCCGACATTGATTGTATGATCAGCTGTATCCGGGACAATGACTTATATGGGATGTGCAGCCATATGGCGAACATACTTGAAACTGTAACCATTCCAGAGCACCCGGAAATCGAGACAATCAAGTCCACCATGCGGGAAAATGGGGCTCTCGGCGCCCTGATGAGCGGCAGTGGCCCCACCGTATTTGGTATTTTTGATGATTTTGACAAAGCAAAGGCAGCTAAGGAAGTTTGCCGCCAGCTCCCATACCGCTGTTTTGTTTTTGTCACAGATTTATACCGGTAGAAAATATTTGCAAAAAATAGATGTCAATACGGAAATAACCCTGTGTGGATTTATTCCTTTTTGACATCCATTTTTATATTATATCTCGTATTTTTCACAGTCTATTTCATCTTCCGCCGGCCGGTTACATATCTCCACCTTGACCTCTTCGCCGGCAATCCGGGCATACGCTGGCAAAGTCATCAGCTGCCGGCATATATTGATCGCATTCCTCTGCAGCTCTCCCCGCGTAAGCCCCCCGCTCGTGAGCTCTTCGAGCGTATTATCCCCTGTCTGGTTCCTGTCTGCTTTCTCACAGACCATATATAAATCATTTTGCGCCATAGCCATTCCCGCAAAATCATTTTGCCTGGCCTCGCCGCTACGTCCCTGGCGGCTGATTTTCACCCACCAGTCCGTCATTACGATTCCGTCAAATCCCCATTCTTCACGCAAAACGGAGGTGTTCAGCTCATAACGCCCCGCCGTCCACACACCATTCAGGGAACCGTACGTCGTCATAACAGAATCTGCTCCGCCCTCCCGCACGGCAATCTCGAATCCCTTGAGATAAATTTCACGCAATGCCCTCTCTGAGACGACAGAATCTATTTCCGTCCGTTTCGTCTCCTGGTTGTTGGCCGCAAAATGCTTAAGCGTCCCCGTCACTCCCACACTTTTCAGTCCCTTGACAACTGCTGCCGCCATTTTTCCAGTTAAATATGGATCTTCGGAAAAATACTCAAAATTTCTTCCATTTAGCGGATTCCGATGTATATTCATGCCTGGTCCAAGAAGATTGTCAACCCCATTATAAATCATTTCCATGCCCGTGTACGAATATAGCTTTTGAATCAATGGCAAATTAAACGTGCAGGCCATCAAGGTTCCGTTTGGCAGGCTAAATGCCTTTCTCCCGCTGTCCATGCGTATTCCGGACGGCCCATCCGAACAACATCCGCACGGAATTCCTAACTCCTTCAAATGCCCGGACACCCCGCCATAGGCAGCCGCTGTACCCGGCGTAACCTTCGGGCTTCCCATTCCTTCGCCCCGGATAATACAGGACAGGTCATCATCGCTGAGCTGCGCAATAAATTGCTCCATTGTAACTGACCCTTCCGCTACATCGCGTAGCTGATATCCCTGGCCACCCGTACAAGGAATTTCCTCTGGAAGCTGTTTCTTACGCTTTTCCGCCTCATCTTCCCTTCCTAACGGAACTGGTTCATATTCCATTTTGATTTCCCGGTTTCCACAGGCCTCCCCATCTCCCTCTGCCTTTGGCTTCATCCGCTCAAACTCCTGTATAGGCGCTAAATTCTGACGAAGCTCCTGCACAATCTGCAATTCTCCAATGGAAAAACTACCCGCACAGGAAGCATCCCTTACATTCTTTCCAACATATACACGATACGTTCCTGGCTCCAGCACATAGCAATACGGCCTGCCCGTGGCACCGCAATCATCATAAGACGCATAAGCGTACCTGCTAATATCCATCGACAAGGATACATGTTCACCTTGCTCCAATTGTTTTGTCTTCGCAAATCCAGCCAACACCCTGGACGGTTTACCAAGACACCCCTGCGGCGCTTCGATATAGACCTGTACAACCTGCTTGCCTGCTGCATTTCCGATATTTGTTACCTCTACTGTCAACGCTATATCGCCATCCGTCTCCTGAAAATGAGTAGTTCTTTCCTGAAAATCCGTATAAGAAAGCCCGAACCCAAAGGGAAACATTACATTTTCCCTCGCAACGGTTTCAAAATACCGATATCCGACATAAATATCTTCCTTATAATAATTGCGAATTTCATCGCCAAAATTTGCTGTAGACGGATAATCCTCAATACGGTTTGCTATCGTGTCTGCCATTCTCCCCGACGGATTCACATTTCCCGTAAGAACATCCACCACGCCAAGTCCTCCGGTCATTCCTCCCTGCCACGCATAGAGCAATGCCTTACATGGTTCGAGACAACGGTGCCCCATATCAATAATATTTCCAACATTAAATACGACGACCACCTGGTCAAACTCTGAACAAACCGCATCTATCATTTCCACTTCCAGCTCCGATAACTGATAGGCGCCCTTTTCATTTACATTATCACGGTCTTCTCCCGCCGTTCTCCCAATAATAACAACGGCAATATCATTTTCCTCTGCTGCGCGTCCCGCCAACTCTTTACTTACTGGCATTTCGACCTGGGACCACGGCTCCTTTGCCCATCCCTCTCCTTCATCGAACGGATTCTTTTCTTCCCACAGATCATAAACATGCAACAGCTTCTTGTCCACGACAATATCCGGATGCTCCAGCAATGCATCCAGAATTCCGACTGTCCCTGAAACATTTACTAATCCGCCGGAACCGGTACCACTCTTATAGTAATGCCGCTGCACACGTCCAAATACGGCCACTCTGCTTCCCTTCGCAAGCGGCAAAACATTGCACTCATTTTTTAAAAGCACACACCCCTCCGCAGCTACCTGCCTGGCCGTTTCCAAATAATCATTCCAATCTAATTTCATAACACTACTCCTAACCTCCCGTACCAGTGCACCACTTACACTTTGGGAACTAAATAAATGCATAACCACAATATTTTCAGCCATCAAAAAAAGCAGATAACGGGAATCGAACCCGCCTCTCCAGCTTGGGAAGCTGGCATTCTACCAATGAACTATATCTGCATATCCTTATTATACCATGATCTGATATAAAATCAATACTTAATTTCCCTTACCTGTTATTTTTCTTATTCGTGGAACTTATTTACAATATTATACTGACTATTGACAAAACAACTTTTTTAATGTATTCTTAATAATGGTAAGAAAAAATTTGCTGTGCAGTTTTGCACATAGTAAGAAAAGGAGAGTATGCTATGAAGCAAAAAATGAAAAAAGCTGTTTCTTTGGCTGTCATTGGTGCATTAGCATTTACAAGTGCAATTGGAAACAATGTTGAGTCAAAAGCAGCAGCAAAGACGAAAAAAATCGTCATGAACAAGAAAAAAGTCACTTTAAATGTAGGTAAAACCTTTAAATTAAAAGTTAAAAAGGTCACACCTTCGAAAGCGAGTAAAGCGGTTACTTACAAATCCAGTAAAAAGAAAGTTGCAACCGTAAGCAAAAAAGGAGTTATCAAAGGTGTTAAGGCCGGAACAGCCAAAATAACAGTAACTTCTAAGAAAAATAAAAAAGCGAAAGCTACCGTTACCGTAACGGTTAAGAAGGCAGCTATTACGCCAGCACCAAGTACTGCCCCAGCAATTACTAACCCACCGGCAGCTAGCAACACTCCAGCAGCTAGCAATCCTCCGGCAAACAGTAATGCCCCAGCAGCTAGCAATCCTCCGGCAAGCGCAACTCCTCCGGTAGCTTCTAAAACACCAGCGCCTTCTAAGACACCGGCGCCAAGCAGGACTCCGAAACCGACTCCGACTCCGAAGTATACACCACCTGCTAACACAGCACCACCGGAAGCTGATTACGACTTTACAGATGAAGATTCTTACAAAAATGAATCTCCTGAGAGCGCGACAACACAGGTAAATGCAGACGGTACAATCACTATTAAATATATCAAGCAGTATGGCGCAGTTAATTTCTATTTGCCAGATAATGCAGAGAATTACTACAGTGATTATAAGTCTGTAACGATCACATACACTAGTGAGGGCGGCGATTTAGGATATGCTCTGTATGACAAGGATATGGACTTCTCAGGTGTGAGCGGCGACGGTTCAGAGCCTGGTAAACATCCAGACTGGTCGAAAGCGTTAAAAGAGTCGAAAGGGAAATATTCAAGCATTTCCTTTAATGTAACAGACGAGTGCGTTGGCGGCGTGATCCGCGGTGTACAGATCTTCTGTCCAGACGAAGTTTCTGATACTGCTCCAATCACGATAACCGTTAAATCCATTAAGTTCAACAAAGAACTTTCTGCTAATCCAAACGTGCCAGTTGAGGTTCCTGGAACAGACATTCCTGGATCCTGGAAATGAATCCGGTTCCATCGAAAGCGGCTCTGTTGAAAAATCGTTAGAGCCATCGAAGTTAGCTTCTAATGTCAAGAGCCTTGGCAGTAGTTTGAATGTATATACGAGCTTAGATAAAAAATATTTTAACCTGGGCCAGTGTATTCAAAGATTCATATAATTATCAGTCAAAAGAATTTAATTAAGCATTTTCTTACTACGAAATAAAAGAAAACCGGGCATATCTGTCATGCAGCTATGTTCGGTTTTCTTTTTTGTGGCATGTTACCTCCTTATAGTATATTGCTCTTGTATAAATTTAGAGGAAATCATTATACTATTATAATCAAGAGCATTGGAGGTAAAAAATATGAAGTATGCCGAAAAGGACAAACCTGTCAAAACTATACCAAAAGGGGTCTGGGAAAGCAGCCGGCCTGCCAAAGACAAAGTAAAACAAGAGGATCGTGCAGACGACCCCCTCCAAGGGAACAAAAATAATTCCCACACAAACCATAATGAAAACAAGGCATAAAATAACACGCAAAGGCCCCCTGCCTTAAACCAAGGTAAGGGGTCTTATTTATATTTATGCACACACATCTACTAATAGCGCATACAATTAAAATGATATCGTGAATTTATTATCTGACACACGAACATAAATTTTTTTAAACTAACATTTCATACCAAAATCCCCATTTACAGACAGATTGATGATTATTTTTAAAATTGTCAGTGGAAATTATTTCGCGTTTTGAGTAAGATGTAGAATTATAGTGAATATTATGATATACTGTTTATATGGTTTAGAACGACAATCAGAATTGTTAGAGGGAAAAAATATGAATTTTAAGGAATTACCAGAAAGACTGACAGAGAAGTAATATATGAGAGCGATTATGTTTGCCTATATGCTGACAAGGTGAAATTACCAAATGGACATATTATTGAAAAATATCATCAAATTCATTATCCAAATGAAGCAGTAAGTATTGTCGTATTCAATGAGGAGGATGAGGTTTTGCTTATTCAATCTAAGCGATATACGGTAATGCGCTTGGAATGGGAAATTCCCGCAGGTCGTATTGAAAACGGAGAGGAAAAAGAAGATGCTGCACGCCGGGAATGCATGGAAGAAACAGGATGTACGGTTAAAGACCTAAAATTCTTATGTACTCACAATCCGGCAAATGGGATGTCTGATTGTATATGTCATGTTTTTGCTGCAAAAGTCGATACGGAGTCTACAAGTTTTGATAAAAATGAAGTAAGAGGGAAAAAATGGGTTTCAAGAGACATTGTTTTAGAGATGATAAAAAATAACGACACAAAGGATGGCGTTTCTATTTTGGCATTGCTTTTTGCACTAAAATTTTATAAATAACTATTAACTGCTATAGGGGAAATTTACCATGAATAAGCTTTTGCTCGTTGACGGAAGCAATCTTTTATTTCAAATGTTTTTTGGAATGCCCGGGAAAGCTATTCAAGGAACACTGGGATTTGTAGGCGGATTGCTTAATGTTATCTTATCATTTGATAGTGATTTCTTTCAACTTATTCCATATTAACCCCAGTCAATATGCTGATTTTAAATCATTGACCGGAGACGTTTCCGATAATATTAAAAGTGCAGACAGCATTGATAAACCGTCTATCAAAGATTCCATATCTAACTCTTTTATTCCATTTTTATTTTGGCAACACAAAAATAGCTTCTCCAAAAACTTGATAGGGAACCAACACCCACAATCTTATCTTCACTCGATATATATGCACAAACATATCAGACCTGCCTGCGTAACTGTGCATCCACCCAGAATACAATTACTTCTAAGTATGTCTGTAATGCATAAGAAAGGCGGCGTAAACAAGGAAAGCTTCTATTTCTTATATTTTGTTTCAATTTTAAGATATGCGATTATCATTACGATCACCAAAATCATTACCCCAAAAGTCACAAAAATCCATATGGGAGAATTTTGCTGTAGAAATAAGAAAGTGATTCCAATAATTTCAACCATACCCGCCACAACAAACCATAATATTGATACTGCATTATTATAATGCTTTACATCCTCTACAATTGGTGGTTTGACAAAAGTAAAGAATCCTACTGCCTCACGTGATTTGCGACAACTAATTCCTATGCTCAAAAAGATTACAGCAATTACGCTCACGATAATAAATCCAATAATCATAGCATTTACCTCCTCAAAAACAAAAAAACGTGTAACTAGCAAATTCATACTAATTACACGACTACTATTAATGAGGCATCGGGGACTCGAACCCCGGACAACTTGATTAAAAGTCAAGTGCTCTACCACCTGAGCTAATGCCCCAAAAAATGCCCAAAGCCGGAATCGAACCAGCGACACAAGGATTTTCAGTCCTCTGCTCTACCAACTGAGCTATCTGGGCATAAATTGCGGGGGCAGGATTTGAACCTACGACCTTCGGGTTATGAGCCCGACGAGCTGCCTGACTGCTCTACCCCGCGACAAAATTATGATTTCCAAACCTTTATCTATTGTAACTGGGCGGAGAAGGATTCGAACCTTCGAAAGCGTAGCTAACAGATTTACAGTCTGCCCCCTTTGGCCACTCGGGAATCCGCCCAAAGAGCCGACGACCGGACTTGAACCGGTAACCTGCTGATTACAAATCAGCTGCTCTGCCAATTGAGCCACGTCGGCATAGTTTATGGGACCTATAGGGCTCGAACCTATGACCCTCTGCTTGTAAGGCAGATGCTCTCCCAGCTGAGCTAAGATCCCATATTAAAACGTCGTGATTTTAACTACTTGTAAAAATAAAATCACATATCTAATGTACCTCATCTCTCGATGAACGACCCAGGAGGGACTCGAACCCTTGACCTCTGCCGTGACAGGGCAGCGCTCTAACCAACTGAGCTACTGGGCCATCTTTATATCATTAAAACATTTGTACCTTCAAAACTACACATTCACATGAACCATTTCCTGAACTCAAGGTCAAGCCTTCGACCTATTAGTATCTGTCAGCTCCACACATTACTGTGCTTC
>CAJTZF010000021.1 GCA_910584245.1 uncultured Eubacterium sp.
GTAGAACACCAGCCTTCCAAGCTGGATACGTGGGTTCGATTCCCATCACCCGCTTCTTTTTATGCAATAGGTATGTTCCGCATTTATGAAGCGAAAAGATATTGACATTTTGTCCATTTTATGATAGTATTTGAAAAGCACGAAATAAGATTGGCATTTTACCCCTTTGTCAATTTCTTATGAAAAATTCTGTGTCAGTAGCTCAGTTGGATAGAGCAACGGCCTTCTAAGCCGTGGGTCGGGGGTTCGAATCCCTCCTGACACGATCACATGTCTTCTATGTGAAACAGTATAAAATTATATTTACTTTGGTGGGTATAGCGCAGTTGGTTAGCGCGTCAGATTGTGGCTCTGAAGGCCGTGGGTTCGAATCCCATTACCCACCTTTTCTGATGTTGATGGGCTATCGCCAAGGGGTAAGGCATAGGACTTTGACTCCTACATTCGCTGGTTCAAATCCAGCTAGCCCAGCTAAAAGCGTAACGGATTTATCCGTTTTCGCTTTTTCCATTAGAATCTTTCTCGAAAAAAGGAGTGTACAGCTTTGCTGTGCACTCCTTTACCCTATATGAAAATATTATTCACATGGTTCGGGATCGTCTTTGTCATTGAGTACAGAACTCCTAGATGTAAGAATATCCTCTGTAAAATAATCCCGGTCAACTGTCCCGCTTATTCCTTCTACTCTGCCGCTGTCCGTATACTGCCATCCAGCCCACCGTCGCCAGTGGTTTCTCATATCTGGCCGCGATACCCCGTATTCTGCAATCCACAACGGATACACAGATAATCGAATATCAAACGTATTCGTAGCATTATTTGCATCACTATAAATCGCCACCCGCTTACCGGTCGCATCCGACAACTCCTGCATAAAAGCAAGCGAAACCTCATTAATTCGCTCCTTCGTCAAATTTCCAAACGATTCAAAGTCCATAACCGGGCATCCGTGATATTTTTTGCCCCGGATTACATCGGCAAAATGCCTCGCCTCAGCCCTGCCCTCATCCTCTGTCCTGGCTGTCACATAGTGATAAAAACCGATTTTGAGCCGGGCTTTTCTGGCCTCCCTGTAATTTCTTTCAAAGTCCGGATCGATATCCGTCGTCCCCTCGCTCGCCTTTATATAGACAAAACGAATGCCGGCCTGCTTTACCTCCCGGAAATCAATGTCACCCTCCCAGTGACTCACATCAATTCCCGCAATCCTTCTTTCCCGTTTCATATCATTCCCCTTACGCCGGCACACATCTAACAGCTGCTGCCGGGCATATGTTTTTTGATCCCATTATATGAAATTAAGCTGAAGGGGTTCCGTTATCCGCGCATTATCGTACTAAACGAGAACAATTTCTCTGACAGCCTCAAGAAAGACGCCCATTTGCTCTTCTGTCCCAACGGTGATCCTTAAATAATTCCGTATTCTTTCTTTGTCAAAATATCTGACATAAATATGCTTCTCTTTCAACCGCTCAAAAATATGCTTTGCGGAAATCTCCTTATGAGAGACGAACAGAAAGTTTGTCTGGGACTCCTTTACCTCAAACCCGAGCTTAACCAGCTCGCCTCCAACGCATTCCCTCGTGTTCACGATCTTCCCGACATTTTGCTGAAAATACGTTTCATCCTCCAGTGAAGCAGCTCCCAGCGATATAGACGCCGTATTCATCGTATAAGAATTGACAGACTCCTTCACATCATTCAATGCCTGGATAAGCCTCTCATCCCCCATCGCATAACCGATCCGCATTCCCGCCAGGGAGCGGGACTTTGAAAATGTGCGTACCACCAAAAGATTATCATATTTATGAATGAGCGGCAACACAGTTTCTCCGCCAAAATCCACATATGCCTCATCTATAATAACGACAACATCTCGGTTTGCTTTTATAATTTCTTCGATTTCCGTAGCCGCCATGCCTATCGATGTGGGAGCATTCGGATTGGCAATAACAACTCCCCCATTTTCCCCTTTGTAATCGTCCACATCCACAGTAAAGTCTCCACGAAGCGGCTTACATTCATACGGAATCTGATAGGCCTGTGCCCAAACCGGATAAAAAGAATAGGTAATATCCGGGAATAAAATAGGTTTTTGGGAATTAAAAAAGGTCAGGAACGACATAGACAGTACATCATCAGAACCGACGCCGGCAAAAACTTCCCGTTCCGAAATATCGTGGTACGCTGCCAGCCGTTTCACAAGGCTTGCGGCCGATAACTCCGGATATAGGGAAAAAGCAGACACATCCAACTTCCTGTGCGCATCAAACACCTTTGGGGAAGGCGGGTAGGGATTTTCATTCGTGTTCAGCTTTATTTTATCACCCTCCTGCGGCTGCTCACCAGGTACATAGGGAGTGACCTTTCGCAAATTAGCTGTCCATGCTGGAACGTTATTCATCGTCGTGCCCCCCTTTATCCCTTGTACCTGTTGGCAAGCTTCTCAAATGCCGGCAAGGAACGCACAATCATGTCATAATCGACACAGTAAGAAATGCGAACATATCCCGGGCAGGCAAAAGAGCTTCCCGGAACGATAAGCAAATTCAGTTCCTTGGCTTTTGCTGCAAAAGCAGTGTCGTCTTCCTCCAGTGCTTTCACAAACAAATAAAACGCCCCGTCCGGACTGGCACACTCATACCCGAATTTTCGTAAATTCTCCACCAAAAGTCTGCGGTTTTTGTCGTAAACGGACACATCCACTTTGGCATCTATACACCTCGCTATAACGCGCTGCTGCAAGGATGGGGCATTTACAAATCCAAGTATCCGTGTGGCCACATTTGCCCCCGCCGAAACCTGCTCAAAATCTGCCACCTCATCTGGAATAACCAGATAGCCGATCCGCTCGCCCGGCAGGGATAGTGACTTGCTATACGAATAACCAACAATCGTATTATTATAATATTTCGGTATATACGGCACTACAACGTCCCCGTATACAAGCTCCCGGTACGGCTCGTCCGAAATCAAATAAATGTCCGTCCCAAACTCTCTTTGCTTTTTTTCTAAAATAGCTGACAGTTCACGAATCGTCTGCTCCGGATACACAACACCCGTCGGATTATTCGGCGTATTGATAATCACGGCTTTGGTAAGCTCTGTGATACAAGCCTCAAACTGTTCCATATTGGGCATAAACGTGTCCGTATCCGGCGGCACGACGACAACCTTACCATTTACATTTGAAACATAATTTCGGTATTCGCCGAAAAACGGGGCAAAGACAATAACCTCTTCACCAGGGTTTACAAGCGTCTTCAACACCACATTTAAACCGCCGGCCGCACCTACGGTCATCACGATATTTCTCTCTGCAAAGTGCATGCCAAATTTTCGGTTTATGCTTTCTGCTATCGTCCGCCTCACATCCTCATACCCCGAATTATTCATATATCCATGCAAATAATTCTGGTCTTCCTTTTGGACGATATCGACCATCGCCTGCCGTACCTCCTCCGGTGGCTCCACACTCGGATTCCCAAGACTGAAATCATACACGTTTTCTGCGCCGTATTTCGCCGCCAGCTTCTTTCCTTCCTCAAACATAGCCCGAATTACGGAGCTTCCTTTTACCAACTCTTCCATCTGTTTTGAAATCATCTGCGTTTCCTCCTGGATTATTTACGACAGGCTTTGTGACTGATCGTTACTTTATTTTAATTGTGATTGTCTTTTTCACCTTTTTGATTTTTGCAGTTACTTTTACTTTTCCTTTTTTCAACGCCTTCAATTTCGCCTTGTTCTTGCCCTTGGCCGTGATTTTAGCAAGTTTTTTCTTGTTCACTGACCACTTAACTTTTCCGGACACATTCGTAAGCTTAGCTGTAAGCGTAATGCTCTTACCCTTCTTCACCGTCTTCTTGCCTGAAATAGCAATCGAAGCTTTTTTCTTCTTCACCGTTCCCGGTTTAGGTGTAACCGGCGGAGTCGCTGGCGTCACACTAGGAGCCGGGGGTTGTGTCGCCGGCGGATTGGAAGAACCCGGCGTATCCGGCGCAGGTTTCGGGTCTGACGGCGCCTCCACACCTCTCAAAATCTGAATCGTGTACTGCTTCGACGTCTCGTGGTCTTCTGCATAAACCTTTGCCGAAAGTGTCGTCGTATCCTGGGTCAAGAAATATTCCTGCTTTCTTGCATCATTAATCAACTCATCATTGATGTAGAGGAGACCATACCGGTCTGCAATCGTATAACCCAGTTTCGTACTTCCCGTATCCGCAAGAAGGTATACTGTAAATACATCGCCATTCTGGCGCACCTCGCCGTTGCTGCTCGTAAGTTCTGTAATAGCTGCATTTGTATTATAGCTCGTCGTCATAAACAAACCGCCGACAAGTCTTGCACTATCCGCAGAGGCAGACGCGCTCTCAAACTTCACGGGAACTACGTTGTGCTCTCCATTGTCCGGCACTTGGATCGTTTTTACATTGCTTGCCAGCACCTCTGCCGGAATCGCAAAATATTCACTGTAGAACGCTTGATCTCCTGTATAATTCAACGTCTTTTCTACAATAACCGTATCCCCGACACTGATTTTGATCGTCTTGCCATTGTCTTCCTTGGCAAACTGGCAGAGCACTGAATTTACTTTGTCCTTATTTACCACAAGCTGATACTTGAAATATCCGCCCGCTTTTGCATAACGTGTACTTCCTCCATCCTCAATCGTACCAGCCTCGGAATCCTTTTCCTCCATCTGGTGAATCGGATCATTTTCATATTGTCCATATCCCGGCTGTGTGGAATCCGTCTTACTCATATTCAGTCTTCCGTTTTCCTTGTTCGCCAGTATCTGGCCCGCGTCCGCAACCTCAAACGGACTCTCAAAATACCAGTAAATACCATATCTCTCATCATTCAATGTATTAAATGGCACAAATGTCAGCCCATCCTCAAAGATCTCGTCCGCATTTGTCCCCGTGAGCTTAAAGGAAAGCGTCTCCGACGATTCATCCCGAACAAGATAATCCTCGATATGCCCCACAAACTCATCCATCGAAATCATTTCCTGGATCGTGAGCGTCTCATTGCCAAGCGGCGTAGCTGCCTTGGAATCGCCATAACTGATCGTAATTTTCTCTTCCTGTGAACCAACCACCTTGTAAAGTGGCGCTGTCAGGTTTGCCCCAGCCCATGTCGTCTCTTTCATTCTCTCTGTGCCGAGTTTTGCCGCCAGAACCGTCGGTCCATACTGGAATCCGTATACTGTATTATTATCTGGCAATCCATACGCCTTTACCGTCATCGGATACTGGATTGAAATCTCATCATTCTCCTTCCAGTCACGGCGCACACACACATATCCGCCCGATGCTGCATCCTTCACAGCTTCTCCATTTACTTTTATTATGGCCCGTCCGCTCACCCAGTCTGGTACGCGAAGTGCGATAACCGCGTTTTGCGATGCCGCGCCGTTTAACATATGAACCTTGAATGTCGCCACATCCGATGCCGTCACATCCGCATTCTGGGTAACCTCCAGATTTTTCTCGTTCCATGTCACCTTCGAAGCTACATACTGGTTCACAATCAGCGTATCATCATTGTGGAAGTAAATACTGTCGCCCAGCTTCGTAAAGTTCTCCATACCACTTCCCGTACAGCACCAGAACATGTTCTTGGCCGGATCCGGGTCGCCGAATGTTTTGAAATATCCGGTCGCCATCGGAATAAAGTAGGCTGCCGCCCCTTCCTCTGATTTAACAGCGCCCATAATCGAGTTCCGAAGCGTTGTCTCATAATAATCTGAATATTTCTTCTCTCCCGTAATCTTATACAATTCACGTGAAAGCTTCAACATATTATGTGCGCAGCAACTCTCACATGTCGTCTTCGTACGCGTGGCATCCAGTTTCTCTTCCGCCCGGAAATGCTCCATTACACTGACGCCACCCGTTATGTAGGCATACTTATCCACTGCCAGATCCCAGAACTTCTCTGCGTAGTCCAGGTAATCCTCATCCTCCGCTTCCTTCTCGTTCTTTTCTGTCAACACCGTGTAGCGCTTCAACGCCCCGACAAATTTCGGAATCGTCGTATTCGCATGTCTTCCGTTCAACGTATTCTCATTCCCGGAAGTCACATTTTTATAAAGAGCCGGCTCGTCAAACTTGTGAGCTGCTTCCAGATGGCTTGTATCATTCGAATAGTAGTACAAATCATACAAACAATCGTTCATTCCGCCGTACTCTGTTCCCAGAACACGGTTCTGAATCGAAGTTGTCCACTCACTGACACGGTTGTATACCCATGTCCCAAGATTTTTCGCCGTCTCCAGCGCCTCTTCATTTCCTGTATAACGGTATGTATCCACAAGTCCTGCCAACATCTTATGCATATTGTACCAAGGAACCCATATATCACCTTTCGCTTTTCCTTCCAGTACGTCAAACTGATATTCAACATTTTCCTTGTTATTCACCTTTGCGCCAAACAGGAAACCGGTACCAAGCGCATCCTGACACTCTTTCAGGCCGGAAATAATAGCATCCAGCTTTTCTTTCAATTCCTGGTCTCCCGTAGCCCTCACGCCCTGCGCGCACGCAGATAAGTAATGTCCTACGCAGTGTCCGCCAAGATTGCTGTCTTCCCAGCCGCCGTACGGTTTCACTCCCTGTGTATCTATGCCCGCCGTCTCGCGGAATCTTGATAACAGGCGGTCATTATCAAACTTTTTCAAAAATTCAATGTCTGAATCCTGAGCCGCCTGATAGTAAGAGTCCGTAATCTCCACATCGTCCAAATTAAACTGTTTGATGTCGTTTATTGAATTCTCTGCAAGTACATGGAAAGAAAACAATTTTTTCTGAGAATAATTATCCATAGAAATAGTAGCCTCCAATGCCACCTCTACATCCGGGCTCCCGGCAGATGGCCTCGTAACTGTTCCATTTGTTGCAATGACGTCCTCTTTCGAAGAAACCCATGAAATCATACATCCCTTTTCACCTTGCGTCGGCAGCTCCAAATCGGATATCACCTGGTCCGATTTAAACCGCAAGGCACTCATATCATCGTTGACTGCCTTCTTTGTCTCATCCTGTACCGTCTCCGCCGCCTTCGATACAAGAACCCCTGTCTGCGGCACGCATCCGAAAACCAAAGCGCCGCCGAGCAAAATCGCCATCCCCTTATTGAGAAGTCTGTGCTTCTTTTGCCACATTGTATCATACCTCCTTTTGTCTTAATTCAAGACTATTCTTTGGATACTATTATAAATTAATCGAGGTATAAAATCAAGCGACAATTTTTTCAACGCCTCTTTATTCAAAGGTCAAACTATTGTAAGCGTCTACCGTTCCATATCCCCATTCCCGGTTTGGATACTCATCCCCGCGGCGCTCAGCCCCCCGGATCAAAAGCTCCCTCACAGAATATCCGCTTATAATATAATCCGAATACTCCTGCATAAAAAGGGCCGCAATTCCCGTTGTCAGGGCCGCCGCGATTCCCGTCCCCGTCATCGTCCCAAAATTATTCTTGGGAAGCGGACCATATATCCCCACCCCGGGTGCCGTCACATCCGGCTTAATTACCCCTGTCTGCGTAAACCCTCTGCTGGCCTGAATATAAAACGCACCGTCCGACGGATTGTACGCTGACACGGTAGTCGACTTCCTGCTATTCCCAGGCTCACAAATTGTCACGTTCGGGTCCGGCCGGACAAAATACGTATCTGCGGAAAGAAATTGGCGGATCGGCAGCCACATATGGTACTTCACATCCGGCTCAGAAGAAGTCACAAGAATTTTCCAAACCCCCGCCTTACTGTTTTCAAACCGGAACATGACGACCAGATCCCTCGTCTGCTCCTGCATTTCCCCTCCAAGCGCCTCAACTGTCGTGTCCTCCACCGTAAACCGTTTTCTTACTTTTGTGTAAGCCGCCGCGCGCGTGACCCCGAGCGTGGCCCCGGAAGGGGATACCACATCAAACTCAAGCCTGCCGGGAGTTCGCCACCACAATTCGCACACAAACCCCTGTGTGGATTTCTCGACATTGATATCTATTTCCTCGTACTCTTTTGTCAAGTAATAGTGATGTCTTGCGTCACCCTCATTCCCCGCACAGGCAATTACACAAACTCCCGGAAATGCATTTACAAAATCTAACATACCGCATAGCGGCGTCTCCCCATCGTGATTGCCGAGATTGGTTCCCATTCCTATGCAAATCGTCACCTGCTTGTGCACTCTTCTGGCGACCTGAAGAATATAAGAAATGCCGCACATAATATCATTCTCCTGGAAACAGGGGGCTTCTCTCGGCACTCTGTAAAATTCGCGGTAACTGTTTTTCGCCTCTTTACATTTGACGACAACAATCTCCGACAATGGCGCAACGCCGGAAAACTCATCTTCTCTCATCTCATTTCCCGCCGCAATCCCCGCCAAAAATGTACCGTGCCCGTAATCGTCCCGCGTTGGTATCATAGAAAAAGGATCCTCATCCGCAAGCGCCGCATTGATCTCCTCCCTGGAAAACTCCCTTCCATATTGGAATCCCTCGGCATCCCCGCCTTCCCGTATTGTCTGATCCCAGATTGATAGAATTCTCGTCGTATTGTCCGCATTCAGGAAAGCGCGGTGTGTGAAATCAATTCCTGTATCCACCACCCCTACCAGCATATTTTGCCCGTATAAATCCAAATATGGCTGCCTGCGGATTTTGGAAACGCCAGAGGCTTCCAGCGCCTCATCCGCCATCAGTCCGTACACATGGGGAATGGCGCCATACCCCAGCGCATTAATACTATCACTATTTATTTTATCCGCTTCCTTGTATATCGTGGCGCGGTAAGGATCTATCTCCGTGATACAAATAGGGTCATACCTCGCCGTGATATACTCCATCCCCCGGTATGCCCCTACGATATAATCCAATACACTTTCCGAATAAATTGCCTCTCTGCAAGTCATTGTGAACATCCTCTTTCCCTGCCATTTCTATTCAATATATTAGGAGTAATGTCTGTCCTATGACTTTTACTGCAGCACAATCTTTTTTAACCTGTCAGAACTTTCCTCCGCGCCCACCATGAGACGTACCAGAGGAGGAAACATGCGTTCTGGAACCCCCTTGTGAACTATTATTCTTAGGCTTCGCTTTACGGTTCACGTTTCGATACAAAAACAAGTCCCTGGACTCGGTAATATTCATACTGCCGCTTTTTACATAGCTCGATGCCTGCGGCTGGAACCGTACCGACTTCAATTTACTTTTCATAACTCCAGTCGTAATTAAAGCAAATACAAGACCGGCAGCTAGCGCGATACACACGCTAAATCCGACACGGAAGGGCTCCTTCGGCAGATTACCGGTATCATATGGGTTACCTGTCCTCGCTTGCGTTATAAATTTATCACACAGGGCCGCATAACAGGTAAATGCCTTCTCATAATCGCCATCGCTCAAAGCGGGCAGAAATTGTTCTGACATATATTCTAATCCAGCGTCTGTAAATGCCGTAATTCCATAACCTGTAGTGGAAATCCACCAATCCCTGTCCCCCATGCTGATAAGGAGAAGTACGCCATCCTTCTTATCGCCAAAGCCATAGCCGTTATTATCATAAAAATCATCCGCATATTGCATAGGAGTTTTCCCATCCAATGTATTTACTGTAACTATGACGACATCCAGCTGCTGTCTTTCGCTTATATCATCCAGCTCAGCCGAAAGCCCGGCCTGGCCGGATTCGTCTAAAAGGCCGGCCCTATCTACAAGCCTTGCCCTATTTTCGGCTCCCGCCTCCCTCACAAATACGGTCATACCAAAAGAAAGGCATAATATAAAAACAAATAAAAAAGCTGAGATTCGTTTCTTCATAACCTACATCCCCCTTATACCAGCCATAGCAAGTAGCTGATGCCAAATGCAACCGCGCTTGCGATGCCCCATAACCCAAACAGCCATTTCCGATATGTACTCTTATCCAGCGGCAAATCGCCGACGAGCTTTCCCGTCTGCCCATTCATGGCAAACGTATAATGATTTCCATTCCATGCCGTGTTCAAAAGCCACACCGGATATAATGCATATTTCGCCCTCCCGTTTTGCAGGCGGACGCTTGTAGATTCCGGGATAACCGAAGTATATCCCTGAACTGTTTCGGCAAAGTTATCTTCCGTGCTCTTCTTTATCCTGTCATTCGCACGCTCGATACTCTGCTCAGCATCCACATCGTATTTGTCGGCCACATATCCGGCAAGATAGGCCGTCTGAAAATCCAATGCCTCAGAAAAATCATAGGGTTCAATGGACTCCATCAGATCGTCCGCCATTTTAGAAGAACCATCCACGGGGACACGCTCGAAGCGGATATTTCCAGCGCGTGTCACCGCATAATAACTGGTCTCCGTATAATTATAATTACTGTCGCTCCAAGCCCGCACCCGTGTCGTTTTGTACCGGATTTTTGCCTCCGCATCCGCATCAAAAAGCCAAAACGGCACGTACACGCCTTTCACCTCATCTATATGGTTCTGGTCCTTAAACACGTCCGGCAAAAATCTTTTTCCTTTATAGTGGTTATTCAGCGCTTCTTTTGCCGCTTTTTTATCCAGCTTAAAGGGGATCACATAATCTGGCTTTAACGCACCTGAAAACTGACCCATTATTACCACGGCATTCCCGCAAAAGGGACACGCAGTCGCCGCCATATTTTCATCTCCTACAATCTCGCCGCCACAGGATTTGCAGACATAGGTTCTCAATCCGTCTGTTTCCCCGTCCTGCCACTGGGAACCGGCGGGCATCTCCCAGTTCATGTTATCTTCCTGTTCATTTCTCAGCTCACTGTCATAGCTTGCCAGCGTCTCCATTTCAAATTCGGTATCACAAAATGGACATTTCATTTTTTGTATCCCACTGTCAAAAGCAATTGCACCGCCGCAACACGGGCATTTGTACTCTTGTAATTCAGCCAACCCCATCTCTCCTTCCTCTTTATCACCTATGCTTATATCCTGTCGCTTCCATCAAACGGATCTCCACATTCCGGACAGAACTTGGGAGGATGTGTGGGATCTTCCGGCTCCCAGCCACACTTACCGCAGCGGTAGTGGGGAGGGCCCTCCGGCCTCTTTGCGCCGCAGTTCTGGCAAAACTTACCCTTGTTCGACGAGCCGCAAGTACAAATCCACTCATCGCCCGCCGGCTTCGGTGAGCCACACTCCGGACAGAATTTCCCTGTTGTTATTGCACCGCAGGAACATTTCCAGCTGCCGGCAGACGGCATTGCCTGTTGCTGTGTAGCCTGCTGGGCTTGTTGCTGCTGTCCCATTGCGAACAAATTCTGTGCGTTCACGCCGCCTGCATTCATCGCCATTCCCATACCTACAAAACCATTCATCGCGCCCCCGGAATTGGAAGCCGCCGCCTTCATGGCATCCGCCTGCGCGCCTACCAGAGTGGCCCCAGCCATATTCGGGTTCTGCAAAACAGCCGTCCGCTGGAGTTCCTTAATCATCTCTGCATCCTCCGGCGGCAGCGTAACGGACCCCAGTGCGATGCTGACGACCTTAAGGCCGCGCAGTTCACCCCATTTCGTGGAAAGGGCAGTATTCATAGCCTCTTCTAATTCCGTGTTGTGGGAGACGATCTGGTTTGGACGAAGCTCTAAATCGGATAACTTCCCAAAACCAGGCTGCAACGCGCTGATGAACTCTGTTTTCAGCTGGCTGTCGATTTCCTCCCTCGTATACTCCCGTTCCACATTTCCGCAAACTTTAGAATAAAACAAAAGCGGATCTGCGATCATATAAGAATACACGCCGGAACAACGGATGGAAACGTCTACGTCAAGCCCGAGTTTCGAATCCACCACGCGGAACGGGATAGGATTCGGCGTTCCAAACTTATTATCCATAATCTCCTTGACATTGAAATAATACACCCGCTGGTCTTTGCCAGTATCACCGCCATATGTAAAACGCTTTCCTATCGTCCGGAACGTATTTTTAATGCCTTCACCAAGGCTGCCGGAAAAAATACTTGGTTCTGTTGAGGAATCATATGTAAATTCACCAGGTTCTGCGCACACTTCGACGATCTTCCCCTGCTCCACAATAATCATACACTGACCGTCCGCAACGGCAATACCCGAACCGCTAGAAATAATATTGTCGCTTCCTTTGGTGTTAGACGAACGGCTACCCGTACGCTTTTGTCCCTTTACTACAAGCACTTCCTTATCCAATGCGTCACAGTAGAAAAATTCCTTCCACTGGTCGGCAAGCGTACTGCCAAGCGCCCCCGTTCCTGCTTTGATAAGTCCCATAATATAACTCCTTTCTATTTACATTCGTATTTATATGTTAGGGCCAAAGGTATTAAAAACATGAGAAATCTGCCCTGCTCAGACTACTTTCTCATGTTTTCGCAAATTCTGGCCCTAGTATCATTATATTAATATTCCGTATTTCTTTAATACAACAACTTAATGCCCCGGTCAATCCCCTCTCATCTCAATGCGCGGAGCGCCTGACCCTTCGACGTAATCTTTTGTAATTGTGACCCTTCCTATCATATCATCTTTTGGAATCTCGTACATAATATCCAACATCACCTTTTCTATAATTGATCGGAGGGCACGGGCGCCCGTCTTCTTCTTCAATGCCTGCCTCGCAATGGCTAGCAGCGCATCTTCCTCAAATTCGAGCTTCACTTCATCCATCGCCAGCAGTTTTTGATATTGTTTGACAATGGCATTCTGTGGATCCGTCAAAACCCGGACCAGAAGATTTTCGTCCATTTCGCCGAGCGAATAAATAATCGGAAGTCTTCCTATAAACTCCGGAATCAGTCCATAAGCGCGGATATCCTCCGTCTCTACTTTAGAAAAAATGTCCTTCTCATTGTCATAACGGTCCTTTAGCTCCGCCCCAAAAC
This sequence comes from uncultured Eubacterium sp., assembly GCA_910584245.1. GTDB lineage: Bacteria > Bacillota > Clostridia > Lachnospirales > Lachnospiraceae > Eubacterium_F. The sequence goes on from CAJTZF010000021.1 coordinate 12,898, forward strand.
CAATCCCGCCATGTTTCGTAAGCCGTTTCTTAATAATCTTCTCAAGTCCCGGAAAGGCGCCCCCACAAATAAACAAAATATGACTCGTATTTACGGTCGTCATCGGTACCATCGCATTTTTATTGCTAGCGCCAACTGGTACTTCCACATCCGCTCCCTCCAGCAACTTTAAAAGCGCCTGCTGCACGGATTCGCCGCTTACGTCGCGCTGGTTGGCGTTTTCCTTTTTCGCAAGCTTATCAATCTCGTCGATATAAACGATTCCACTCTCTGCCCGCTCCACATCATTGTCGGCGCTTGCCAGCAATTTGGAAATGACGCTCTCCACATCATCACCGATATAGCCCGCCTCGGTCAGCGCTGTGGCGTCCGTGATCGCAAGCGGAACTTGTAACAGCTTCGCCAGCGTTTTGACAAGAAAGGTCTTTCCACTTCCTGTAGGACCAAGCATGAGCATGTTGGATTTCTCAATCTCCACATCGCCGCCAATCACATTTACATCCCCATTTTCCTCTGCCTGCTCTCTCTCCCGGATCGAGAGAATTCGTTTGTAATGATTGTACACACCGACAGAAAGAACTTTTTTTGCCTGCTCCTGCCCCATAACATAATCGTCTAAATTTCTTTTAATAATGTGCGGCGCCGGAAGCTGGTTAATATCCAGTACCGGGGCAGCTTCTTTCTTTTTCTTCTTTTTCGGCTTCACAGAATGTCTCGCCTGCATCTCCTCCGGCATTCCACCGAATGGGTTCGACATATTGATAAACTCAATTCCGGATATGTTGGGCATGCCATTTGTCCCCGGCCCTTTCGTGCCGCCCACATTTGGGAACCCTTGCATCCCAATTTGGTCAAATGCCTTCTGCATACAATCCGAACATATCGTAATATTATTTGGAATCGTAATCATTTTTGCTACCTTACTCTCCGGCCTGTGGCAGAGGTAACAAACTTTTTCATAGCCGTCCGTTTTTCCCCCCTCATGTCCATCTACGTCTGTACCGTCTTTTTTTGTAAATTCCTCGCTCAAAATAGTCCTCCTATCTATTTGTGGCAAATTTCAAAAAGAACTGCTACCGCACAGATAGCAGTTCCCTTGGCAATGACCGCAATCTCTGCGTCCATTATACCTTACTTTACAGCTCACGTCAAACGAAGTCACCACGGCATAATCTGATTACCGTCATAGGAGTCGCCATAGTTATCAAAGAAGTCATCCTGACCCTGGTACCGGTCTCCCTGATTTCCACTTGAACCGTTCGCATTATTTTTATTTGAACCATCGTCCAGCTCATTAATCGTCTCAGAATCTCCCAGTACTACTTTTACATCCTGTTCCTTGTACTCTCCATCCTGGCTTCTCGCAATCGTCACTGTGATTTCTGTACCCGCTTTTGTACTATTTACCTTCTCAAGCACTTGCTGGATCGTCATAATCTTCGTGTCGTTGATTTTTGTAATGATGTCACCCTGCTTAATACCGGCTTTCTTTGCCGCTCCGCTGTCAGATACCGCGGATACGTACACACCTATTGGGAAACCATACGCTTCGCTCAGGCTTTCGCTCACGGTCCTGCCGCTGATTCCGAGATATCCTTTCTCTTCATCTTTAAGAACCTCACGGTTCATCAGGTCATTGATAATCGGAACTGCATCTGTCATCGGAATGGCATAACCGATACCCTCTACCTTAGTATCTGCATATTTCACCGAATTAATTCCAATTACATTTCCGTTTGCATCGAGCAGCGCCCCGCCGCTGTTTCCCGGATTAATCGCAGCGTCCGTCTGTAAAAGCACCATCGTATTTGTAGAAGAGTTATCACTCCCCACGTTCACCTGGCGGTCCTTGGCGCTAATATACCCGACCGTCACAGACTGCCCATAGCCAAGGGCATTTCCGATGGCAATCGCCATCTGTCCAACTTTCACTTCATCCGAGTGTCCCAGCGTAGACACTTTAATCTTCTGCTTTGTATCGTCCTTTAATTCACTTATCTTTACCGCGATAACAGCCAGATCGGCAGTGGAATCGGTACCCTTTACCGTCCCCTTCGCCGTCGTCTCATCAATAAAAGTAACGGTTATACTGTCCGCATTCTCCACAACGTGGTTATTTGTCACAATCAACAGTTCGTCATTATCTTCTTTTACAATAAATCCCGAACCTGCTCCCTCTGTGGAATAGGTTTGCCCAAAATATGAGGACACTGTGCTCGTCTCCGTAATTGCGACAATGGAAGGCATAACCTTGTCAACAATCGCAGACACATCCCCAAATCCCACTGCCGTTCCGGATACCGCCGTCACCTCGGAAACCGGAGTCGTGTCCACGGATCCTATACTTCCGCCACCACTGCTGTTTTTGGAAAAACGGACGCCGGTAACCATCATCAGCCCGAAAAAGCACACCGCCGCCACTCCGCCAAATACAACCGCCGAAATCACTGCTTTTTTTATGCCGCCAGAATTTTTCGGCTTTTTCTTATTTTGATTTTCACTGTGCACGTTCACATTCTGAAACCGGTACATATTATCTGTCGAAGGCATCGGCTCCGGTTCTGAAATATCCTGCCCGAAACCCGGATTCGCATCCCGCCCCATCTCCTGCTGCGAATGAACGCTTGTTGGGTCCAAAGAACCCGAAAAAGAATTGTTTTCATTATCATTCCAATTTTCTTCGCTCATAGGAATCTTCCTTTCTTTACACAATAATAAAATACTTATCCAATTTGATGTATTCTTTCCCTATCTCAAGTTGCATTATACATATGAATTGTGTATAGTTTGTGAAAATTTATTTTTATTATTGTGAAAACTGGTAAAATATCTTATACTGTATATAATATCACGTAAGAAAGGACGATAAGGAATTGATTAAAGGAAATCAGAAATTATTAAATATCTTTCGTTTTATAATAGATGTACTAATACTCATTGTTTCATTTGTCTGGGCGTATAAATTACGTTTTGACGAGGAATTCAGCTTTTTAATCCGCTATGAGATCATTCAGGAACCGATCGGGTTGTATGGAAAATTAGAACAGTATATGCAGATGCTCTTCCTCCTGATCCCATGCTACATGCTCTCATATTATGTATTCCACTTATATGACCCCAAGCGTGTGACAAGCCGAAAATCCCAAATGTACAACCTGTTCAAGGCAAACATGGTCGGCATTCTTTACTGCACTGCAGGACTTTATTTTATAAAAAGCGGTAACTACGCCCGCCTTTTTATCATTATATTCGTGGGCATCAATTTTATTCTTGAACTCATTTTCCGGCTTATGATCACTACTATTTTGCGAAAATTCCGGAAAAAGGGCCACAATCTGAAACACATCCTTCTCGTTGGCTATGGCCGTTCCGCCGAAGGTTACATTGACCGTATCTGTGCCCACCCGGAATGGGGTTATGTCGTTCATGGCATACTGGATGACCGGAAACAGAACGGCAAATCTTACCGTGATGTCCACGTCATCGGGGATATCGACGATCTGGAGTCCGTTATCGCCAATAATTCCTACGACGAAATCGCAATCACACTCGGCATCGACCAGTATGGACGGCTGGAAGACATCGTGGCAATCACGGAAAAATCCGGCGTGCACACAAAATTCATACCAGATTACAATAATATCATACCAACGAAACCATACACGGAGGACCTGGATGGTCTTCCGGTTATTCATGTGAGAAATGTACCGCTCACAAACTCTTTTAATAAATTCGTGAAACGGACGATTGATATTATCGGCTCGATTTTTTGTATTGCAGTTTTTTCCCTTCCTATGCTTATTGTGGCTATTATTGTAAAAATGACCTCCGAGGGGCCGCTGATTTTCAAACAGGAGCGAATCGGCCTGCACGGCAAACCGTTTATCATGTATAAATTCCGCTCCATGGAAATTCAAAAAGCTTCCGAAGAAAAAAAGGCATGGACCACACAAGACGATCCACGCGTTACCCCCATCGGGAAATTCATCCGTAAGACGAGCCTGGATGAACTCCCCCAGTTTTTCAATGTACTAAGAGGCCAAATGAGCCTTGTAGGGCCCCGGCCAGAGCGTCCCTTTTTCGTCGATAAGTTTAAAGAAGAGATTCCACGCTACATGATTAAACACCAGGTTCGGCCCGGCATCACAGGCTGGGCACAGGTGAATGGCTATCGCGGCGATAGCTCCATCCGCCTGCGCATTGATTGTGACCTCTACTATATCGAAAACTGGACGGTGATGTTGGATATTAAAATACTACTGCTCACCTTAGTGAGAGGATTCATTAATAAAAATGCATACTAGAGCTACTTGTTTATATCGTTCCATTACTCATCAAGCTTTTTATGAATGAACTCATCCCATTTGGAATCTTCTTCGGCGTCTTCCTCTTCGTCCTCTTCCTCCCCGCCGAACTCCTCCTCGTCCAGCATCTCATCAAAGGCATCCGCAAGCGCATCCAGCACCTCTTCGTCTTCGATCTGGAGAAGAGAGAGCTCCGGCTCGCCGCCATTATCGTGAATCTCAATTCCGAAGAAATAAATTTCCTCAATGTTTTCATCCACTGGCGTAAGAACCGCATAATCATCCTCATTCCACTCAAAAATGTACAGTACCTCACATGGTAACACGGTTCCGTCTTCCAGTTCCAAATCCACAGACATTTCCTCGATATCTTCTAAATTAAAATCAGACATATTTTTCCTCCTTGCTTGTCTTTATTTTCCCCATCATAACATATCCGCTTCGGCGTGTCAAAATTGTTTACGGACCCACCCACCCTTGACAAACCCTTCTATATTTTATACAATGCATTAGAATAGTACAAAACATTAGAAAATGGAGGTGAGACTAAAAATGAAGTATACCTATCGAACAAAGGGTACCTGTTCCCAGCAAATTGATCTGGAGATCAACGATGATATTATAACAAATGTTAAATTCTATGGCGGCTGTGACGGAAACCTGAAAGCTATCCCGATTTTGGTAGAGGGTCTAACGGTAGACCAGATCGCGGAGAAATGCGCCGGAATCCAGTGCGGATTCAAAAATACTTCCTGCGCTGACCAGCTGGCAAAAGCGGTCCTGGAAGCAAGAGAAAAATACCTTTCATAAAAAAGGGATCATTCCGTGTGTTCGAAACCATCCACACGTAAAACAAAACTAAGGAGATTACAAAATGAAAAACAAAAAAATATTTTACATCTGTCAAGCAGCTATGATCGCTGCCCTCTATGTCGTGTTGACTTTTATTGCAAATGCATTCGGACTGGCGAGCGGAAGTATCCAGATACGGATTTCCGAGGCGCTCACGATCCTCCCTTATTTTACTCCCGCAGCCGTCCCCGGCTTGACAATTGGATGTCTGCTCAGCAACTATCTTACCAATTGCGCCATTCTGGACATCGTATTTGGTTCGGCTGCAACGCTGCTCGGAGCCTCGCTCACCTATGCACTGCGCCGTTATAAATGGCTCACCCCGCTGCCACCCATTCTCTCCAATACACTCATTGTCCCCTGGGTTCTCCGTTTTGCCTACGGCTTGGAAGATGCCATTCCTTACCTGATGCTGACCGTGGGAATCGGGGAAGTTATTTCCTGCGGTGTACTAGGCATGATGCTGCTGTTTTCACTGAATAAAGCGGGAAAAAATATATTGAAACTTAATTGACTTTTTCTATCATTTAAGGGTATAATGCTTGTTATTGGGGTACATCATTTTGCGCAAAAAAAGCACGGAAATGAGGTCACGATGAAAAGATTTATCATTACAGGCATTATACTTTTATTTACTTTGACTACAATTGTTTTTTTGCACCCGGCCAAGCCTCAGCATGAATCCATTGATAACACAACCAATTCTTATGAATATTATTATAATGAAAAAAAGGACGAAGAAGAGGAGGACTCTCTCTTGCCAGAAGACTTGGATTCCATACTGGCGGAAAACCCAACAGCCCCGCTGGACCTTGTACCAAGCAGTATAACGGTCCTGGTGAACCGGACTTACCTTCTGCCTTCCAGCTACACCCCGGCAAACCTGGTTATTCCAGACGTAAAATTTAGCTTTTCCTATATTTCGGATAAAAGAAAATTGCGCAAAGTAGCTGCAAACGCCCTCGAGAAGCTTTTCGAGGCGGCAGAAAAGGAGGACATCGAGCTATATGGTGTTTCCGGATACCGTTCCTATGCGAGGCAAAAGGAGATTTACGACCGAAACATCGCCGTGAGGGGGCAGGCTGCCACCGACGCCGTATCTGCTAAGCCCGGAAGCAGCGAGCACCAGACCGGTCTGACGATCGATGTGTCATCCAAAAGCGTTAATTATCGTTTAGATCAAAGTTTTGGCGACACAAAGGAAGGAAAATGGCTGGCAGACCATGCCCATTTATATGGCTTTATCATTCGATATCCCTATGGGAAAGCGGATATTACCGGCTATAGCTATGAACCCTGGCACATCCGCTTTGTCGGCACTACCGTTGCCACCTATCTCTTTGAGAAGAACATTACACTTGAAGAATATTATGGGGCACAATCCGCCGACGATGCACCGGAAAATGCTGTGGATGTAGAAGACCCTGATTCTGTCAAATACGCCACGCCAAAACCGACATTAAAACCGACACGAAAGCCGTCTGAAAAACCAGAAGAGACGAAAAAACCGAAAAAGACAAAAAAACCAAAAGAAACAAGAAAACCAAAGAAAACGGATTCGCCCACCAACACACAAAAACCAGAAAGTACGGCTGCTATTCCGGACAATCCGCCAAAACCGGCTGAAAAACCGGTAACCCCTGCTACGGATCCACCAGTACAGACGCAGGCGCCTACGGTTGCACCGACACCGACGCCCGTACCGGAACAACCGACCGAAAAAAGTAATCCAGATATGGATAACAATACTTCACAATAAGAAAGGAAGACATATGAGAACAATACTTATGCTTTTACTCTACCTTTTTGTTTGCATTATAAGCATCCCGCTTTTGCTTATCGAGTGCATCGTGAGAAAGGTAAACAAAAGAGCGGCTGCAGCATTTGCCTTAACCGTAGTCCGAATTGCCTTTAACCTTGGTATGTTCGTTTCCGGATGCAAAAAGAAAATTGTCGGAACTGAGAACATACCAAGAGATACGCCGGTCGTATTTGCCGCAAATCACAGAAGCTTCTACGATATTATTCTCGCCTACCAAACGATTGCTTCTGCACATGTCCAAGTGGCATTCATATCAAAAATCGAAATCAAAAAGACACCCGCGATTGCCCAGTGGATGTATTTCCTAAATTGCCTGTTTATGGACCGCGGGGACATGAAACAAAATATGGGGGTCATTCTGGATGCCATTGCGCTCGTCAAAGACGGCTATTCTATTTATATTGCACCAGAGGGAACACGAAATGCAACCGATACTCTGCTTCCCTTTAAAGAGGGAAGCATGAAAATTGCCACCAAAACCAATGCCCCTATCGTACCCGTCTGTATCAGAAACACCGAAAATATACTTGAATCCCATCTTCCGTGGGTACGGGGCGGAAAAGTATATATTGAATTTGGAAAACCGGTTTATATAGATACACTTGAAAAAGAAGAGAAAAAACACATTGGCGCCCATATTCAACATATCGTCCAGGATATGTATGACAGCAGCGAGCAAAAATGCGGATGAGAAGTTTCCTGTTTGAGAATAAACTCCTTTTATTTTCACAGAAAACATGGTAAAATAGTGTACAAGCAAATTTTTTTATAAGGTAAAAATTGAGAAAGAGAGGAACATCACCGTGAAATTATTTTTGATTATACTCGGCATAGTCCTTGCAGTACTTATCGTTGCCTTTATCGTATTAACGATTGTCGGAAAGAAGCTGCAAAAAAAGCAGGAGGACTCAAAAGCACAGATGGAAGCTGCGTCCCAGATAGCGTCAATCCTGGTCATTGACAAAAAGCGGATGAAGCTAGTAGATGCAGGGCTTCCCAAAATTATTGTAGAAAATACACCAAAATATTTGAGACGATCCAAAGTTCCAATCGTGAAAGCAAAAATTGGTCCCAAAATTATGTCTCTCATGTGCGACGAAAAAATCTTTCCGCTTCTTCCGGTAAAAAAGGAATTGAAGGTTGTATTGAGCGGGATTTACATTATGGACGTAAAGGGTTCCCGAAATTCTCTTTTAAGTCCACAGGAAAAACTCGGTTTCTTTCAGCGTGCCAAGCTGAAAGCGCTGCAAAAGATGGGGAAATGATCTTTTTCCATCATGACATAAAAAAGCAATTTGGGATTTATATATTTTTTTAATCGTGCAAATCATAAAGAGAAGTAATATTCTGATGCAAAATTTTAGAGCTGCCTTGATACCCTTCACTTCTTTACGTGAAGAATACAAAGGCAGCTCTATAAATATATTTACTGTTGTCTTCTATGTTCAATATAGCGTTCCAGCATCTTAGCCGTCCCCTCAATACCCATTCTGCTGCTATTCACACAGAGGTCATAGCCCCTGGAATCGCCCCATCGGTACGATGAATGGCTGTTGTGGTAAAACCTTCGATTCCGGTCATGCCGGTTCATTTTAGACAGCGCCTCTCCCACGGACAATCCATACTTTTCCTGAATCCGGGAAACCTTATCGTTCCGGTCCGCCAGCACAAAGATAGAAACCAAATTCTTATTGTCTTTTAAAATCGTTTCGGAACAGCGGCCGACGACGACAAAAGATTCGCCGCTGTCCGCTTTCTTTTTTAAGTACTCAAACTGCAGCTCCGCCAAGTGCTCTTCCATCGAATTGGAATGTCCCCGCACTCTTCTGGAAAACATCGGATTCTTCGGTTTTTCATCAAATTCCTCATAGTGTTCCGCGTTAATGCCCTTCTCTTTCGCAATTTCATCTAACAAATTTCTGTCGTATAAAGGAAGATCCAAATCCTTTGCAAGCATCTCTGCAATTACATGCCCGCCGCTCCCATACTCCCGGTTAATCGATATAATAATCTGTTCTCCCATAGGCATTGCCTCCTTTACATTTATGCTGTGACCTTGTAATCCCGGTACAATATTAACAGTAACGTACAAAAATGATAATCATAGATATTGTCACCACAATAATCGTCGCAGGTGCCGCTGTTTTGCAATATTTCCCCCATCCGATTGGATAACCGTTTTTCATTGCCACAGAAGTTCCCACTACATTTGCCGATGCACCAATCGGCGTCGCGCTTCCACCTATGTCAGTTCCCATTGACAGCGCCCAGGAAAGCGTCTCTAAATCAACCCCTTGTGTCATTGCAAGACTTCTGACTACAGGAATCATAGTAGCTGCAAATGGAATATTATCCACAAACGCACTGGCAATGGCAGAAATCCACATAATGATTGCCACCATCAGCATCAGATTTCCTCCGCTGATTTTTCCGATGTACTCTGCAATGATCTCCAAAACACCCGTTTGTTCCAGTCCTCCTACTACCATAAATAATCCGACAAAAAACAACAACGTCTTGTAATCCACCTTTTTCAAAAGTTCCAACGCGTACTTCCCGGAAGTTGCCAAGGTGAAAACTGCAATAACCGCCCCGATAAACGCTACCGTCAATCCCGTCTGCGCATGCGTCACCAGCAATACTACCGCACAGCCAAAAATAACAGAGCTGACAATAAAGTCTGTCCTGCTCGTAATCGCCTCTTTCGGATCCGGAAGACTGGCTGGGTCAACAGCCCCTCCCGTCTCTTTGAGCAATTGTTTCCGGTATACTACGTAGAAATAAAGGATAACAACTACAAGGCTAACTGCTGCAATTACTCCTGTATTACTCAGGAAATCCCAAAACGAATAACCGAGAGACGTACCGATAATGATATTCGGCGGGTCCCCGCACATCGTCGCCGAACCGCCGAGGTTGGCACAGAAGATCTCCGACAATATCATCGGAACGGGATCAATCTTCAGCAATTTTGCCAGCTCCACCGTGACGGCCGCCAAAAACAAGATGACTGTTATACTGTCAATAAACATAGCTAGTATGGACGACATAATCATGAACGCGATAAAAAGCGGAATCGGTTTATAATGAACCAGCTTCGCCAGCTTCATACATAACCATTGGAAAAATCCTGCTTTTGCCATTCCCTCGACCATAATCATCATGCCTGCGATAAACACGATCGTGGCCCAGTTAATTCCGCTGGACAACTCCTCGGATTCGCCAGCCACATACCAGAATTCAAGGGTAAAAAAACTTTTCAAATTCAATGTTTCGATAATTGCGTCCATATTGCGCATGCTGATGCCAAACACCAAAAGCAACGTCAATATCCCACATCCAAGAGTAACATTCTGCCGCTCAAAATGATCCATCACGATCAAAATAAACATTACGACAAAAATTACCAATGCTAATACCTGTGCAACAGTCATTGTTATCATCCTCCTATTTTCATATCGCTTACTCCTCTTACTATTCTATGTAAAACGATATTTGATTTTATCCGACACCTATCATAGCACCAGCAAAATCAAAAATAAATTGGCACTTTTGCTATAATTTATCAAAAATTAAAATATTTTTTGTGCATAATGACAACAACTTAGCTTATCTCTTTCCCGATTTTCACCCTTTCAAACTCTTCCTCTATTTCGGAAGACGGTTTTTTCGTCAATAAACTGAATGTTACGATGCAGATAAGACTGATCATGAATCCGACCAGCAATGAGTAGACTCCCGTCGCGCTGCCAATCGTTTTTCCGTCCATAATCGGGAGGTAATCCCATATAATGACGGTCAAGCCGCCGGAAATCATACCTGCGACCGCACCTGCAACATTTGTTCTTTTCCAAAACAGCGAGCAGACGACAATCGGGCCAAAGGCCGAACCGAGACCAGCCCATGCGTCGGAGACAAGCGCCATAACGCTGCTATCCGGATCCCATGCGATAAAAAATGCCAGCAACGCAACGACAACGACGGTCAGACGACTAACCTTCAGTACTGTCTGGTCTGAGGCATCCGGCTTCGCCACATTTTTATATATATCCTTTGACACAGAAGACGCGCAAACCAAAAGCTGGGAGTCCGCCGTAGACATAATGGCCGCCAGAATCCCACACAGGAACAAACCGCCGACAAACGGCAGGGCAAGCTTGTGATTGAACACCTGGTTAATCAATTCAATAAATACACTCTCAGATGATACCTCGTCCAGAACCGCAGGAGCCAGAAACGCCCGTCCGACAATACCGATAACGCATGCCATCACAAGAGAGATAAATACCCATACAATCGCAATCACGCTTGATTTTTTTAGTTCCTTTTCATTTTTTACAGCCATAAACCTCACAAGAATATGGGGCATACCGCAGTACCCAAGCCCCCACGCAAGCTGTGATAAAATATCAACAGCGGAATACGCCTCTCCGCCATTTGAAAAAAGGCTCATATAATCATCATAGTTTACCCCGGTAAGCGCAAGATTTGAAGCAAAATCCCCGCTTACAAACCCATATGCTACAATCGGCACTACCAAAAGCCCAATCAGCATCAAGGTACCTTGAATAAAATCGGTTGTACACACAGCAAGGAACCCACCCAAAAACGTATATGTGAGAATGACACCCGCCCCAATCGCAAGCGCTACATGGTAATCCACTCCAAATACAGTGTTAAACAACTTCCCTCCGCTGGCAAGCGCCGAGGCCGTGTACACGAGAAAAAAGATAACGATCACAATGGACGAAATGCATAGCAAAATACGTTTCTTATCGTGAAAACGGTTTTCCAAAAACTCCGGCAACGTGAGCGAATTGTTCGCAACGATCGTATATCTGCGGAGACGCTTCGAGATCAATAGCCAGTTTGCCACGGTTCCTAAAAATAATCCAATGGCAACCCAGGCCTGCCCGGTCCCAAGCGCATAAACGGATCCCGGCAACCCCATAAGCAGCCACCCACTCATATCGGATGCCTGGGCTGACAGAGCCGCCACCCAGCTATTCAGGCCGCGCCCGCCCAAAAAATAATCCTCCGTACTATTTGTCTTTTTCATCGACACAATACCGACAATAATCATCATAAGCAAGTATACGATAAATGCGGACAGCACGATTATAGAATCTGTAGACATAACAAAAACTCCTTTGTATATATTTTTAAGAGTATTCTACCATATTTTCCACATTTATGCTATACTAAATTCCAGACGATTTTATTCATATAGTAAAGGAGAACGGGCATGGAACGTTTTGTAGACATAATACACAGAAAAAAGCTTGGCGGGGAACTCTCCAAAGAGCAGATTGAAGCTATGATTCACGGATACTGCGACGGCAGCATCCCAGATTACCAAATGTCCGCCATGCTTATGGCCATTTGTTTCACAGGACTGAGTGATAAGGAACTTACCGCAATGACGCTTGCGATGAGAGATTCCGGCTCCGTGAATGACCTTTCAGCCATCAAAGGAATTAAAGTGGACAAACACAGCACCGGCGGCGTCGGCGACAAAACTACACTTATTATCGGTCCTATTGCAGCTGCCTGCGGCATCCCCATTGCGAAAATGAGTGGCCGGGGCCTCGGTTTCACGGGTGGAACGATCGACAAACTCGAGGCCATCCCAGGATTCCGCACCGATCTGTCAACAGCAGAATTTTTCCAAGCAGTACAGCGCACCGGCATATGCGTGAACGGGCAAACCGATGATTTAGCTCCCGCGGACAAACGCATTTATGCCCTCCGGGACGTAACCGCAACCGTCGAAAGTATCCCACTGATCGCCGCTTCCATTATGAGCAAAAAATTAGCAGCCGGAAGCGACAAAATATTGCTGGACGTCACGACCGGCAACGGCGCTTTTATTAAGGAATACGACCAATCGCTGGAACTCGCAAAAAAGATGGTTGCCATCGGCTGCCATGCCGGAAAACAGACCGTTGCACAGCTAACCTCTATGGACGAACCGCTCGGCTATGCAATCGGAAACACACTGGAAGTGAAGGAAGCCATCGCCGCTCTCCACGGACAAGGGCCGGACGACCTAATGACGGTCTGTTACACCTTGGCTGCACATATGATCTCCCTTGGAAAAGAAATAGCTTACGGACAGGCAGAGCAGGAGGCGAAAACTGCCATCGCCAATGGGAGCGCCTGGAAAACATTTGTGGCAATGGTAGCACAGCAGGGCGGCGACATTTCATATATCGAGCATCCGAAAAAATTTCCGCAGGCGCACATCACCGCAAACTACCGCGCCGAAACGGACGGTTATATCACTCATATGGACACCGAAGGTTTTGGAATCGCCGCGGGAATGCTCGGCGCAGGCAGAAGCAAAAAAGATGACTGCATTGACTTCTCAGCTGGAATCGTTTTACACCACAAAACAAATAGCCTGGTAAAAAGAGGCGACGTTCTGGCGACACTGCACACCGCAAACGAAACGCTTGCCAGCGCCGCCCTGCAAAGACTGGGCTACTGCTATACAATATGTCCCGAGCCCGCCGAGCCGTTTGCCCTGATCGGCGATTTTGTAGAGGGCCCATACTGATCCCGGATCTGGTCATAATATTCATATAATCTCTGCACACCGTTTTCCAATATGTAATAGTGCCTAATATACGGAATAAGCAGTACAAAAAACATAAGACACAGGGCAAGTACTGCGAGTTCCTGTATAAACAGGTTGACCAAAATTGAAACAACAGCCAGCACAGCAAATAAAACCGTCACAATAAGATGAATCAGTCGTTCATGCTGAAAAAAAGAAATCTGTACGCACATTTCTTTTTGAAACTCTCCAAAGTCGCCCTCTACTATTTCCTCACCCGCCGCAAAACGCCGGTAATACTCCATATACCTCCTTAATCTCTTCTCCATGTCTCTTCTTCCTTTCTGCAAATCAAAAATCTACATGTACCCTCTAAAATTATATAAGAATAAGTCTGCGTTTATACTCTTCCGGCCTCCAAATGCCGCTCACAGACATCCCCACACTCCGGTAAACATCGGAAGCCATAATATCCTCACTCAGCATTTGCAACTCCTCTTTCCCGAGCCTCTCCATATCCCTGGATAACCTCACAAGAATCACCGTTTCACTCACGCGTTTTAAATGCCCCGCCGCCCTCCGGCGCATGCCAAGAAGACGTAAATATGGAAGGTTTCCCGTGTGGCGCTCGGTCTTTTCCACCCCTAAAAGCACCTGGAATATGCACCGCCGGATTCTCGACATCGTGACATTTTTTGTCTTGCACTTTTCTGCGAAATCCTTCATCGAAATTGCTGGATACCAGCTGTCCCGGAACCGGTTTGCAAGCTCAGGTGAGACATCCTTAATCTGTCCAAGCCCCTCCCACCGATTCCGGATCGCATAAGAACACAGCGTCCAGAAATGTTCCTCCTCCAAATAGCAGTCCGCTTGCGAAAGCACTTTACCGGCGGCCTGCGGTATCCCCTCATAGGCAAAACTCCCCTCCCTCATCCTTTCACGGATGGCCGTGGCCGAAAAAAACAGATGCGCGGCATGTGAGTCCCGCGGCTCTCCCTCCCCGGAATCGTTATATCCCATTCCCTCACGCAGAACTGTGACCGGCTTCATATGGGAATGAAGCTGCGCCGCCGCCTTAATATACTCAATACCGAGAATATTATTGGGTGAGGACAAAATCCCCTCCTGGGCATCTTCTCCGTTTCTTTGCATCACTTCCCGATAAGCGGCTTCCCTCGCCTCCGGATAGGAATGCCCCTCCTTCAGCAAACAGTTAAGCGAATCCCTGTACACATTTAGACAGGAATCCCCTCCTGCTTTTTTAAAGGCATCCTTCTCCGCCGCAAAAAAATAACCTGCCCGCTCCAACGCTTGAATATCCCCACACTCGCTGCCAAAACAATAGGCGTCGACAAAAGAAAGCGATTCCAGTGCCAATATCCCACCATACGCAAAATCCTCCGCGCTGGAAATGCTATAGCGCACAGGGAGCTCAAATACCAAATCCGCGCCCTCCAGTAAAGCCATCCTGGCACGGGTGTATTTATCCACAACGGCCGGTCCCCCACGCTGCACAAAATCACCGCTCATAATGGCCACTACCGTATCGGCCCCGGTAAGCTCCTTCGCCTTCTGAATGTGATATTTATGCCCCTCATGAAAGGGATTGTACTCACAAATAATACCCACCACTGCCATAATACAGACCAAACCTTTCTCAACCTTTACAAATCGTTTTGTTTATGATATCATTTAACCACCAAATGTGCAACCGTCTCTCCGTATGGGAGGGATTATAATGAAACACAAATTTTACTATTTACTTCACTATTTTCTGGTTTTTCTTTTCCTTCTGAACAGCATCTGTTCGTCGAACTGCCGGACGGCGGCAGCCACGAAAAAAACACCAGTATTCATCATTTTAACAAAATACAGCAAAACTCTGGATATCGGAAATGAATTTTATATTGGCGCAATCGTGTCCAATGGAAAAACGCCGACCTGGAAGAGCAGCAACTCCAGAGTTGCATCCGTGAACACATACGGCCTGGTGACGGCCAAAAAAGGGGGCCAGGCGAAAATCACGGCAAAAGTACCAGGCGCAGAGGCACGCTGTATTGTAACTATCAATAAAACAAAAATCCAATTGAGTTCTTCTTCCTTATCACTAGAACACGGAGAGTTCTGCCAGCTCCGGGCGACAACGTCCAACCGCTCGCATCCCCAGTTTAAATCCAAAAAACCAAGTGTGGCCTCCGTCACAGACTCGGGAAAGGTCTGTGGGGAAAAACCGGGAAGCACGTATATCACTATTACGGCAGACGGCACAAAAACCACCTGCCGCGTAACAGTAAAAAAACCGCTTATTAAACTCAGCCACACAAAAATCACACTGTCCCCGGACACAGAAAAGACCTTGCAGGCATCGACGTCCTCTGGCCTTCCCCCACAGTGGAAATCGAATAAATCCAGCGTTGCCACCGTGGACGACAATGGAACTGTGTATGCTGTCAAACCGGGCACCGCCCGCATTCGTGTCAAATTAGACGGAGTGACAAAGTATTGTACAGTAAAAGTAACCAAATAATTTAATAAGTATAGGAGGGCGGTCACATTTGGCTGTGACTTTGTCACAGAATGTATCTATTTTTCTATGTATAATGATAAAAAACAAAAGGAGATTTACTATGGCAAAAAGAAAAGCCGTTATCAGTATCCAGCAATGTGTCGCTTGTGGATGCTGCATGAAAGTTTGTCCGAGAAACGCAATCAAAATACCAAAGGGTATTCACGCCGAAATTAATAAAGAACTATGCGTCGGGTGTGGAATATGTGCAAAAGAATGTCCCGCAAGCATTATTACATTGGAGGTGGCAGAACAATGAAAAGAAAAAAGAAATGGTACGATTATCTTTGGATCGTTTCGCTTACCTATCTGATTCTTGGATTTTTCAATATCCTTTTTGCCTGGCTCGGACTTCTCTGCTTTTTTATACCGCTAATCATATCCATCGCAAAAGGAAATAAAGCCTACTGCAACAAATATTGCGGCCGGGGGCAGTTATTTTCGCTTGTAGGCGGCAGAGTTGGGCTTTCCCATAAAAAAGATATCCCCAAATGGATGAAATCCAAATATTTCAGATATGGATTTTTAATATTCTTTTTTGCAATGTTCTTTCTTATGCTCTGGAATACTTATTTAGTATTTGCCGGAACCAAACAGTTAAGTACAGCGGTAACCCTGTTGTGGACATTTAAGCTTCCGTGGCACTGGGCTTACCGCGGCACCCTTTTTTCTGACGGCATCGCGCAATTTGCCTTCGGTTTTTACAGCGTCATGCTTACCTCGACCGTGCTTGGGTTTCTTACAATGATTTTATTCAAACCCCGTTCATGGTGTGTATACTGCCCTATGGGCACGATGACCCAGCTCATCTGTAAGGCAAAAAATATGTCCTCATCAGAGAGCTAACCCGCGAAGCCGCTTTTTATCAACAATCTTAATGCCTTTGCGCGACACCTCCACAATCCCCTCATTGGAGAAATATTTCAGCATTCTTGACACAACCTCACGGGCAGATCCTATATCGCAGGCGATTTGCCCGTGCGTGAGTGTAATCATATCGGAACCGGTTCTGGATGCCTCATCGGAGAGAAAAATAGCAAGCCTTTTATCCACACTCATAAATAAAATTTGCTGCATAACCCACATTACGTCCGAAAAACGGCTGACAGCTGTTTCAAGCGCAAATATTTTCATATCGCGATTTCGTTCTGAAACCGCCGCAAAAGCCGTTCCACTAATTGCATAGCACTCACTGTCCTCCTCCGCATCTATGAACACATCAAAGGTAATCGCATTTATGACACAGGACGCAGATAACATACACATATCCCCTCTATGTAACCGGTAAAGCGTAATGTCCTTTCCCTCCTCTGACATCATATAGAGCCTCAAGCTTCCCGAACAGACAAAGATCACCCCGGAACATTCACTGCCATCGTGGATATGTTTCCCCTTTGGGTAGGTGACGGCATAAGAATTCTGGCAAATATACTCTTTGTCTGTATCGGGTATTCCGTTCCAAAAAGGAAAGATCTCATTATAAACAGATTCAAACATTTCTCGTACCATTCCTTCACTCTCAAATCATTTTTTCCTATATTATGCCCCCATAACTTCAAAAATTCAAGTCCCTTGTCAAATTTTAACCGCGCTATGCCTTGAAAAGCCTTAGAAAAAAGAGTAAGATATTAGTAAATGCAAAAGAAAAGAGACAGGAGGGGTTTGCCATGAAGAATAAGAAACAAACGCTAAACAATATTTTTACCGGCGTCACAATCGGGCTATTTGCCGGAATCGTCATTTGCCTTTTCCGATTTCTAATGACCCTTTGCGATACTGCTCTCAACAAATACATATTCCCGCTAATCCACAGCGGCGCTCCTCTCGTTATTTTTCTTTGGGCGGCAGCTCTTGCTGCGCTTGCCTGCATCGTCCATGCGCTAATCTGCTTTGAGCCGGACGCCAGAGGCGGCGGCATCCCCCATGCCATAAAGGAAAGCGAGGGAACCTCCGATTCCCGCTGGTGGTCTGTACTCATTAGCAAGCTTGCCGCTGCTCCTTTATGCATATTAGCCGGCCTTTCCCTTGGCAAAACAGGGCCCGCAGTCGAACTTGGCTATATGGCCGGCAAGGGGATCGGTTCTATTAACCGAAGAATATCAAAAAACCAACAATCTCTGGCCGGATATGGCTATCACGGATGCGCCGCCGGATTAGCCGCTCTCTTTAACGCCCCACTGCAGGTATGTGGTTCGCCTGTGAAAAACTAAAACGGTCAGACGGCTTAAGCAGTATTACTACACTTGTGTCGGCATTTACCGCTTTTTGCGTCAGCATTGCCGTCTTTGGCTACACGCCGCTCATAGACTGTACGCTTCCCGTGGGAAACTGGAAACTATACGCTTGCTGTGCCTTCCTCGGCATAATAACAGGAACGCTTGGACGCTTTTATGCCAAATCCCTTTCCTTTACCACAGATAAACTGGAAAAATTACAGCTGCGTGGACCAATACTTTGGGTCCTCGTTTTTCTGGCCGCTGGCGTAGCCGGATATTTCACCCCTGAAATCACTGGCGGTGGATGGAATATGCTTGCTGTCATGTATGGAAATCATGTGACATTTCACACTCTTGCACTGCTTCTTGCCGGCAAATATTTATTTTCCATGCTTTCGTGTGGTTCCCAGCTTCCAGGCGGCACAGTATTTCCTCTGCTCACAATAGGCGGATGCCTCGGCCAGCTTTTCGGTATGTTGGTAAATACACTGATCCCATCTATACAAATTACCCCAGCCATGTTCATACTTCCGGGAATGGCTGGTTTTTTTTCCTCTGTGCTGGACGCCCCCTGTTCGGGTATGTTCCTCGCATGCGAATTTACATGCAACTATCGAAATCTTCCCCCGCTCCTGGTCGTCGGTTTGATCTCCCGTCTAGTTGCGAAACGGCTCCCTCTCATCCAACCACAAACCACTCCCTTGTATCATACAGCTCCCCGTCATAACAAATAATCAACTTGTACCTGCCTGCCGGAAGATATTCCGTCGTGGCTGCCACACAGTATACTTTGTTTGCGAACACCTCGGTCTTCTGGACGGTATCCGTAAAATCCCGCACCCACGTTTCGCCGCCCTGAAAATATATTTTTTGTATCTTATGGTCCTTTGCCCTGACACAGACCAGATCATCCATACAATAAAAATGTAACTGTTTTCTCATTTTCGAATCCATACGTTTCAAGGCCCGCATTGAAACATCACACCTGGCAGGCTTCTCTAAATGCCCTTTTCGGTATTGCGGGCCTATTTGCAGAAAATCCTCCAAGTCTCCTCCCTGGGTCTCAAACGGATATGCCTTAAAAAAGCCATCGCTAAGCTCGTAGCGGCTCACCTCCTCCGCCGTATCAAAATCCCACTCATATATTAACGCCTTTTCATTTTCCCCGTTTGAACAAGCGGCTCCCGCCATGCCAAACACCCTGCGCATATCTTTATCAAACCATACATTGGAACGCGTCGGCGACATGGCACATGGAATTACCTGCGTCGTCTCAACCGTAAACTCCTTTTCATCAATACGGTAAAAACAGACATACGATTCAATCTTTTCATCAAACCAGGAAACCTTGTGCTTTGTATTACAATGATTATCGAACAATGTAACCTCTAACACATGCTTCCTTTTGTCCGAGAGACCCGTATCCACCATTTCTACCGCATGCTGCTGCAAAAAATAATGAAAATTGTCTCCGCATGGGCGCAAAACTTTGTCTTCTAATATCGTCCCCTTGTATAAATCCGGGTGTGACAACACCCACATAATTTTCTCTTCCTCTATATCAAATTTCACTACGGTATGGACATTTCTCAGCGAGAGAATGACATACCGCCCATCCTGGCAATAAATGCGGTTCAAATGCGCCCAGTCATATTTATCCTGTAGCTGTTCTGGAAAATAATTACCTAAGTTGTACATCCCCACAACAGTACCGCTTTCACAGTCAAACCGAAGCAGCGTTCCCTCCATCCGCTGTTCCTCTAACGAGCTCGTTGCCCCCAACACCTGTCTTCCTCCCGTTCCTGGCACGGCTGCTGCCCAGTGGTGGATCCCCTCCGCTACATAATAAGTTTCTTTAACCCTTCCCATGTAATCCATATCATACATAATAATGGCATGTGGATTGTTAAACGTAGGACGGTTGATCTCCCTGTCTGAAAATAAAAAACGCCCATTTATCATCGGGTAAACACCGTACTGCCTCGGCGTCTTTGTAAGTAAATACCGAATATCTCCGTTTCTGTCAAACGCGTACGTCCTGCTTTTGTAGCCGCCTGTCACAAATACAAAGGGCATTGCCGTATTCCCACGCCTCACAACAGGATCTACTTTATGCCCCACATTGTCCAATACCCGTCTGACGGGAATCCGGATCCGCCTTTGCGCAATTACACCGCCGCTCTTATCCAGCAATTCCAAGTCAACCTCATTTTCAAAAGAAGCGTAAAGTCCAAAAACCGGGACGCAGTGTTTCGTCTCATACCGTCCCGTTTTATACGTGAAATTGCATTCCGGTGATTTCCCCTGGACCGTATACCGTACCAAACATGGCTGCTCTGTGCAAAATAAAAGAAGACAGCTTAGCGGCGTGAGCTCATACGGATCCCGGACAATCAGCATCGTATCAAAACAAAACAGGAACCGGTCCCGTATACGCATAAGCTCTTGTTCACGCATCCACGTATCCACAGGAAGATTTCTGCCTCTTTTCAGGTTTGTTTGTGTGATTTGTTCCGGGAAAACCCGGCGGGACTCCATATTCACCTGCGCTCTCCTTCGCAGCCATGCCCCATCCCTCAAAACATCCTTACCTTTCTTTTTTATCGAATGCATCCATACGCGGTCCATCCCACACCGGGCAGCCATGTACGCGGCGCCGCCTTTTATTTTATCGGAAAGCTGTCCGCTTGCGGTTCGGCCCAATCTCTTTACCTTTGATAACACTCTCATATTTCACCTCACAACGTACCTTTTGTCCCAACTTCATTATTGCTAAATTGTGAGAAAAATATCAAACCATAAATCCGGTATATTCTGGTGTGTCCTGCATAGAATGGAAAGAACAGCACAAAAGGCGGGCACAGATGAAACAAAACAAAATTTATTCCTACCCTGAAATGGAAAAACAACTACAGCAATGGAGAAAACATTACTCCTCTGACATATACCAGCTTGAATCGCTTGGATTGACCTACGGCAAACGTCACATATATGCTTGCCATATTGGTCCCTCCAATGCCAAAAACCGATTTGCGATAACCGCATCGATCCACGGAAGAGAATATATCAATACTACCCTTTTACTGCACATGATCGACTACCATCTAAACCATATACGCCAGGACATATGCCTTTCCTTTGTCCCTATGGCAAATCCTGACGGGGTCTCAATCTCGATGAATTCAGACGCCAGGCATTGGAAGGAAAACGGGAAAGGAATTGACTTAAACCGAAATTTTCCGGCGGGCTTCGGGTTATCCGCAGACCGCAGAAAACGAAATCCCGGCGCCGCTCCGGCCGACCAGCTGGAAACACAGTACTTGATGAAATTTGTAAACGCCCTTGACCATCCGCTTGGCATTATACACTACCACTCCCGCGGAAACCTGATCTACTATGATTACCATGTAACCGGACCATTGCGGAAGCGAATTGAACAATTGGCGGCATCCGCCCATGAAACGACCGGATACAAACTTGCAACGGGCACAAAGGACACCAAACCGGCCGGTGGTTTCGGCGACTGGTGCGTATACGAAAAAAAGATACCATCCATAACCATTGAAACAGGTTTTTTAAAAACCCCTGTTCCTAAATGGCAGCTGAATGGCATCTGCGAACGAAATTTATTTTTGCTTCGTGATCTTTTTACCCGTATCCTGTAATTCATCACCAATCTGTATAAATAAATCATACGAATCGGCGGGAAGGACATCTAGCCACACCGCGATGCTGTATGCCTTATGCCCAAAGTTGTCCGAAGTCCGGTATGTATCTTCAAATGTTACAAACCAGACACCCTCCCTGCCCTGGAAATACACAGTATTTATCGCATGATCCCCCTCACAGATGTATAAAATATCCTCCTGCATCTCATAACTCACTACAGAATCCGCGACGGAGTGGGCGGACATAAAATCCGGCGGACAGACATCCTCTCCCTCCAGCCGTTCCGGCCGCCTCAATCCGCCTACAATGTAATCATTATTTTTAACAAGCGCCCTTGACAAGGAAACCATATCCGGGCAGAACAAGTAAGCGCGGTAAAATCCTGTCTTCACGTAATACTCCCCTAATACCTCCCTCGAATCAAAATCAAACGCGCGAACCAGCCCCAGATTGTCCTTGAGCCTTGGCTCCAGACATCCCTCCATCGCATACAAAAGCCGGTTTTTCTTATCGAACACTGCATTTGAACATATTTTGGATTTTGGACACGGAAATGTCCGGTATAACTTTACGGTGCGTTTTCCCTCATCAATTTCATAAACATTGATATAGCTCTTTTTACCGTTATCCGGCCCGCTCACATTGTGCGGTCTCTTCCAGTGATTGTCAAACACCACAATGTATCTGATACCCGGTTCCTGTTTTTCCTCCAGTTCCACCTCAAAGACAGAGTTCTGTCCATAAAACCAAGGCACATTCCCTATTGGTGTGAGCAGCTTATCCTCCGTCTCCGTCCCTTTCCAAAGATCTGGATCCGCCAGCAGCCATTTCATTTCATCCCGTTCCCAGTCAAAATCAGCGATCGAATGAACCCCCCGCATAGATACGAGCATAGACGCCCGCTCTTCCTGATAGGACACATAATTAATATGCGCCCAGCTCTGGGAAGCCTTGTATTTCTCACCAAAAAAATCCCTGACATTGATGCCGTGTACGATCTCCCCGCTCTGCCGGTCTACTTCCATGACAAGATCCTCGGAATCCCCCTCAAAGCTGTTCCCCGCCATGAAAAGGTTTCCCTCCTGCGACCTCTCCTCTGCGGTATGGTGAGCGCCATTTTTAATCAAATAAGTTCTCCCCACCCGCCCCAGGTAGTCCATATCATACATCTGCACTGGGTATGGCTCTGAATAAAAGGGGACCGAAATATCTTCTTCCATAAACAGAAACCTTCCCTTAGAAAGCCGGAAAATACCGTATTCCTTCGGTTTTCTTTCCAGATAATAGCGGATTTTCCCCTCCCGGTCAAACACACAGGGCCGGATGTCAGAACCGCCGGAAATAAGTATGTTCGGAAAATTCCTGTTCTTTTTATTACTCTTTCCCGCTTTTATCACATTCTGTAAGTCGTCCGGAAGTGGTTCTGTCTCGATCGGAAAGCAGCGTCGGTCACAGGACTCGCCATTTTCATCCAACAACTCAATAACAATATTTGTACTTCTCCCAGGATAAAGCCCCAAAATCGGAATCCGGTGGCGTTTCTCGGCCGGATACTCGAAAATGAAACTGGTATCCTCCGAATCGCCTTCTACCGTTGCCCTCACGCGGTAATCAACCATCGTGGTAAAAAGCACAAGTGCCGTCAGCGGAGCCTCCCCAAAAGGGTTTACTACCGCAAGCATATTATTAAACATATATTTTCCGCTGCGGAGCTGAAGCTCCAAAAACCAGTCCTTTGCCTGTGAGGTGAGAGAATACATTTTGTTCACCTGGATATTTGTCTTGACCGAATCTGTCTGCGGCCGCTTAAATACACTTTCATATTCTGCTGCACCCTTTTCAACCCACTCTTTTTCCCGAACGGTAATCGTCCCGCCATTATCGTGAAAAACCTGCTTTTTCTCCCGTTTCAAAATGAAATCAAATAACCTACTCATACCTTCGCCTTTTCTCCATAATTACATCGTATACTTGTTTTGCACACTCATAAGGTGAATTCTGAACCGTATCAAGAGTGATCTCCGGACAAACCGGTGCCTCATAGGAGGAATCTTTCCCCGTAAAATGTTTGATCTGCTTTTTATACAGTCCCTTTGGATCGCGCTGTCTGCAAGTTTCAAAATCCGTATTTACATAAACCTCGATGAAGTTCCCCTCTCCCGCTTTCTCCCTGGCGAATTGCCTCATCTTGCGAAATGGCGAGATAAAAGATACCAGCGTAATAATACCGGCATCCTGAAATAACGCTGCGATCTCGCTAATTCTCCGTATATTCTCATTTCGGTCGTCATCTGAAAAACCGAGATCCGAATTAATCCCGCAACGTATATTGTCGCCATCCAACAAGTACACAGCCCTTCCCGCATCATTCAGCAACTTTTCGAGTTCAACTGCAATCGTCGACTTGCCGGACCCGGAAAGCCCGGTAAACCAAACAATGATACCCTCCTGATGCAGCACAGCACATCGCTCCTCGTGAGAAACCTTACTGCTATGCCAAACTACATTTTCATTTTTACCGCCTGTAACCATACCTTACTCCTCCGTTCCCCACCCTGATTATACACCTTTTGGTTACTGGATCATCCAAATATAACTGCTTTTTCTTTCAGAAGACTCTTAATGAGGCGCACATTACTGTTATAATCAAAATCACTGTCCTTTAACTGCACATCCGCCTTTATATCTGTAGTGACCGAATCGCCAACCCAGAAAATATGCATGTCCTCTTGTATTACGGTCCGCATAATCTTGCGGTCGCTCTCCGTAAGACTTGTGGCCGTTACAATTAATATCATACCAGCGTCCAGCATCAGGTTTGCCACCTCAGCAAAACGCCGTATCTGCTCTCTGTGGTTTTCATCCCCGCCGGACTTCGTGTCAGCACCTACGCCATACAAGTAAGACCCAATACCCATGTAATAAACAAATCTTCCACTGTTTAGCAATTCCTTTTCCAACGCCTTTGCCAGATCCTTTTTCCCCGTGTTTTTCTCACCAGTGAGAACAATCAGCTCCGGCCGCTGGGCATAATGCTCAATGCGGGACTCATGATTAATCTCGCTCGTCTCCCATTTATAGTTTCGAAGCATCGTGCTGCTCCGGATTGAGCTCTCCTCATCCTCAAGTCCCTCAATAATAATTCCGCCGCCCGCAATCTCGTAGTTATCCACAATGACAAAGCGGCTTGTCCCCGCGCTTTCCGCCACGACGTCAAAGGCGATCGGTTTATCTGTCCTCAGGATGACTTCCGCCACCTCATGCCGTTCCACGGACTGCCTCTCATCTGTCGAAGAAAGGTTCGATGAATTGATAATACCCTTCACGCGCTCAACTTCAACCTTGACCTTTTCACCGCCAATTTTCAAATAATACAGCTTTCCTGGTACAAAATCCCTCTTGCCAAGCCAGAACACATTGGCTGCGATACGGGATGCCACTTTCGGCTTGGGCTCGCCGGCGACAGCCATCACCTCTCCTCTTTTTATATAAATCTGCTCTTTCATCGTAAAGCCAATCGCCATACCAGGTTTCCCTTCCAAAATCGGCTCTGTGTGAAAGGACTCAATCTTATTGATGTGACTTTTCTTTCCAGACGGATAAAAAACAACCTCCTGTCCGGCGCGAATCGTCCCTGTCTCGATCGTCCCTGCCACAATACGGCGGTCATCGCCATTTCTCGTAAATTTATACACATCCTGGACCGGCATGCGGAACGGCTGTTTATCATGCTCCTCCTCACACTCAAACTCATCCAGCACCTGAAGAATACACATACCGTCATACCAGGGCATCCTCTCGCTCGGCTTGACAATATTCTCCCCTTGAAAAGCGCTGACCGGAAGCACAAATTTCGGTTCTATCTGGATCTGCTTCAAAAATGCCAGATATTCCTTCTTTACCTTCTCAAACACTTCCTGGCTGTAATCGACAAGATCCATCTTATTAATAACAACCGCGATCTGCCGTATACCGAGCATTGACAGCATATAGGCGTGCCGTCTGGAATTCTCCTGTACGCCCTCCTTGGCGTCAATCATCAATAGCGCTGCCTGGGCGCGGGAGGCCCCCGTAATCATATTTTTCAAAAACTCAATATGCCCTGGCGCATCCAATATAATATAATCCCGCTTTTCCGTCTTGAAAAAGCATCTCGCCGTATCAATCGTAATGCCCTGTGACTGCTCATCCTTCAATGCATCAAGTAAAAATGCGTACTCAAACGGCTTGGAATTTCTTCGGCAAGTCTCCTTAACCTGTGCGAGCTTTCCCTCTGGAAGGGAATCCGTATCCGCCAGTAAACGCCCCATTAGCGTACTCTTTCCGTGGTCTACATGTCCAACAATGACAATATTCATATCTTCCTTTTTCATCACATGTACCCCTCCTTCCTGAGCTCCTCCAGGCCGCCGCCTCCTTCTTTGTCCTGCGCTCTTCCAGAACGCTCCGCAATATTCGCAAATTTACCAGTCTTCAGCTCCTCTATAATCTCGCGCACATTTTTGGCTGTGGAATCCACGGTACCCGTACAAGGGGCACATCCAAGCGAGCGGTAACGCTTGCCATTTCCCTGGTCAAAATATAGGGGAACAACAGGAATATCCTCCCTCTCAATATACTCCCATATATCCAGCTCCGTCCAATCAAGGAGCGGGTGGACACGGACATGGGTGCCCGGGGCAAAATCTGTCTTATACTGGTTCCAAAACTCAGGCGGCTGGTCTCCCACATCCCAGTCGTTATTTTTATCCCTCGGGGAAAAATAACGCTCTTTGGAGCGGCTTCCCTCCTCGTCGGCCCGCACACCTACAATAACACCCGTATATGGCTCGATGTTTACATCCTTTTCGTACTTGCCCTTTCCGTGGTTAAACCGGTACCGGGACCAGGTCGCGTTCAGCGTGTTGGAAAGCGCCTCTGTCTTAAGCGCCTTACAGCACTCCAGACGTGTGGCATTCCCGTCCGGGAACGTCAGCTTCTTTTCAATCGCTTCCGTATTTTCTCCATAAATCATATCCAAATTCCATTCCGCAGCCAGACGGTCACGGTACTCAATCATCTCCTTAATCTTAAAATGAGTATCTACGTGAACTAATGGGATTGGCACATGTCCAAAAAAAGCCTTCCTCGCCAGCCATAAAAGAACCGTACTGTCCTTTCCGATCGACCACAGCATGCATAAGTTACCCAGTTCGCTGTAGGCTTCTCTCAAAATGTGTACACTTTTGTACTCCAGCATATCCAAATGATCCATTTGCATTTCCTCCATATAAAATGTATTTTTGTCTACATTTATATTGTACATGTATATATTACAAAATTATGACAAATCTGTCAAATCATACACCTTTCCTGTCGACTGCTGGTGATAAACGGCATAAACGACCCCGTCACTCATCACTACACTGCCCTGATACTCCAAATCTGCAAAACTGTAGTACACAATTACCTTGCTTACCTGGTATCCATCACTATCATACTTTTGTGCATATTCGTGAATCGCATGTCTTGCCATAAAAGGATACAATGGATTTCGAAACAATATCATGCTGCTCCCAAAGGTTATAAGTATGCCTAAAAAGCAGCTGATGATGCCGACCATCCTCGATTTATTCCGATTAATGAGAACCCGGATCAAAAAACCTCCCGCCGTTCCCAGCAACATAAACGCTACTATAATCGGCAATAAATTTATTATTATACTCCATTTAGAACTTGCGAAAAGCTCCGCGGCATTCGTCTTGGTTTCGACAAGCTGGTATACAATTGAGACAGCTGCCGTGGCAAGCGGGACAACAAAGCACCATCTTCTCAGCAAAAGGGCGGCAAGCATACCAACGATTGGCATAATGACCACAATCTGAGGAATATCAAAATATAAATATAGCTGCATATATTCCCACAAACCAACCACTGCAAATATTATGATCCCCAATCCTATTTTTATTATTTTCATTCGTTCTTTCAAAATAACCTCCATTCATTCCAAAAAAAGGAACATCTTAAACACTAAGATGTTCCTTACCATATGATTACAATGATATTATATAAAACTTATGCCCAGATAGCAAGCCATTTTACTACTTTTGTTCTTCGTCTGACGAACCGCTACTTTTTCTATCTGACATTACTGCATACACTGCTCTCAAAACAGTTGCAATCCTATCTAGGTCCTCATTATCGAACAACTGTAATACCTTGTAAATCATCGCATCTGAATCCGTATCTTTGGATGCCTCTCCCCGCACCAGATAATCACATGATGTACCAAAGATATCTGCTAAGTTCAAAAGAACTTGAACTGTAAAGCCTTTTCTGCCATTTTCGATTTCATATAGAAATTTTGGTGATATGTTGACCTGGCTCGCCAAGTACGATCTGGTGTATTGATGTTGCGACCTTAAGTTGTAAATCCTTCTTCCGACTTCTTTGTAAAGTGTCTTATCGACAATAGCCATAAGAATCCCCCTCGCATATTTTATTTTTTTCCTATTGTACCAATATTTTTTGACCTATGGGAATTATATTCATAACGTAGCTATATTCTTGAACGAAATCCTATTTATGACACATTTTTAGCTTTTTTTACGTTTTTAGTCATGAAATACAGTATTTCAAGCATATTTTTACAAACTTTCCGCACAGCTGGTATACTCTGTGACATACTTTAGAAACAACGGACATGCGCAGGGAGGTTTTCATTATGGAAACACAGTCAGCACTGTACCGTAAGATACAGTCTACTTACCATTTTACAGATTTCGAGATGCAGCGAATGAAATATACGATTTCTGTATTCCATTGCGAATTTTCCAAACTTTTAATACTTGGAATCGCCTTTTATATATTTGGATATTTTCCTGAATATATCGTTTTAATGCTGACACTCATACCAATTCGAAGATACAGCGGCGGCATACACTTCAATCATTATAGCTCATGTTTTTTGTTTACCGCATTCTTCTTCATTATGCCGGTTGTGCTAAATAGCATCGTGCTCCCATATGTGGGACAGCTCGTCATACTAGCGCTGAGCGCGGGGGTTACCTACCTGGCTGGACCGGTTACATCTACAAAAAGGCCTCCCATGAAGTATAAAAAATACCGGGAAGCCCAGCTGGTCTCAACAGCAATTGTAGTTATATGGTTTTTTATTTTCGCTTTTGTCAGGGTATTTCCCTATGAAAACTTGTGTTTCTGGGTCATTACTCTGCAAACAATACAATTAATATGTGCGAAAATCGCACGGAAAGGAGACATTTATGAAAAAGCTGAATAAATCAATTCTGTACAAGGTGTGCACAATGTGTATGGCGCTTGGATTTATCATCTACTATCATGGTCCAAGCCTGCTTCTCTTTGGCGAACCAGAATTCCCTGTTGAAAAGTAATGAGAATTAATATGATATATGTCCTAAATGACTTTTTCCGTGGCAGGTAGGAGACATTTAGGGCATTTCTCAATTTTGCCCTCGCACACACCTTGTTATATCTATAGAATGATTTCTATCCAAAAAACACTCTCTCCTTCATACATTGTACTGACCACACGCAATTCCCCGTTATTCTTATCTACGACCATACGTGCGTTGTACAAGCCGACACCCCGTCCATCCCCCTTGGTGCTATATCCCATTTGAAAAAATTTATAAGTTTCCTCAAATGTCAGCCGTCTAAATGTATTTATGATTCTTATCCTAATCTTTTCTTCATCCTCATATCCGATATTGAGCCAGATCTTTTTGGGGCCATCATAGTTGATAAGCGCCTCAATCGCATTGTCAAAAAATGTTCCGATCAAGTCTACCCAAATTATATCGGACACACGGCTGCCTACCATACTGCAGCTGAAAGAAGTATTTATCTCAATACCACATTCCGCTGCCTCGTTGATTTTTTCATAAATCAGCGCTATGATAGACGGTTCCTCTAAAATAATCGCGTCATTTGGCAGTTCATAATCCAAAATCTTCCCCAAATACTCGCTCTGTTTTTCAACTAATTCTTCATACGTAGTGCAAATACGGATCATCCCTAAGGCAGAATTAATCTGGTTTTTGATCTTATGCTGACGTCTCCGGATTTGTATGATAACTTCCTTATATGCCTCAAAATACTGCCTCCGGATTTTGGATTCCAGCTTGTATTTCTGCACCCTGTCTATTAATAACCACATAATAACTACGCAAACTACAATATAAATGTAATCCACCACATACAGCTGACGAATTATACGTAATGCCAAAGCAGGCGTAAAAATCATTAAACTAAGAATACAGACAATCGCATAGATATAATCCTTCTTTTCAAGAATAACCAGCAGCCTATGCAACCGAATCCTTGATAACGTAACAGATAGTACAAATGTAAGTCCTGTCACGATCAGCATATAAAGTCCTGTTTCCTTTGTATCCGTAACAGTAAGCGCCACAAAAAATGCAAGTACATATTCTATCAGAGCAGCAAATACCGCACTCAGTACTGTTACAACCAATGAATGGATCATGCTTTCCTTGTACAACCATTTCACGGACAGATATATAATAACATATCCGATCAAAGAAGACTGAACGGAAACATCAAAAAGCTGGTTTATCAAAATATAATACAGCAGGTAAAAGGCAATGCAGACTAATATTCTAGTAAAGCCCGCCTTTTTCCGCTCCCTCTCAAGCCCAACAGAAATGGTAAATACTGTGGCACATTCCAAAACCGCACCTATGTAATTCATTTTATTCCTACATTTCCGAATTTATAAAGGTCATGAAAAAATTCTTCTTTCATTCGTTCACCAATACTAATCATAATATCCAATCCGCGCATTTTTACGAATCGGTTTGCTGCGTCCACGAATTCAATATGGATTACATTTACGCCAAATCCTTTTGCCGGAACGATAAATTCCGTAGATTGAATTTTCTCACAAAACTTTTTTAATGAAAGGTTTGGAACATCAAACGTTTCATCAATTTTGTGAACATACAACGTCTTTCTTCTGCTTTCGACATAAATAATATCCTTGACTAGTACGGGATATGTAACCCTGTCCTTTCGCAAATATACCAGCTCATTTTCTATCGGCCTTCTATCCAGCTTGTCCAACGCATCGTGTACTACTTTCTGGACTCTTTGCGTTGAAATAGGTTTTTCAATGTAATCAAAACAATGAATTGTTCGCAAAAGATCTGCTTCCAGACCTGCAAGCGTCGTAATAAATACGATCTCCGCCCCCGTATATCTGGAATTCTCCCGGATATTCTCGGCAAACTTGATTCCGGAAAAATCATTCGGCTCCTGAGGTTTCAAAACAATGTCTACTAAAAACAAATCAATCTTGTTATCCATCGCACACTGAAACGCACCCGCAGGCTCTGCAAAATCATAAACCAAAAGGTTATTTCCACACTCCTCCACCATTTTCCTTATCGCTTTTCTGGAAGACTCCAAGTCCTCCAGGATTAAAATTTGTCTTTTCATATGTATCGCGCTCCTACTTTTCCACCGCTCTGCACAATAAATCCGTTTACTATTTACTATATCGGCTGTTCAATAACCCAAATTAACATTTCCATTCCCTCGGCATCTACGCGATTTTAAAAAGGATGGGGTCTCTTGTGCCGATTATCATAATTGATCCTGAAATGTTTCCAGTCACCCCAACAGCATGACATGCCGATAGGTACAACCTTTATTTACATTTCCTATTTTAGATCTGCTTGTTTTAAACTTTCTCTCAATGCTTTCACTGTATCTACAATTATTTTTGTCTCTTTCTCGGTACACTCTTCTAGCATCTGAGTAAATTCGGTCATTCTGGCCCCCTGGGATGTTTTTCGATTCAGGGAATCACATAACAATATATCTACAGAAATTTCCAATGCGTTCGCAATACGTACCAGAACTTCTGCACTGGCATGTGAATTAGCACTCTCAATATTATTTATGTGAGATTTCGATACCCCTGTTATGTTACTCAGTCTTTGGGCAGAATAGCCTCTTGCTATGCGGTACTGCTTTATTTTCTCCCCCAAAGCATTTATGTCTAATTCTTTTTCCATATATGTCCTCCAAATCTAATTGTATATCTTATATACTACTATAGAAGGTCTTTTCCTCAAATACTTTATACAAGGTTTCTTCCTCACATAAGATGTAGTCATATATGGATTATTTACTTATATAAAAGAATTATTCAAAAATACTAGCCATCAAGGGCACTTTTACTCAAAAAACTCTACTGAACCGCTGCCAATATAGTAAACCGCTCCACACACCTTCAAATCATTCCCCGGCTTACTCTCCGTCAAACCCAGGCTTTCTTTGATAATGGATACACTTCTCTCTACGTTCAGACAACTAGCGCGAAGGGCATCCTTTTCCTCGCCAATTGCCTTACGGATCTCATCTGTGATCGACTTCACATAGCCGCCAGGTTCTCCGTGGATTGCGGCGTCCACGGCCCCACAGTGCTCATGCCCCAATACTACTACGAGCTTACACCCCAAATGGTCTACCGCATACTCAACACTTCCCAGCTGGTGATCATCCATCACATTTCCTGCTACCCGGATTACAAACAGTTCTCCAATGCCAGCCATAAAAATACTTTCCGGAATAACCCTGGAATCCGAACAGGTAATAACAACCGCATACGGACTCTGTCCCTCCTCGCAGGTAAACTTGCGGATCTTAGACGATATATCGCCAGTATTTGACGAAGCCGCCAGATAGCGTTTATTTCCCTCCACCAATTTTTGCATCGCCTCGGATGCGCTTAAAGTTTCCTTCTGCATATTTTTTCCTCCATTTCTATAATGTATTCCACCTTACTTGATTTTGTAATAGAATTATAGCACATATTGGAAATAAGATCAAATCCTATTCCGCCTTTAACGTACAAAAGCCACTACAAAAAACGTAATGGCTGTGCAATTATTGAATATTCGCGTTTTATCGCCATAATAAAACTAATCCTCCAGATCCTCAAGCAATTCTTTTGTCCCGTAAATAAACTGCCTACCATCTTCATTCTCCAACCCGTCCAGATCATCCATGTCCGATGGCCTCCATCCAGGCATCTTCTCCGGGACTGCTGCCCCTTGTAAAAAAGCAACGATATAATACATTTTACTATCCGATATCTGGTCGATAAGGTTTTTGGCGAGTTCCCTATAAGTCATGATAAACACTTCCTTTCGTAATTATTTATTAATAAACGATGTTTTAAGAAACCAATACTTTAAATACTTGCTCTAATATAAGAATACCCCCAGCGGAAGAAAATGTCAAGATGTGTTTTATAAATATTGTAATCTTCTTACAATAAAAAGAATCTTAATTCCTGAAAAATTTACTTTAAAAAATGAAACATGATTATCCCATCTTCCAACAATCCAAGAACCTCTATTGGTAATTGTATTATACTCTCTTTTTTTCTAACCCACAACCCATTTTCTAACAAAACTTTACGTAAACTTACTATTCCAGTAATCATTTTGGAATTATTGTTATCTCTCTTGATGCAAATATTTTTCTGTATCCCTCTTTAAGTCCTCTAATGTTATAGAAGCAAGTTCATTTTCCATAGCAGCTTGCACCCGGAGAAGCTTATCATCCAAAATATGATGAATATTTCTTCCTACCGGGCAATCCGCACTAGGATTGATATTGTCAATATTGGTTGACACTTTTTTTACAAGGATATCAATGCCTAAG
>CAJTZF010000022.1 GCA_910584245.1 uncultured Eubacterium sp.
CTCTCCGAGGGTAGTATTTGCCGCTGGCAAATACCGTCTGCCTGACGGCATCCGTTTTGGGCAACAGTACCGAATTTAATCTTTTCGGTACCGTTCCATAGGCTTCCTTTTCAGAATTTAGTACCGAATATAAAATTTCGGAACCGCCTATTCGCCCATTGCAAATGCAAACGCCATCATATCCTCGGATAATTCCGGCTCCTGCATCTGCTCCATTCCGTCCGCACCAGTCTTTTCTATAAGCTTTTCTGCATTGGAATGAACTACTGAGACATACTCACTGAAACTATCTCTGATCTGCTCCTCTAAAACCTTCTGAATCTCTTGTAGCATTTTATGGAATTTTTGTTCCAACGTTCTATCCAGCATCTTCCCAAAAATATCTGTATCCTGTTCTGGCAGAATAGCAGAATCACGCATTGTCCTATCAGTTTCAGGTTGTACCCGTCCGTCAAGAACCGCTACAAACGCATCAGAAAGCATTTTCCCATAAGAACCATCTTTTCTCGTCATTCCCTGCAAATATTCCCATGTCCTGCGCTGGTTTTCATCTTCCATGCAGAATTTTATATTGCTGCATTTATAGGTCTGACAATATCAATTTGCATTTCAAGCAAAGACTTAGGCTGCTACAACTTGTTGCAACAGCCCCATCTTACAATACACAAATCACTATTAACTACAAAAGTTCATTAAGGAGATTCATACATTTAATCTTTTGCTGCATGTTTGCCTTGCCGTATACATTGAGAGTAAATGAAACATTTTTATGACCAAGTATTTCTGATAACGATTTAATATCAAAATCAGAAATTTCAATAGCTCGCACTGCGAAAGTATGTCTTAATTCATGAAAACATATCTTAGGCATATCATATCGCTTTAAGAATCTCGTAAAATATTGACGATAGGTTCTTGGTTCTGTCGGCTTTCTCTTTCCTGTCAAATAATAATCATTGGGATTATCTGTATAATACTTCTTAATGACATTCACTAGTAATGAGGGGATAGGTATTATTCTTTCAGATGAAATTGACTTGGGTGGTCCGATATGAACATATGATTGTTTCCTTTTCTTGTCATATATTCTTTGAACCGTCTTATTAACAGATATAGTCTTATCTGAAAGAGAAATGTCTTTCATCTGCAACCCACATAGCTCTCCAATGCGTAAACCAGTAAAAAGAGCAATCAGAATCCCAGTGGACTTACGATTCATATGCATATATATACACTGAATCAGCTTTTGCTCATCGTCTTTATTTAGAGAAATCACCCTATGTGATGAGTTATCCTTCGGATATTCAATCAACTCCCAATTAAGCAACGGAATTACTTTCTGCTTATAAGCATACTCCATAGCTAGTCGAAGGACCAAAATAATATCACGAACAGTTTTTACCGTCAAACCTCCTTTCTGATCTAATCTTCCTGAAGCATGTAAATACAAAATATATTTTTGTATTTCTGCTTCATCAATTTTGCCGATTTGCATCTTTCCAAAGTGCGGAATAAGATGATTTTCCGCAATCAAAGTGAAATTGGCATACGTTGAGGGTGTAATCATAGGCGACTTTTCTTTAAGCCACTGATTAACCAGCGTTTTGAATTGACTTTTATCAGTCATATTGCATCACCTCCAAATTCATCATCGGAAATGTGCGAATTATGTGCAAGAACAAACCTCAAGTAACAGTCTAGGGGAGAGAGTACCGAAGTTGCGATTTCCGAACACAAAAGGCAATTTCTTTACTGATTATACCCATAATACCGTTCGTGGCTTGTTTACAAAAATTAATCAAAGAAATACGGAGGGTATTACAAATGTTATAACAAATTCTGCCGAACATGGTCTCATTCCACAAAGAAACTTTTTTGATAAAGATATAGCGGTTGATGGCAATACAGCTAACTATTATGTAATAAAACCAGGAGATTTCGTTTATAACCCAAGAAAATCAAATCAAGCTCCATATGGACCTTTTAATTGTTACAATTATATGGATGAAGGTATTGTCTCACCATTGTATACTTGTTTGCGTCCCAAAATGAAGGAATATACTGAGTTTTTATTATGGTATTTCAAGTCGCCCGTATGGCATTCATATATTTATCACAACGGAGCTCAAGGAGGTGCCCGCCATGACAGGGTAGGGATGACTACAGAATTAATGGACGGTATTCCGATTAATCTTCCAGATATAAATGAACAACAAAAAATTGTTTCCTTTTTAAACTTAATTGAACGAAAAATTACTATTCAAAGTAAATTAGTAGATTTTCTGCTACAAAGTCCATTCTCCGATTAATATCCAACTTGTCTTCTTCTGTCCCATTAAAGTACATTTTTAGAACATCTTGATTAACTATTGGCAGTTCACAAGTACTTATGAAAAAATGCGATTGCTGAATTTTTGTTTTAAATTCATTTTTTTCCTTAATAAAATAATTTGATAAACTATATAACATCCTATTCTGTAACAAAAAAGAATAATTGGCTTTACACAAATGAAGAAATAGTATGTTAACCCATAATGTCATTAGATTTATGACATATAATGTTAGAACTTTATTATTATTAAAATGCTCCAACCCACACCCTTCCCATAATTTTGAAAGAAACTGAAATAGGGCATACATCTTTTCTGAATTAAAACATATTTTTCTATAATCATTTTCTTTGCGTTCCATTTTTCCTCCTCAATACTTTTTACATCAAAATAAAAACATATTATTTTAGCAAATAAAAGCCATGGACACCATGCCTATAGCTTTATTTTACCAATAAATTCCACAAAATGAAATGACTTTTTTACTGCCTCTTTATCCTTCTAAAAGGATCATCCACTTTCCAGACAATCTCTATTTCATCCTCCCCATAGACAATCACTTTCTCAACCAGCATTTTTAATTTATCCAGATCAAAATTATCTAATGCCGAAATTTCCTGCAAATCCGCATCACAAACCCCGGTATCGTCTGATATGCTCTGAAGGCTTTCCAGTTCTTCCATTGCGTCCTCTCTTATCCCCTCCAATTCTTCCAGCCTTTGCTTGCCTTTTTCGATTTTCACTATATACCCTTCCCTGCTAAGCGAACCGGCTTTGTACTGCTCATAAAGGGATAACTTTGTATTTTTCCACTGCTGCATTTCCCTCTCACTGTCGGCAATCAGTTTTTCAAGGACTGCTTTTCTTTCATCCCTGCCAGAATCCTTTCTTGCGGTTCTCTGCTCCATCATTACATCTGCCATATTTCTTACCTGACACAGTACGGCGTTCTCTAAATCCTCCTGCCAGATATTGGCTTTCTGGCAGGCGTTTTCCCTCTGCTGGATACGGCTGTTGCAATAATAACGGTTCCTTGATTTAACCCGGAGCTGCATAACCTTTCCACAATGCCCACAGATAAAAAATGAATTTCTCCTTTTCATTCTTTTTCCTTTTACACCATCATGGGAAACCCTGCAGCTTGCTTTGTCAAACAGTTCCTGTGATACCAGCGGCTCATGGTGGTTATCCACAATAATCCAGTTTTCCCTCTCTTGTGCTACTATCTTTTTACCGGTGTCCATCCCGCATTTTGTCCGGTTCCACAGCAGCCGTCCCAGTGAGCTACAATCAACAAACGGGAAATTGCTTTTCTAATAATTTCAAAAACCTCTTGTCATTCATCTGCTCATTTGTAATATAGTTACCATCAAAAAATAATGCATAAGTGGTAATCGGTGTTGGAGCGTTTTGTGCGTCCTCTTTGTTCTGTAAATGAATCGACTTAAATTTTATAGATTTCTCTTTTGCAATGTTTTCAATTACAGGAACATATTTTGCATTAAACGGACACTGGTTAGTGTAATACAAGACATATCCCATCTCATCAATATGAGGGTGTTTCGCACATTCTTTGAATTTTGGCAATAAAGCATTTTCTGTAAAAGGTAAATGCCATAACTGAATACCATTATCCGCTTCATCACTAATGGAAAAACCTTTGTATTTTAGGAATTTAGGGTCAGCCAGAAACGGTTTTTTCTTTGCCGCAGACAATATGCATAGTCCTTTTTTTCCTTTGTTTTTGCTATCTTCAATGCAAGTATTTAGTAGTTCTGCCCCATAACCATGTCCTTTGAAAGAGCCGGCCACCCATAAACAATCAATATACATATACCCATCTGCGACAATGGGATTCCACGCATTTTCAGCAGGTATATATTCGATAAAGCACTTTCCTCGCTGTTCGCTTTTTAAGAAAACTAAACCATCATCAAAACGTTCTTTTAGCCAACTCTTTTTTGACAACACTTGAATATCCTTATTGTTTGAAAGCGCGCAACATATATGTTCTTTTTGTATATTGTCGTTTGTTACTCTAATATATTCCATAAGGCTACCTCCGTAAATTCCCACTTGCCGTTGCTTTATTCGGAACTTGAACAGGGAACAACAAGACGGGATTTTATGCTTTCCCCAGTCTGAGGGTATATCTGTCGTAAATTAGAATAACGTAGGGCTGACGTCCAGCTCTTATTTTCGTACATAAGCATTATTTCAGCGCTTGTGCCAGGTCATCTATTATATCCTGCACATGTTCGATTCCCACAGAAAGCCGGATCAGATCCGGGCCGACGCCTGCAGCCATAAGTTCCTCGTCACTCATTTGCCTGTGCGTGGCAGAAGCCGGATGGAGTACACAGGTGTGGGCATCCGCTACATGCGTCGCAATCATCGCAACTTTCAGCTTCGCCATAAACTTCTCCGCAGCGCTCCTGCCGCCCTTTATCCCAAACGAAACAACACCGCACGTTCCATCCGGCAAATATTTCTTCGCCCGCTCATAGTATTTATTTCCCGGAAGTCCTGGGTAATTCACCCACTCCACGCAGTCGTGCGCCTCAAGGAATTCCGCCACCCGCTGTGCGTTTTCACAATGCCTCGGCATACGCACATGAAGCGATTCCAAACCGAGATTCAGCAAATACGCGTTCATAGGCGCCTGAACGGATCCCAGATCCCTCATAAGTTGTGCGGTCGCTTTCGTGATGAACGCCCCTTCCAGCCCAAATTTCTCCACATAAGTAATGCCGTGATAGGACTCATCCGGCGTTGTAAGTCCGGGGAACTTATCCGCGTGGGCGGTCCAGTCAAATTTACCGGAATCAACGATACAGCCGCCGACCGTGGCATCGTGCCCATCCAGATATTTCGTCGTCGAATGTATGACAATATCCGCTCCCCACTCGAACGGACGACAATGAACCGGAGTGGCAAACGTATTATCTACGATAAGCGGAACCCCGTGGTCGTGGGCTGCCTTGGCAAACCTCTCGATATCAAGTACAATAAGTGCGGGGTTCGCAATCGTCTCACCAAATACGGCTTTTGTATTCGGGCGAAAAGCCGCCTCAAGTTCTTCGTCAGAACAATCCGGATCGACAAATGTAAATTCAATTCCCATCCGTTTCATCGTAACTGCAAACAGGTTGTATGTCCCTCCGTAAATCGTCGAGGAGGAGACGACATGGTCCCCCGCGCTGCAAATATTAAAAACAGAAAAGAACGACGCCGCCTGGCCGGAAGACGTAAGCATCGCTGCCGTCCCTCCCTCAAGAGCACAGATTTTAGCCGCCACAAAATCATTTGTCGGGTTCTGCAGCCGGGAATAAAAATATCCCTGCGCCTCCAAATCAAATAATTTCCCCATATCCTCGCTCGTATCATATTTGAATGTAGTGCTCTGGATAATCGGAATCATTCGTGATTCGCCGTTTTTGGGTTCATACCCTGCCTGAATGCATTTCGTCTCTCTTTTCATGGTCATTTACCTTCCTCTCTTGCAATTCATTCGTTATTACATGTCATATGAAAACCTATTCCTAACCAGTATACCATTTTGTACAGCAATGCACAACAGCAAATGTCACGAATGATCTGGATTCGTCCGCATCGCGTTCAAAATCGCGAGCACGGCCACACCTACATCTGCAAATACAGCCTCCCACATATTCGCCACGCCAAATGCGCCGAGCAGCAGCACAAACAGCTTCACCCCAAGGGCAAATACAATATTCTGGCGGACAATCTTCATCGTTTTCCTCGAGATGCGTATGACAGACTCCAGTTTGGATAGATCATCCTCCATCAAAACGACGTCCGCCGCCTCAATGGCCGCATCGGACCCCATACTGCCCATTGCGATACCGATATCCGAACGGGTAATAACCGGCGCATCATTGATGCCGTCGCCTGCAAACGCCACATACTTACCCGGTTCGCATGTCCCGATAAGCTCCTCAAGCTTACTCACCTTATCCCCCGGCAGAAGTTCCGTATAGGCCTCGTCCATTCCAAGCTGCTCCGCCACTGCCTCTCCCACTTCCTTCCTGTCGCCGGTCAACATAACCATTTTTCTGACGCCCGCCTTTTTCAACGCGGCAAGCGCTTCCTTAACCCCCGGCTTTACCTGGTCGGAAATATAAATGCAGCCCGCATATCTTCCATCGTACCCCACATATACGGCAGTACTTGCCCGGCGGTCCTTATTTTCACTGTCCGCGCCTGTGGAATCTCCTATTTCCTCTTTGGGCACGGCAATGCCTTGTTCCACGAGCAACTTCCTTTTTCCTGCAAAAGCCTTCCTGCCATTGAGAGTCCCCTTCATCCCATAACCTGCTATTTCCTCCACACCAGACGCCTCTACGTCATCCTCCCCTGCCTCCCCACTGGCCTCATAAGCCCGCTGGATCGACATCGCAATCGGGTGCTTCGAATACCTTTCAAGGCATGCCGCCAGTTTGAGCGGCTCCATCCCCTCTTCCGGCCGGACCTCCGACACTTCAAACTCGCCAAGCGTAAGCGTCCCGGTCTTGTCAAATACCATCGTGTCCATCGCCGAAACCATCTCCAGGTAGTTACTCCCCTTTATGAGTATTCCCCTCTTAGACGCCGCCCCAATTCCGCCAAAAAAGCTCAGAGGCACCGAGATGACAAGCGCGCACGGACAGGAAATAACGAGAAAAATACAGCCTCTCTGAATCCAGTCTCCAAAACCACCGCCCAGAACAAATGGAGGCGCCAAGGCAATAAGCAGCGCACAGATCACAACAACCGGCGTATAATATCTTGCGAATTTGGTTATAAAATTCTCCACCTTCGCTTTCCTTGAGCTGGCATTCTCCACCATCTCCAAAATTTTTGCCACCGTACAGTCATCGAACTCCTTCGTCACCTGTACCCGCAGCACACCGCCACCATTGACACATCCGCTGATCACTTCTTCTCCCCCGCCCACCTTGCGCGGTACGGATTCCCCTGTAAGCGCGCTCGTATCCATAAACGAGCTTCCCTCCAAAACGACGCCGTCGAGCGGAACCTTTTCCCCAGGCTTTACTACAATAATGCTGCCGGGCTCTACCTCGTCCGGATCCATTCTCTCCACCTGTCCGTCAACTTCTACATTGGCATATTCCGGGCAAATATCCATCAATTCGGCAATCGACTGGCGGGAGCGGTTCACGGCGTAGCTCTGGAACAGCTCGCCAACCTGGTAAAACAGCATGACCGCTACAGCTTCCGAGTACTCACCGATGCCAAATGCGCCAAACGTGGCAATGCACATTAGAAAATTTTCGTCAAATACCTGACCGTGCCCGATGTTTACGACCGCCTTTTTCACAACATCACCGCCGATGACTACATAGGGCACTAAATAGATCAAAAACTCGATCCATCTCCCATACGTCATCTGTCCAAACAGCTCCTCCTCATCGACCAGACCCGTGTGGAACAGCGTAAACAAAACAGCGAAAATTGCGGCTGCCACAACAATGCGGGCCAGCATATGTTTTTGTTTTTCCGTCACGCAAATCACCTCTCAAAATAACAATCTGGTTCTACCTTCTGGCACGCCTTCTCCGCAAGCCCAACAATTTCGTCAAACCGGTCGTCATCCGCTACGAGCGTGAGCTTCTGCGCCATAAAACTAACGACAGCGCGCTCTACCCCCTCAATTTTATTGATCGCAAGTTCCATTTTTGCCGCGCAGTTAGCGCAATCCAGATTAACAATTGCAAATTTCTTTTTCATTTTCCTCATTCCTTTCCTTCTGAAATATGTTCCATACCCTGACTGAGTATTGACATAACATGCTGGTCTGCCAAAGAATATATGACGGATTTCCCCTCTCTCCTATTCTTTACCAGTTTATTCTGCTTCAATACCCGGAGCTGGTGGGAAATCGCCGACTGGTTCATATTGAGCACATCCGCAATATCGCACACACACATCTCCGACCGAAGCAGAAGACACATGATTTTGAGCCGGGTAGAATCTCCAAAAATTTTGTATAGATCCGCCAGATCATACAGTTTATCCTCCTCTGGCATCTCTTCCTTCCAAAGACTTACCATAT
The DNA here is from genome assembly GCA_910584245.1 of uncultured Eubacterium sp. Lineage (GTDB taxonomy): Bacteria > Bacillota > Clostridia > Lachnospirales > Lachnospiraceae > Eubacterium_F. The sequence continues at coordinate 8,407 of CAJTZF010000022.1, forward strand.
CATAGTGATGATGGGCAGTCTCACAACAATCCGCCATCTTTTCTCCCATATTTGACCTCCTTGTATTTATTATTCATATGAACATCTATTCATATGTTCATTAATATATTACTACGGTTTATATAAAATTGCAAGTACTTTTTTATTTATTCCCTAACTTCATACAAATATGAGTTTCCCTTTTTTCCAATTCGCTCCACAACATTCAAATAATAAAAAATATTCAGCGCCGTTTGCGCGTGGGAAAGGGGAATTTTCGTGCTCTTCGCGTACTCCCTAGTCGTAAATCCGGACAGCTCCGGCGGAATCATCATCCGGTAATCCTCCACGCGCTCAAAGAGCATCTCATCGACCAGTTCGAGCGGTATACGGTCATATTTCGTAGCCCCCCTCTTTTTATCGCGGCTCCAGCCGTCGAGCAGCCTCGTCTCCTCCATATCTATAAATAAAAATAATATACGCAAATTCGGATCGCCGAGATAACTCTTAATCTTGTACAATTCGTTAAACGCCTGATACGGGCTTCCTTTTTTTGGGGACTTGCGCCTGCTCACCTCCGCCCCCGACCCGGGATCGACCCAGATCACCCATTTCACCGCAGGAATCGGATATACGATCGTAACGGGATAAAGCGGCAGAAACTTATCCAGTTTCCGCCGCAGTACATTAAAATGCGCCGTCTGTATTTCCGTCACCGCATCTTCCCGAAAAATATCGGCGACAAACCCTTCCAGCGGCACCTCATGATAATCCTCATTCGGTTCCATATAGTGCTTCACTACCGCGTGCACCGTCTTTTCTGAAAGCGTGCCAATACCGTACCTCTCACGCTCCTGGTTCACAATCCTCTCAATGGCCTGATGAAAGATCTTCCTGTCCATAGTATGCGTTCTCCCCATGCTTCCTGAAATAATGCTTATCCAGCAAATATTGAGGCGCCGGCTTCACATTTGGATTCAGCGTCATCGTGTGGTGGGCCATCTCGGCTACCTTGTCGAGTACAACGGCGTTATACACTGCATTTGCCGGAGAATTGCCCCACGTAAATGGGCCGTGGTTTTTTACTACAATACCCGGTACTTCCATTGGGTCATTTTCTCCGATCGTTTCAACGATGACAAGTCCGGTATTTTTCTCATAACCTTCATTTATTTCAGCAGCGGTGAGATCTCTCGTGCAAGGAACTTCACCGTAAAAGTAATCGGCATGGGTCGTGCCATAAGCCGGAATTGCCATACCCGCCTGTGCAAAAGTAACCGCCCACGTAGAATGCGTGTGAACGACCCCTGCCAGATTGTCATATGCCCGGTATAACTCAATATGCGTGGCCGTATCGGAAGATGGACGATATCTCCCCTCCACTACATTCTGGTTAAAATCGACAACTACCATATCTTCCGGCGAAAGCTCCGCATAATCAACCCCGCTCGGCTTAATGACAACGAGATTATTTTCGCGGTCAATACCACTGACATTTCCCCATGTGTAAATAACAAGTCCTTTCTCCTGAAGCTCCATATTTGCCTCATATACTTCTTTTTTCAATTGCTCTAACATATTCCTTATCCTCCTTTTATAATATGATAAATGAATGAATACTAACATTCCTTATTTTGCAAGCTCAAGCATTTTCGCAAGCGCGGTATTGGCGCGGCCGGCCAGTTCCTGGCCGACAATCACCTCCGGAGACATCGACGCCAGCGCCCTCTCTACTTTCTCCAGCGTAATCTTTTTCATATTCGGGCAAAACTGCCGGTGCCCCACACTGTAAAACTTCTTTTGCGGGTTTTTCTGCTGTAATTCATAAAAAATACCCATCTCCGTACAAATAATAAACTTGTCCTGCCCGCTATTGGAAGCGTAATCAATAATCTCCGACGTGCTCCCGATAAAATCGGACAATTTAAGCACATCCGACGTACACTCCGGATGGCTCAAAACAAGCGCTTCCGGATGGAGCTTCTTCGCCTCCTTAATCTGTTCTGCCGAAATGCTCGTATGCACATGGCAAAAACCGTCGTGAAAAATAAAATCCTTCTCTGGAATTTGTTCGGCCACATATCTGCCCAAGTTGTTGTCCGGTATGAAAAAAATATGCCGGTTCGGCAATGCCTTCACAACCCGGATTGCATTGGAAGAGGTGACACACACATCGGACTCCGCCTTGATCTCCGCCGTGGAATTCACATAGCACACGACGGCCACATCCTCATACTGCTGCCGGATCTCGTGAATTCTGCGTATATCGACCATATGCGCCATCGGACAGTCCGCATATTCATCCACCATAATCACTTTCTTATCCGGATTCAATATCTTGGCGCTCTCACCCATAAACGATACGCCGCAAAACAATATATTCCTCTGGGGAGTATCTACTGCTTTCTGGGCAAGAAAATAGGAATCCCCGACAAAATCTGCAATCTCCTGTACCTCACCGTCTACATAATAATGTGCCAGAATTACGACATCCTTTTCTTTTTGAAGTTTCTTAATCTTTTCCTTGATTGTCTGTTGATCTGCTGTCATAGTTTCCTCCATTTCCATTAGCCTGTAAACTGACTATTATAAAGCGTAGCATAAAAACCATTTTTTTTCAATAGGTTATGATGATTCCCCTGCTCAATAATATGACCGTCTTTCATCACAAGTATAACATCCGCCTCCCTGATCGTGGACAGGCGGTGAGCCACGATAAAACTCGTGCGCCCCTGCATCATCTTCGAAAATGCACTTTGGATCCGAATCTCGGTGCGCGTGTCAATGGACGACGTCGCCTCGTCCAGTATAAGCATCGGCGGCAGACAGAGCATCACCCTGGCAATACACAAAAGCTGCTTCTGTCCCTGGGAAAGACTTCCGCCATCTTCTCCGATAACGGTATTATACCCATTGGGCAGACGCTTAATAAAACCGTGGGCATGGCTCGCTTTCGCCGCCTCGATCATTTCTTCCTCCGTGGCGTCCGGCCTGCCCATCACGATATTATCCCGGATCGTTCCCTGGCGGAGCCATGTCTCCTGGAGTACCATACCATAATTTTTGCGCAGGCTCTCTCTCGTAATTTCCCGTATATCGCGCCCGCTCACAACAATCCTCCCGCGTCTCACGTCATAAAAACGCATCAAAAGATTGATGAGCGTCGTTTTCCCACATCCGGTCGGCCCGACAATCGCCACCCTCTGTCCCGGCTTCACAGAAAGATTAAAATCCTCGATCAATTTCTGGTCCGGCTCATAGGAAAAATAAACATCCTCCATCTTCACACTGCCGTCCACTTCTTCCAATGAAACGGCGTCCGCCGCCTCCGGCGCCTGCGGCTGCTCTTCTATCAGGTCAAAAATGCGCCCCGCACAGGCAAGTGCATTTTGAAGTTCGGTCACGACGCCTGAGATTTCATTAAACGGCTTCGTATACTGATTGGCATAACTTAAAAAACAAGAAAGCTTTCCAACCGAAAGACCGCCCTGTATGACAAAAAACGCGCCGGCAATTCCCACACCCGCATACACAAGACTATTTACAAAACGGGTCGCCGGATTCGTAATAGAAGAAAAGAAAATACCGCGCAGGGAACATTTGCGCAGGCGGTCATTGATCTCGTCAAACCTCTTCTGGGCATCGTCCTCATAACCAAATGCCTGGACAACCTTCTGATTCCCGAGAATCTCTTCGACAAGGGCCGTCTGCTCCCCCCGCGTCTCCGACTGGAGCTTAAACATCTCATACGTCCGCTTTGCGATAAAACTCGCCACAAGAAGCGAAACCGGCGTAATCAAAACGACAACCAGCGTAATGCCCACATTGACGCTGAGCATAAATAACAGCGTTCCCAATATCGTAATAACGCCCGTAAACAACTGCGTAAATCCCATCAATAGTCCATCTGCGAACTGGTCGACATCCGCGATGACACGGCTGACAATCTCGCCATAAGAGTGGCTGTCGATATAACTTAGCGGCAACTCCTGTATTTTCTTAAATGCCTCATCCCGGATGTCCCTCACGACACAATACGTAATTTTATTATTACAGACATTCATAACCCACTGGGCTGCCATCGTAACCAGCACGGCAATTCCAATCTTCCGCAAAATAGAAGCCACATTTGCAAAGTCTACGTCTCCCGGCCGGACAATCGAATCAATGGCCTGTCCTGTAAGAATCGGAACGTAGAGCGTCAACGCCACTGTAACCGCCGCAAGCACGAGAGAACAAATAAGAAAAAATGCATACTTGCGAATATAACGCAACACCTTTTTCAATGTTCCTTTTTGTCTCATGGAACTCATGATGCCTTCTCCCCCTTTCCAAACTGCGACTCATAAATTTCCCGGTATACCTCACAATCCGCAAGAAGCTCCTCGTGAGTTCCCGTTCCTGCCACCTCTCCGTCGTCCAGCACAATAATGTGGTCCGCGTGTAAAATCGAGCTCGTGCGCTGGGACACAATAAATACAGTAGTCCCCCGCATCTTCTCACGGATTCCCTCACGCAAAGCCGCATCCGTAGCATAATCCAGGGCGGAAGCGCTGTCGTCGAGAATAAGAATTTCCGGTTTCTTCACGAGCGCCCGGGCAATCGTCAGCCTCTGCCTCTGCCCCCCTGAAAAATTCTTTCCACCCTGCTCTACGAGCGCATCCAGCCCCCCCTCCTTTGCGCGGACAAAATCAGCGGCCTGTGCGGCGGATAACGCCTCCCATATTTCCTCATCGGTAGCCTCCGGCCTGCCCCACTGCATATTCGAACGGATTGTCCCGTAAAACAGAACGGCCCTCTGCGGGACAATGCCAATTTTCTCTCTCAGCTGGGTAAGCGGGTACTGCCCAATCTCCTCTCCATCTATGCACAGCTTACCGGATGTGATGTCATAAAACCGAGGAATCAGATTAACGAGAGATGTTTTTCCCGAACCCGTACCGCCGATAATCCCGATTACTTCACCTTTTTTCGCCACAAACGAAACATCTGTCAAGGACTCCTCCGAAGACTCCTGGTATTTCAACCCCACGTGCTCAAATACGACCGCCTTTTCCCCTGCTCCGGACGCAACATCCTTTTCTGCTGAATCCGGCAGACTCGTGTGAATTTCAAATACATCCTGGATCCGGTTGCCGCAGGCAATCGCCTTCGTAACCGTTATGATAAGATTGGCGAGCTTCACAAGCTCCACGAGAATCTGCGACATATAGTTGACGAGGGCGACCACAGCGCCCTGCGTAATCAAACCGCCTTCCACCCGGACCGCACCTGTCCAGATAAGTACAATTGTCGCGCCATTAATAATAACATAAGTGAATGGATTCATCAGCGCAGAAATACGCCCAACAAACATCTGCACCCGGTTTAAATCCAGGTTGGCCCTCTCGAACTCCTCTGTCTCCTCCCCCTCTTTCCGAAAGGCCCGTATGACCCGGACGCCTGTCAAATTCTCCCTCGTAATGCCGAGCACCCGGTCCAGTCCCGCCTGTACTTTCTTAAACAATGGGATACTCACAAGCATAACTCCGAATACGACGATCGACAAAAGCGGTATCGCAACGACAAAGATCAGCGCCGCCTTTACATCAATCGTAAATGCCATAATCATTGCGCCAAACACAATAAACGGTGAGCGGAGAAATAGCCTCAAAACGAGATTTACCCCGGACTGCACTTGGTTCATATCACTCGTCATACGGGTAATGAGACTTGTCGACCCGAGCCTGTCCATCTCCGAATAAGAAAATGTCTCAATATGTCGGAATAACGCCGATTTCAACTTTGCTGCAAAACCGACGGCTGCCTTCGCCGCAAAATACTGCGCAGTCAGGGAAGACGCCAGTCCTACCACAGCTAATAATAACAGTACTCCGCCCATTAGCAGCACATATTTCGTATCCTTATTATCAATTCCCACATCAATAATGGATGCCATAACAAGAGGCACCATCAATTCAAAGGAGGCCTCCAGCAGCTTAAATAATGGCCCCAGTACGGTCTCCTTCTTGTAATCCTTCAAATAAATGAGTAACTTCCACATGTCTCCTGTGATTCCTTTCCTTCATTCTCTCCTCCACTTCCCCAAACCCTGTGTACATTTTACCATAACCCAGACAGGTTTCCAACAATTTCTTAGAAAAAACACGGGAACAACAAAAAAGACGCCAGGGAACACCGGCGGTACCGAAACTTTTTCCCTGCGTCCTATCATGTCATACACAATCTTCCACTCACGACATCTTTGGCTTAAATACAAGCGCTGCCAGATAGCTAATAATTAAGGCACCCGAGATTCCGGCCGCGGCCTGCTCCAAACCGCCATAAAAAATCCCGATAAACCCCTGGTTATCCACTGCCTCTTTCACGCCCTTAAACAGCAGATGCCCAAACCCGATGAGCGGCACCGTCGCTCCTGCCTTGGCCCACTCCGCACATGATCAGCACTTCCTTTCCTGCCCTAAAGTGGATATTTGTAAATGGCTTTTTATATTCGGACATAAAAATAACCGGGTGGTATTCCGTCTCGGATACCATCCGGCTATGTAATGTGTATATTATTTTGAGGTTCTTTCTTTAATATAACCCTTTACCAATGCCAACCGTCATGATAATCTTTATAGCATAGAAACGAAGTTTACTACCGTACAGCTTATAGCCCATGCGGTTTGCCCGTCTCTTTTTTCTTGAATTATACGCATCTGGAAAAATGCTTTAGCAGACTACAGCTTTCTGTTTTTTCTCCAGTGTCTCCACAACTTCTATATCAAGCCTTAGATATTTTGCAATTTCCTGATTGGAGAGTTTTCCATCCTCCAACATCCGCAAAGCACTTTCTTTCTTTTCATCGTCTATAAATTCTTCCATCAGTTCCTCTACAATTCCACTCATAGTATTCACTCCTTCCTCATCTTCCTTAAAATATCGTACCCGATCTGCCAATTTTTTATAATGCATATCGGACGCATTCAAACAGAAAAAATCTTTCATCAACAATCCCAGTGGCGATTCATCACGATATGCACCGTTCACATATAATATATGCGAACTATCTCCAAATTTCTCTCCTGTTTCTTCTACAAACCGATTGATATGATAAATCGGCTTATCTCTTCCCATTACATCATTCTCAGTTATAAAAATAACATAAGTTTCCGGTAATTCTTCTGTATCGTCTCCTGCCAAAAGCACGTTGGCATCTAACAGACTACTATGATACCTTGCCCTTTTCGGTTTAGCTCCACTATCTAATCGTTGAATTTCAATGTCATATCTTTTCTGCTCACTGTCAGTAGCCTCAATATCCAAAGTTATGGAACGCCCTTACAAATTCTTTATCATATGCTAAACATGAGCTTTTTTCACTTTCAAATCTGGCTTATCCATGATAATGCGAAGTATCAGTTCCGTACATTCAATATCATCCTCAAAACATTTTGTCATAAATTCGTCATCAAACAGCCGGAATCCCTTAATACGTTTCTGTATCTTTTCCCGCTTTTCTTTTGCGCTTTGAACCGACACTGCGCCACCTGCTTCCTTCTTGTCTCAAACTCGTATCCAGTTTTCTTATAGTTTACCATAATTCTCGTATTTTCACAATCCAATTTTCCCATAAATCTGTTAGCCAGCATTTCGGATTTCATTCTCCGGTAAGACATCTACAATAGGATCAATGTCCCCCTATCCTTTACCAAGTATCTTGCCATTAACCACATCAGTAAGGAAACTATATAGCATTTTTCTTTTTTTGCACACTGATAAAAGACACATTCCGCAATCTTTACAATTATTTTAACATCATAATGTGTTTCCCTAGACTTTCTTGCGTAACACTATTTCATTATCAGGTCAAATCTCCAATATCTGTTGCTTTTATCTTCTCAACAAACGAAAATTCTGCTATCTCCTTTTACCACCTTGCTATTAGTACATTTACTTTTTTTATTTTCATCCCATAAAGCAATATTATGTTTGTCAGTATAAAAAGAATTATATTTTACACCAGAAATATCATCTCTTTTTTTTACAATATCTAAAAAATCTAGAGATACTGCATAACCTTGTTCCTTATAATTTGGTGATGTTAAATATTCTTTTATTATGATATAAAATGCTCTAATATCAATTAAATAATTATTCTCAAAAAACTGTACTGTTTCATCTGAAAACAGTCTATCAAGTCCATCGGAAACCATAAGCGTGAAATCCATTAATTTTATTTTGTTTTTTATAGTACATTCAGCAACTGATATATAATCATTTTCAGTTGCTTTTTGTTCTTTACAAGATGTTTTTATATCTTCTGCCAAATAAAGTACTTGTTCACCAATATGATTCACTCTTCCATTATCATTTATTGCTGATACAGGTGCTACACCGGAGTGTTGATCATCATATCCACACCACCTGTTGAAACAGCTCTTGATTTTTTTCTTTTTTCTCACCATTCAAACTCTCAAAGCTAAACTGTTTTGCATTAAGCAGGGAAAAAAGTGCCATGTCTGTTCTGATTTTAAAGTCATACATTATCATCGCTCCATCTCATACCGAAATATTAGTCTATTTAATCAATTAAATATAATTTTATTCAATTTTCACTATTTTGTAAAGTAAACAACCAATAAATTTCATAACAACTCATGTCACAAGATCTATTGGCTATATAATATCAAACAAGCAGCATACTAAAATATTTAACTAAATCCTCCTGCCTTATTATGTATATAACCTGCTCCCTGTAGGTATCCATATGCATTTTTAGGGTAACTAAATTCTCCAAGGCTTTTTTCTCATTCACGGAAAGCGTTATCTCTCCCTCATTTGCGCCTCCATCAATTAACTGCATGATATTCGGATTTTTTAGTAAAATGTGTTCTTCATCCAGTTTTAGTTTCTGATAGCTATCATTCTGCCGCAATCTCTTAGCTATAAGTTTATCCAATCGCTCTATAAACCCATCTGACCATTGTGGTAATTCCTGATTTTTACACCTCCTTATTCCAGAAATCAAACATGATATGAAAAAAAATCTGTATGACTTAAATCATGCCATACTTCTTCGCATGAACGTGTCCGAAACGGTAATACTTACGCCGCTCCGCAGACTCCTTTTTCTGTTATATCGCCAGATAATGTGCAAGAACCTCATGTTCTTCCTTTATTAAATATATTTCTCCGTCGCTTTCTAAAATATTAACAATACAAAAGTATTTCTACATAAATATGTTTGAGATGATCAAGTATTTTTGTAACATTACCACGGAACAAATTTCATTGTTTCGTATATCTCTTTTCAAATGGTGTTATATATCCATTTGATGAATGAGGACGTATGGCCAATTCTGCATCCATCCTTCTACTGTTTGCGGTTTCCAGAACAGATTTATCATACAAATCCATAATGCTGCAGTTATACCTTTTTTCTCCGTCTGCCAAATGCAGATAAGTAAAATCCGTACACCATTTTTCATTCGGTTTTGATGCTGTAAAATCCTGTTCTAACAGATTATCAAATTTTTTATAACAGTCTCCTTTATGGTATCTTGGTCTTTTAGGTATCACAAAGGATCTGAGTTTCCGTTCCCTCATGTACTTAAGTACTGTTGTTCTGCTCAGGCTGATTCCCCGTCTTCTTAAAAATATGACCATCATCTGGTAACCCGGACGCCTATCATATGCATAATAGATATCTAATATTTCCTGTTTCTTCTTTTCTTTATTTTCCAGATAAACGGCCTTCTTGTTCTTTTTATAGCTGTAGTAGGCATTCAGATAAAGACGGAATCGGACGAGAAGCCATCTTACTCCCAATTCCCTGTGATTTTCACCAATAAATTTGTATTGTTCTATTCGGTTTCCTTTACGAAGAATGCAATGCCGGCTCTGCTGGCTATGGCTTTATTTTAGGAAACGGTTCTCCCTTTTCATTTGTCTCTGGATTCGTTTTGCATTCTTCTTCAAACTGTCTGATCCAGCCTCGGACAGTTCCTTCGCCCAAGTTATACTTCTTATTGACGCTTGCGATGGTTCTGCCTTCTTCTAAGACTAAACGGACATCTGTTTTTTAAATTCAGGCTCATAACGCTTGTTAGTGTTTGCCATTTTTTCCACTTTCATTTGAATTATATCATTTATTCCTGTGTAGGTGTTACAGCTTTATTATACCATCTCATTCGACTTGTTATGCAGTCTTATCCCTAACCGTAGCCTGATATGATTTCTATTCGCCAGACCAGAGCTTTGCCTCCGGCTTTCTTCAGATTTCATCTCACAATGGACACCCTTGCTCTTGGCTGTACACTTCCCACTACCGGGGCGTGTTACGGACTTTCACCGATTAGATTGCGCCCATACTGGGCCCACACAAAAAAGACGCCAGGGAACACCGGCGGTACCGGAACTTTTTCCCTGCGTCCTATCATGTCACAATCTTCCACTTACGACATCTTTGGCTTAAATACAAGCGCTGCCAGATAGCTAATAATTAAGGCACCCGAGATTCCGGCCGCGGCCTGCTCCAAACCGCCATAAAAAATCCCGATAAACCCCTGGTTATCCACTGCCTCTTTCACGCCCTTAAACAGCAGATGCCCAAACCCGATGAGCGGCACCGTCGCTCCTGCCTTGGCCCACTCCGCAAAGGGCTCATAAAGACGCACCGCGCTCAATACCGCGCCTACACATACGAGCATAACCATAATCCGCCCGGGCAAAAGTTTGGTATTATCCATAATAATTTGCACCACAGCGCATATTGCCCCGCCAATCAAAAACGCAATCAAATAATCCATCTCTGTACCTCCTCAACTAATCATTTTTTATTTCCAGCATAATACCGTGAGCGATCCCGGGCACGGAATTTCCCTCATTGAAGCTGACGGTGGAAAGAAGCGCCCCCGTAGGTACAAATAAAACCCTTCTCCAATCATGCCTGCGCATCTTATACAAAATATAACCTGTCAGCGTTATAGCGCTGCACCCACAGCCACTGCCGCCGGCATTTGTATCCTGCTCTTCATTGTAGTAAATTTCTGTTCCGCAGTCCATGTGCTGTTTTCCAATATCATACCCATATCCGAGCAGCATATCTTTTAAAATACGCTGGCCGATCGTTCCGAGATCGCCTGTAATGATTTTATCGTAATAATCCGGCTGAATGCCAAAATCCTTAAAATTGTTCAAAATACAGTCACAGGCTGCCGGAGCCATACATGCCCCCATATTCATACTGTCCTTGATTCCATAATCTGTAATAATTCCCGTTGTAATTCCTTTGATCTCCACATACGCAGTCTCTTTGCGTTTCCAATTTCCGTTGCCTCTGCCAATCACGACGGCGCCGCTTCCGGTCACCGTCCACGTAGACGAATATGGCCTCTGGTTTCCATAGGCGAGCGGGAAGCGGAATTGCTTCTCCGCACTGGCAAAATGGCTGGACGTCAGAGCTACTACATACTCCGCAAATCCGCCCTCCACAAGCATGGAACCGATTCCCATCGATTCCCCCATCGTTGAACAGGCGCCATATACACCAAACATGGGGATATTAAAATTCATTATGCCAAACGAGGTGGCAATCAGCTGCCCCAACAGGTCCCCAGCTATAATATAGCGGATATCTTCCGGCTCAAGACCCGCATTGCGGATCGCAATATCCGCTGCAATATGCTGCATTTTACTCTCCGCTTCTTCCCATGTATTGCCGCCAAAAAGCGGGTCGGGTTCCACGATATCAAAATATTTGCCAAAGGCGCCATTTCCCTCTTTCTCCCCTGCCACAGACGCGGCGCCGACGATACAAGGTGGAATCTCAAATTGAACACTTCGTTTCCCGATTATTTTTTCCATGACTTCCCTCATTTCCACGCACCAAAAAAGGTGCACATACATTTAAACCTAGTATGTGCACCTTTTATATTTCTATACATGTTACGCTTTGTCGGTTTTGGCCCGCTTCTTCATTTTTTTATTCATAAAGAACCAAACGGTTCCGGCCAGGCATACCGACGAATAGCATCCCGAAATGATTCCGGCGATAAGCGGTATCGCGAACTGGCGCACCGCGTCAACACCCATTATCGCGAGCACCAGTACCATAATCAGCGTAGTAATGGAAGTATTAATACTTCTGCCCAACGTCTGGGTAATACTATCATTCACAATTTGTGCCACATCCGCGCGGCTTCCTGCCGCCTTGCGGTTTTCACGGACACGGTCAAATACAACGATCGTTGCGTTAATCGAATATCCGACAATCGTCAGCATACAAGCAATGAACGTACTGCCGACAGAAATGAAAGCGCTTCCGACCGCATATACCATAAGCACAACGATAACATCATGAATCAGGGCCAGCACAGAACTTGCACCAAAGGCAAGATTCTTAAACCGGATCCAGATGTAAATAAGCATACAAATGGCAGCTATCACAACGGCGACAATAGCGTCGCTCTTCATCTCATTACTTACAGATGCAGAAATTGTCTCAATTTCAATATTATCCTTCGTCACATTATACTTCGAACCGAGATCCGCCACTACCTGCTTCTGCTGGTCCTCTGTCAGATCTGTCGTGCGGACTATCAGTGTCCTCTCTCCCGCTACATCTGAAATCTCAGCATCTCCAACGCCTGCCGACGCCTTCACTGCCTCTGTCACTTCATTCTTAAACTCATCACTGGCATTTCCGCTGCCGTCAAAACCATTCGTACCTTCCTCAAAGGTAACGGATGTAGAAGAACCACCCATAAAATCAAGGCTGTAGTTCAAAATCTGTCCCGTCCTTACCTTATTTGCAATAAGGCCGCCGATGCAGAGCAGGAAGAGAACTCCAGATATCACGATATATTTTTTGGAGTTGCCGACAAAATTAATCGTCTTTCTCTCTTTCTGCACTCCAAACAGACTCGCACTGTCAAGCCCTATCTCAACGAATCCGTATAACAGACACCTCGTCACAAAAATTGCTGTGAACATAGAAAGAATAATACCGATCGCAAGTGTCTGGGCAAATCCCATAACCGTTCCGGATCCTTTAATATACAAAACGACAGCCGCAATCAGCGTCGTGACATTTCCGTCTATAATAGCGGATAACGCCTTTTCAAAACCGATTTTAATAGAAGACCGAACCGTTTTTCCAGTGGCAAGCTCCTCACGGATTCTCGTAAATATAATACAGTTGGCATCCACCGCCATACCGATTGCAAGAATAACTCCCGCAATACCCGGAAGGGTAAGCGTCACACCCAGTCCATTTAACGCAAACAGCGTAGCCGCCACATAGAGTACTAATGCAAGAGACGCAGCGACCCCCGGTACGCGGTACATCACGATCATGAAAATAATGACGAGAATGAAACCGACAACACCCGCCCAAAGGCTCGTCTCAAGTGAAGTAACACCGAGCTTTGCACCGACAATATTGGAACGGATATTTTTCAACTCCAGCGGCAGCGCCCCGATTCGAAGCGTAGACGCCATCTCCTCTGCATCTGAAAATTTCTCAAAATTTCCTGAAACGATAGCCACGCCGTCCGTAATCGCGGATTCGATATTGGGGGACGAAACCTCTTTCCCATCATAAATCATCGCAAGCTGCTCCCCGACGTGCTCACTCGTAATTTTTCCAAATTTCTTAGCGCCTTTGCCGGTAAACGTAATCTTAACCACGTTTTCACTCAAACCGGTTGCGCTTTTCTGCTGTGTTGTAGCCTCCGCCGTCGAAATCATGGAACCATCCATAAGAACCTTATCTTTATCATAAGTGGCAGTTTTATCGTCGGTGATCGTACAATCCGTATACAATACAAACTCGAGGGCACCCGCCTTCCCAAGCTTGTCCAGCACCGCCTGTGGATCATCCACATCGGGCACATCAACCGTTACCCGGTTTTTTCCCTCCTGGTATACCGATGCCTCCGTACTTTCATTTTCCACACGTTTCTGCATCTTATAAACCGTATCGCTCATTTCCTGCGCAGTCGGATTGTCCTTCGTCGCCTCATAAGTGACGCTGACACCGCCAGCAAGATCCAAACCTAAGCGAATATTCTTTGCACTTCCCCAATGACCTTCCCCAACGCCGACATATGCCACTGCACCTAAAGCGGCCGTCACAAGCAGTATGAGTAAGATCTGTAAAATGCCCTTCACCTTACTATTCATTGTGAAAATCTCCTTTTCTAAAAATGTGCCTAAAATGAAAGTCCAACGACCATACATCTGTACATGTAAACATACCCATCCACATAATGGCTGTCTAGGACTTTTACAACAAATTATAACACAAACCATGAACTACTTCAAGTAGAACTGTAAAACTTTTGTCTTATTCTGTTAGTTCCCCTTTTTCCTCAGCCGGAGCTCCCGGAAAAAGCCACTCATCAGGGCACTGCACTCCTCTTCCATTACGCCGTTGCGAATTTCTACTTTATGATTAAACCCCTCGGTGTGCAGCAAATTCAAAACCGAACCCGCACATCCCGCTTTCGGGTTCATACTGCCAACCACCACCCTTTTTATGCGCGCCTGCACGATCGCACCTGCGCACATCGGGCACGGCTCAAGCGTGACATACATCGTGCAGTCCTCCAGCCGCCAGTCCCCGACGACACGGCTTGCCTTGTGAATCGCAAGGATCTCCGCATGCGCGAGTGTGTTTTTTTTCTCATTTCGTTTATTGTATCCCCGTGCGATAATCCTTTCTCCGCGTACGATCACACAGCCAATCGGCGTTTCCTCCTTCGCGTATGCCTTTTTCGCCTGCCGGATCGCTTCCCGCATATAAACCTCATCCATGTCTGTTTCCATTTGCTCTCCTCCCTTTCACTGCCCATTATAACAGGAACGCCGGCGCTTCTGCAATCATCAAATAAATTTTGTTTATTGCCTTTCCGCTTGCGATCTATTACAATAAGAATACAAACAATACAGTAGTAGAAAGGATGTTTCTGTTATGAAATGGATTAAATTTACTTTAGACACCCATACCGACGCCGTGGATCTTCTCAGCTATATGCTGGACGAGGCCGGTGTTGAGGGAATCGAAATCGAGGACCACGTCCCCCTCAGCGAATCCGATAAAAAACAGATGTATGTGGACCTCCTCCCCGACCCGGTATATAACGACGGCTCCGCCAAAATTCATTTTTACATCGAACCCGGAAAATGCCATCCTGAAGAAATCACCCTCAAGGTAAATCAAATGTTTCAGGAAATAAAACAATACGCCAACATCGGAAAAGGCACTGTCAGCCGGTCGGAGACAGAGGATAAAGACTGGATGAACAACTGGAAAACATTTTTCCAGCCATTTCGTGCCGCGGATAACGTAATCATCAAACCCACCTGGGAATCCGCAGAGACAACGGACTACTCGCCGGACCGGGACATCCTCCTTGACATCGATCCTGGTATCGCTTTCGGAACAGGCACTCACGAAACGACCAAGCTATGCATTCAGGCGCTTTCCCGGTATGGCTGCCAGGGAAAAAACATGCTGGACGTCGGATGCGGAAGCGGAATCCTTTCTATCGCAGCCCTGAAACTCGGCGCCTCCCATGTGGTTGCCACGGATATTGACGAAGTAGCCGTAGGGGTAACAGAAGAAAATATGAAAGTCAATCACATTGCCGCTGGCCGGTATGATCTCTACACCGGGGACCTCATACAAAATGCGGCGTCAGACCACTCCTATACGTTCACCGCCCCGGAAACCAGCAGCGGGCGTACGCTTATGGACGAACTGAAAACAAGCCGGACGCCGGACGCCGTTTTTGATATCATCACCGCAAACATTCTCGCCGACGTAATTATTCCACTTTCCGGCGTGATCCGTCCCCTCTTAGCAGAGGGAGGATTGTTTATCACCTCCGGCATACTTGACACAAGGGCCGATGAAGTCGAACGCGCACTCCTGCAAAACAGCTTTTCTATCGTAGCAAAAGAGACACTTGGCGAGTGGGTTTGCTTTCTTGCCAAAAAATAAAAATTTTTTTCTGATTTCCTGCAACACTTTACCATGTTCGCTTCTCTTATATATAGAATCCTTCGTAACAACGTTCTGTTGCAAATTTACCGGTAAAATGAAAGGGATGAATCAATGAAACCATGTACACAAACTCTTGTGGCACAGGCAAAAAAGGGCGACGCCCATGCCTTTGCCACACTATACGAGGAAATATACAAGGATTTGTACCGCTTTGCCTACTGCACGATGGAACATTCGGAGCAGGCGGAGGACATAGTAAGTACCGCCGTCCTCCACGCCTTTGAACAAATACATAAGCTGCGGAAAAACTCATCGTTTCGCAGCTGGATGTTCCAAATCGTCGCAAATGAGTGCAAAAAGCAATTCCGGCTGCAATCAAAAGTGATTCCTTATGATATGGCGGAGGACTTTTCATCCAATTTGTATTCGGTCGATTTATCCGAGCATCTCGCACTGAAACAGGCATTCTCTGCATTGTCTGAGCAAGAGCGGCTTATCGTCGGACTAAGTCTGTTTGCCGGATACAACAGCCGCGAGATTGCCCGGTATGTACACAAAAAGGAGAGCACCGTACGCTCCTCCAAAAAACGTGCCCTTGAAAAAATGAAACAATTCCTCGACGATACACAACCATAAAAAGCGAACAAATTCTCTGAATAACTATTGACGCCCGGGGATTTGCGCAGAAGCGCCACAAATCCCGCAGACCGCATCGTATGAATTTGCGGCGCTGTCCGTGTAAGACGCTTCAGAATGGAGGAAATCATGGAAGAAAAATGGAAAAAACTAAGTGAACAAATTCCGGTTCCGGATTCATTGACGCCAAAACACATAGAACAAAAGCTTCAGAAAGAAAAACAGGAACGGCGCCTATTTCATGCCGGCAGGCTCGTAAACCGCACCGCCTTTGCCGCCATCTGCGCTCTCCTGTTGCTGGTGGCCGGAAATGCCCTCGACATAACGGACGGAATATTACCGGAAAAGGAAAACAACGCCGTGTCTGGCAACTGCGTTGCCGTCATTCCGGAAGAAGAACCAAACATGCCACACACCACTTATAAACAGTTGAGGAAAACTATTTCCAGATACTCCACCTACTTAGATGGGTCCAAGGAAATAGTATCGGGCACCCAAATGGAAAATGATATGCAAAAAGGCACTTTCCGTGCAGGGTCCGCCGAAAGAGTATCATCCGGGGAACCCATTCAAAACGGTATACAAAAAAACGCTTCCTCTGCAAGCTCCGCCGACCATGCAGAAACGGATAATTACACAAAAACAGACCTTCAAGTACAGGGAGTAGACGAGGGCGATATCGTAAAGACCGATGGTACTTACATTTACAGCTGTTCCTCCTCCGCCTACGGAAGTGCGATACACATTTACCACGCAAACGGCGGAGCTACAAAACAGCTTTCCAAAATTAAACTCAACGAAGTCTCTGTCTCGGAACTGTATCTCGAAGGAACGCGCCTGATCGTGGTTGGCTCCCTCTGGAGCACAGACGTGGAATTAAGTTCCTCCTATGACCATTCCTCCTCGAAACAGGCCGATACGGATCTTCTCACATCTACGAAAACCCGTATCGCCATTTACGACGTCGCAAACGCAAAGAAACCGGTTCTTTGCTCCGAGAGAACCCAGTCGGGCGCCTATGACACTTCAAGAAAAAACGGAAATTACTTATATACGTTATCTACGATGCACGTTTTATCTGCCGGCAAAAAGGACGATAAAGCATGCTATATCCCAATGACAGACGACAGCCTTATCCCGGAAAACCGGCTATATTTACCGAAGCGTACACGTTCCAGCTCCTATCTCGTACTGACGGCCCTGGACATAACAAACGGCGATTCCTTTTCCGACCGTCTGTCCATCCTCGGTGCAGGGGGCGTATGCTATGTTAGTGAAAATCATATCTTTGTGGGCTCTTCTTTTTATGAGGACGGCTCAAAAACTACAATCAGCAAGTATAAATACAGCGATGGCAAACTGACAGCCCTCACCCAAAAAACTTTTAACGGCGTACTAAATAACCAATTTTCAATGGACGAGTACAATGGATATCTTCGATTTGTCGCCACAACGTACCACCAGAACGGCTCGGCCTCAAATGGACTGTTTATTCTTGACAAAAATTTAGAACTAACCGGCAGCGTCGAAAAACTCGCCAAAAACGAGCGGATTTACTCCGCCAGGTTTTTAGGCGCCCGTGCCTATTTCGTCACCTACCGGGAAACAGACCCTGTATTTCTTGTCGATTTATCGGACCCGGAGAAACCCGTCGTAAAAGACAAACTAAAACTCCCCGGCTTTTCCGATTACCTGCACACGTTTGGGGATCATCTTCTTCTGGGAATCGGAAGCAATGAGACAAAGAACGGACTTTCACAGGTTAAGCTTTCCATGTTCGATATCTCCTCGGATTCCTCTGTCCGCGAAGCACACAGCAAGCTTCTCGAAAAGGACTCCATTGGCCTGGCAGGAGATAACCACAAGGCTATACTTGTAGATGTGGAACGAAACATCATCGGGCTCTGCGTCTACTCCGATAAAAGCGATCCCTCCTACCGGCTGTACTCGTACAGTGAAAAGGGCTTCCACAACGTCGCCACACTCACCCCAAAGGACTTAAGCTTTACTAACGCCCGTGGCATATTTATCGGCGACTACTTCTATTTAGTCGACAGCGAGGGACTGCGTTCCGGCGTCCGCGTATACGATGCAAAAACGTTTAAACCACTTAAAAGGGGCGGCTGAAAAGCGCGCCCCTTAGTCTCTTTTCTTTATGCGTGTGTTGCCTGCTGCCGCCTATATGTGTCATTATCCTTTTGACTCAACTCATTCTCAATCTGCGCCAGCTTCTGTTCCAGCATCTTGACCTTTTCTTCATCCCCCTTCTGCGCCTTAATCTTCTGTTCAATCTGTTGCTTCTCCCTCTTCAGCTTATCAATGTTCCTGTCAACCTGGTCTGTATTGGTCGTACACTCTTCAACTTTCTTTTCATCCCCGCCGGGTCTTTTTGGGTCATCGAACACAATCTTTGGATTTCCATGCCCGTCTTCTCCCAAATGATACAGACCACTCGGCTTTCTGCCTGATTTTTCGCTACTGGTATATTCATCCTGTATTGGCTTCCTGTGACCCGCTTCCTTTACCTCTTCTGCTTCCTCTACCGGTCTGCCTCCAGCTGCCCTCAAATCATTTTCATAATAGCTGCCATACTTGTTTTGAATTTCCATCGACATATTATTGCCCTCCTTAATATTTTATCTTCTTTTTCGTCTATCGGAAAGAGCAGCTTAACCAATTTGATGCGGAATGCAGGGAGATTGTTGTGAAATGACAAGAAGTACACTTAAACTAAAAGAGGCATCCCCCATCTTCACGCTTATTGCACCCTCATATTTTTCTGCTACCGCCTTTATATTCATAAGTCCTGTTCCTCTTTTAAACAACTCCTTCCTTCGGATACTATTCTCAATTTCCAGCAAAATAAAGTCCCCCTGTGTGCTGCTGGACACACGGATGTATTTCTCTGTACCGCTGTCTATCTTCTGGCACGCCTGAATCGCATTATCCAATCCATTTGACAAAATGATACACAAATCAATATCCCTCACCGAACAGGGATATGGCAAAATTAAGGAGCAGCTGACCCCGATCCCATTGCTCCTGGCAATCCCCAGTTTATTTCCCACCAAAATATCCACCACGGGATTATTCGTACTGCAGCAAAACGACAGATCCTCCGTCATACTTTGCATATCCTCAACATAATGAAATGCCTGCCCCGTCTCCTTCTTCTTCAGAAGCTCTTTTACAACCGTCATATGATTTTTTATGTCGTGGCGGAAAGACTTTGTTTTTTCATATCGCATCCTGGCCTCCTCCACATACTGGTGAAGAAACTGCTCCTCCTGCTCCAGCAAAGAAAGTTCCGTTTGTAAATGAAAATTTTCCGTAAGTCTTTTATACGCATACATAATACAAAACAGGCTCGCAAGTCCCAAAACTTGTATCAAAAGCACATGAAAGTGATTTGAATTTACTATATTAGCGTCTATAATGTTTCCACTGGCGTCTGTCGTAACGGTATTGCCATAAATAATAGAGCGGAAATATTCGCCTGAAAAAAATATCATAGTTGTAGGGGTCAGCATAATAAGCATATAGTTACTCTTTATCTCCCCATCCAACAAAAAATATTTATACACGATATGAAAACAAATAGCAGACACACACAATGCTCCCCCATTTCCCAATACCATAAAAAATAACCCCAGGATGCCCCTGGCGATCCTCGGATATAATAAACATAATAAAGAATTAAAAATACCAAAACTGAGCTGCATAATTTCAATCGTAATAACCGCGTATATAACCGCAAGCATGCCGCCCGCTTTGCAAATCAGTACACCGCCTGCCACAAGTACGAGAAAATAGGCAAAAAACTCAGCTATGCTTCCCTGGGGAATAACCATTACAATAACCGCTCCGATAAGCGCATATAAAATAGAACAACTTCTTCTTACACGCTTATAAAAAAACTTCATATAAAAATAGAATCCTACCACTATTTCCATACTTCCCATAATGTATACATAAAAGAAATCTAAAAGACGTTCCACATCATACCCCCCGTTGTCTCATATACTGCATCATCACATTGGAGAACTCCTTACTTCTCAAGCGCGATATAGGAATTTCTTTGCCGCCCTCCAGACATGCCATTCCATTTTTGTAGCTTCTCACATATTTTAAATGAATTAAATAACTTCTATGACATCTAAAAAACTTTTCACCCAGCTTCGTTTCAAGCTTTTCTATCCGGTCATAATAATCAACAACTTTTGAGGACACAAGATGCAAATATACTTTCCGATTAATGACCTCACAAAAAATAATGTCATCAATAGGAATAATACTGCACTCTCCTCCCTTTTGCACAAGCAATACCTCTTCTTCCGCATTCCGCAGAGAAATATACAGCCGTTCCATAAGCTTATCAAAATGCACCTTCTCAATCGGCTTTACAAGGTAATCATACGCTTGTACCTCAAATGACTGAAATACCATTTCCCGCAATACAGTTACAAAAATGAGAAATCCTTTAAAACAACGGCTGCGAAGCTTCCTGGCGGTTTCCATTCCGTCGATCCCCGCCATCTGTATATCAAGAAATAAAATATCAATGTTTCCCTCCGCTCCCAGCAACTCCCTTCCACTGGAAAACCTGGAAATTACTATTTCCATATTCTTACCATGAAAAAAATCAAATACCATTTTACTAATTTGATCCAACATAAATTTCTCATCGTCACAAATGGCAATATGAATCACTTTTTTTCCTCCCTTTTGTATTATTTATTTTTTTGCATATATTTTTAGTCTGCGAAAAGTTTCGAAATAAGTTCCATTTGGTTGCCGCGTCTTTTTTACCATTTCTGCCACGACCTCATCACGAAATACCTTTTTTACTTGACCGGGTACACATTTAAGAAAGGGAACAATACAAGGTTGGTCTATCCATCTTATCATTTCTTCTGCATTTGAAAAATACCTATCCCTGTTCATCTCCATAATTGTAAAATCAGAAAAACCAATCAAAGATATTAATTGTTCATATTGGGGTTTTGACGGCATGAACCACGGCCACTCGAAAGCTTTAAAATAACGTGCAAATTTATCATCTGTTATTTTTTTCGAAATAACATCAATAAAATTGGCGCAATTACCAGAACTGCCAAAATCCCATAATATTATTCCCTGAATTTTTAATGCCTGATACGCGTTTTCCAACAACCGCTTGTGGTCTTTAACCCAATGTAATGCCGCATTCGAAAAAATAACATTAAACTCGTTCTCATAATTTATCTCGTTAATATCCAATTGTTGAAAATCCATGTTATCCTTTATAATGCCTTTCGCTGTTTCTATCATCCCGATTGAGGCATCAATACCTAATACTTCTCCATTTGGTACTGCTAAAGACAGTTGTTCTGTCAAAACACCATCTCCACAACCTAAATCTAATACTCTTTCATTTCCCTTGAGTTTCAGTTCTGAAATCAGTGTATTTCCCCACTCCTTCTGGTGTATAGAAGCTTTTTTGTATTTTCTTCCATCAAATTCAAACGTATTCATACAATACACCGCCTTTTTATTTTCTGCATTGAATTATATCATCTGTAGTGTTATAATTCAAATATATGTATTTTATAAAACACATAAATATTTCTTATGGGGCAGATGCGGTATGAACACTTTTGATAACCTTGCTAAATATAAAATTTTTCTTTCGGTAGCAGAATGTAAAAGCATATCAAAAGCAGCAACACAATTATATCTCTCTCAGCCTGCTGTAAGTATTGCAATCAAAAAACTTGAAAAGAGCTTAAACACCACACTTTTTATACGCAAACCGAAAGGAGTTACTCTCACAGAAAACGGAAAAATACTATATGATAGAGCAAAACAAGCATTTAATTTGCTTTCTGATACAGAACAGATTCTCAAATCATCAAAAAATACGGGACACTTACGGATAGCAGCCAGTAATGTATTGTGCAAATACTTTCTTATGCCTTACCTTAAAGCGTTTACGCATAAATATCCCGATACCGATGTATCTATTACCTGTACCTCTTCATCAAATGCCTGCTCTATGATTGAGAAATGCAATATTGATTTAGCCCTTGTAGCAAAACCAAACAATTTAGGAAAATCCCAATATCATTCATTAGGGATAATTGAATATATATTTGTTTGTACTCCTTCGTATAGAAATAAATTCAACTGTACAAACGATGAAATTTTTCAATATGGAAATATTATGTTACTCAACAAAGATAATGGTTCCCGTACACATATAAATAATTACTATGCTAAAAATAATATAATTCCATCCCATATTTTAGAAGTTAATGATATGGATATGCTTATAGAATTTGCCAAAATGGGCATTGGCATATCATGTGTTGTAAAGCAATTCGTTGAATATGAATTAAACTCGTCCTCTCTCATAGAAATAAATCTTTCAAAACCAATCCCTCCTCGTGAGATTGGCTTTTTATACAATCACATTCACCCATTTAATAACAATATTTTAAATTTCATCCATATGATAAAACACTTTTTATAGCATTTAATCAGACTTGTATTTCTGTCCCATTCAACATTTCATAAATATTCCTCGCTTCTTTGCTTCTTCCATCAAATGGGGCTGAATATTGGGATATGTCAACTTCTTTGGCAATTCATCCATTAGTACAATCCTTTCAATTTCACTATGTAGCTCTTTTTCAAAATGCTTTATGTCGGCAAAAAACAACATTCCAAAAGATTCTTCTCCATTATTATAATTATCTGGTGCCGTAACGGAATATACGCAAACAGGTTTTATAGTAAATTCCAAAGCTCCCGTTTCCTCATACAGTTCCCTTTTAGCCGCATCCATAATATTTTCTCCAGATTCCCGATGCCCTCCGGGAATCTCCCATGTATCTCTATTCTTGTGTTTGCAAAATACATATTTATTTTGTGTCTTAGATATTATTACAACAAACTTAAGCAACTCATCCGCTACATTTTCATAAAACTTAATTTCTGTCATTTAAGCCATTCCTCCATCCGCATCCTCAATTCGTTCCAATTGGTTACCGTCAGAATAAATTATGAAACAAATTTCTATATAATAGCAAGCCTATATTTCTTTGTATCATAAGAAGCCACACCATCAAATTTGGTATGTATTTCATTATGTTCATAAACAAATCCGCATTTTTCAATACCGCACCGGATGCAGGGTTATCTACTGCATGCCAAGCTATAAATTTACTCTGTTTCAATTCCCCAACAGCAAATTCAAGAATTGCCTTCGCTGCTTCTGTTGTATACCCTTGGTTCCAATACTTGTGCATAATATTATAACCCAACTCGAAAATGCATTCTTCTTCATTAAAATTAATTCCGCCACTCCCAAATAGATATCCGTTATCTTTTAATGTAAATCCCCATTGATATATTCTATCACTTAAAATATTATTTTCTTCAACCTTTAGCCATTCCATTGTATCTTTGACAGAATTATGTGTACACCATCTAACATATTTTGATACGCGATCATCAGAAGTCCATCTCTCATATATATCATTTGCATCCATAACAGACAATGGCCTTAATATCATTCTTTCTGTTTCTATAATAGGGGTTTTCATTTCCTCCTCCATAAATTGTGATTTTCTCTGTACAATCCCACTAAAATCCAGTCGAAGCATTAACAATATAAAACAAGGTATCCTTTATTATTTTTATGTCATCACCATGATTATGACCATTCATGCATAATAGAACTTCACGATTTTTAAATCGTTTAAGAATTTCATCACAATTACGTATGCCTCTTGCCTCAAAACCATGAACAAGGCTTATGTGAAAAAAGACTATGACCTTTTTATCCTCCTGCAATTCCCTTTCCAGCCATATTAATTTTACATCAGGAACCACCGCATAACTACATGGCTTTCTTTCGCTATTAGGGAAGTGCATTTTTCTTAGCACTCTCTATTATCTTCTCAAGTCGAACTTCTGCATCCGTATATAAAATTAGTATTCTTATTCGTTGTCATCTCTTTTCTTCTCCCTCAATAAACAGAAAAACGGGAATTTAACGTTCTAAGCTGCATAAACCGTATACCATAACATCCATATATTTTAACATCATACGCCTTGTTAAAATATATTTGATTATACCACTTTTATTTTCTGTTTACCATAGAAATATTATCGTTTTCCTATACATCTGTGCTTTTTTTATTTTTATGTTTATTTTCCCCACCGGCTGGGGTGTAATAATATCAACCTAAAGTATTCTTTAGATTTCAAGAATAGAAAGGATAATTTTCATGAATTTAGCTAACATTTCTTCTAACGGACAGATTCCCTTGCCGGTAGAAATACGCCGCCTGCCCGGATTAAAATCCGGCGATAACGTGTTATTTGTTCAAAACCAAGCAGGTGAAATTGTCATTAGCAATGCCTCTGTAAGAACAATCTATAAAGCTCAGACAGCCTTTGAAAGTGCTGCCGGAAAAATGGGCGTTAAAAATGAAAATGATATTCCGGTATTAGTAGATGAAATGCGTAAAGGGGCATTAAAGCCCCCTTTGGAAAGTTGTAGATACCAATATTTTATTCTCAGTAATCCTTTTTCCCCGTACTTATTATTTCTACAACGAAACTTATATTATCTATCACAAACCAAATAACAAGCACATTTTCTAATTAGTATATATTGGCTATTGGTTCTTTGATATATTAGATGGAGAACAGGAGAGTGCAAAGTAGCTACCAGAATATTGGCTCCTGCACCCAGTAGGGAGAGGCACTAAAACATACATAATATAGGCTGATCTCAGTCCGATAACATCTTGCTTATTTCCTGCTCCGCCTGCAGAAGATCCCTGCAAATTTTCCCACAGTATGGCAGAATAGAAGAAGATGCTTCCATCAGGTCCGGAACCATAATCGTAGTGCACCCCGCTGCATAACCCGCTTTTATCCCATTTTCACTGTCCTCAAACACAAAACACATGTTTGGTTCACAGCCAATCCGCTCTGCCGCATAAAGGAATATATCCGGATCCGGCTTCCCCCGCCTAACCTCCGACCCACTGACAACAGCAGAAAAATACCCCCGTATGCCTGCTGTCTCCAAATTGAACTCAATCTGCCTGGCGGCACTGCTACTTGCCACTGCCATTCGGATCTCTCTCATGGATATCCGAAGTAAGCCTCGGCACGATTGTATTCAGCGGTATGTTTACAACCGTATATGCTGTGCAAAGAAAGCAGTACGTCACATACGCCCATACCAACTTTCCTCCGCCTCCAATATTCGGAATATAAAAAGTCAGAAATGTAAAGACTGCAAACGGCACGGCGCCCACCAGAAAGTAAGGTCTCCCCTGGCCCCATTTCGTATTCGTCCGATCTACTACCAGCCCCATTCCCGTATCCGTGAATGCATCAATAAATTTTGTCACCAGCATCATTGTTCCTGCCGCAGCAGCTGTAATGCCAAACACATCCGTATAAAAAACCATAAGATAGGATGCCATCGTGCTGAAAACCAGGTTGCACCCAAGATCCCCGATTCCATATCCGATGCGTTTTCCCCATTTTCCCATACTATTCTCCTTTCTCTTACCAGTCCATTACTTCTATTGCGGATTTTTCAATGGCAAGCCCTGCTTTATAACGCTGCATGAAGATCCGGAATCCTTCCACTTCTTCTGCATATGGTATCACTGTTTCACCGGAAAGCTCCCCAAAAATCCTATTTTCAAGATAATCCTCCAGCTTTTCTCCTATTTCCTTATCAATCATATATACCGCCAGTAGCGCAATGCCCCATGCGCCTCCTTCGCTTGCTGTATCCATTACAGTAACAGGCGCATTGACTGCCGCCGCCAGATATCTCTGTCCAACGCCTTTTGTCTTAAAAAAGCCGCCATGCCCCATGATTCGCTCCACTTTTACCTTCTCATCCTCCATCAGTATATCCATCCCCATCTTTACAGCCCCAAGGGATGTAAATAAATGAACCTTCATGAAATTTGCCAGATTAAACCTGCTTTCAGCCGTACGCAGAAATGCCAGCCGCCCCTCATTGAGCATGGTAATGTTCTCACCGGAATAGTAACCATATGCAAGAAGCCCTCCGCAGTCCGGATCACCGTTTAAAGCATTCGTATACAGCTTTTCAAATAGTTCTCCTGTTTCTGCCTTTATCCCCATCAAATCTGAAAATTCTTTAAAAAGATCAATCCAGGCATTCAGGTCGGAGGTTCCGTTATTCGCATGGGACATTGCACATGGAAATCCAGCGGGCGTTGTCACCATGTCAATTTCCCTGTAAACCCTGCTCAGCTGTTTTTCAAGCACAATCATCGCAAAGGTGCTTGTGCCTGCCGATACATTCCCTGTTCCCGGAGCAACGGAATTCGTTGCAGCCATGCCTGTCCCTGCATCACCCTCTGGTGGGCAGAGTGGGATTCCTGCACGGAGAGTGCCTGTTTAGTCCAAAAATACTGCCCCTTCTTCCGTCAGTTCATCCGCCGCTTTCTGCGTATTTGTATTCCTCCACGTCTGGAACGGGGCAATCTGTTTCCCATCCTTATCCAATGCCATATATCCATGCATCATGGCGCTGATTCCAATAGAACCGATATTCTGCAGGGAAACGCCGTATTTTCCTTCCACATTTTCCCGCAGGGAGTTGTAGCACCTGCGTATTCCCGTATGAATCTCCTCCAGGCTGTATGTCCAGATATCGTCAACAAAAGAATTTTCCCAGTTATAGATCCCAACTGCAAGAACCTGGCCTTTAAAATCTATAAGCACACCCTTAATCCTGGTAGAGCCAAGCTCAATTCCCAGCGCCGTCTTCCCATTCACAATCAATCTTTTTGCTTCCATGCTTCCCCTTCTCTTTCTGCTGCGGCATCCGCAGAAATTCATACGGATGCCGTATCTGCTTGTATGTATGGTCTGTTTAGAAACAGGTAAATGCACCATCAATGATAAAATCCGAACCTGTTGTGAATGTACTGGTATCTCCGGCCAGATATACACAAATTGATTCCAGTTCCTCCGGCGTTCCCATTCTTCCCAGCGGAGCCATCGCATTCCATTTCTCAATCAACGGAATCAGAGTCGGTGAATTTAAAGTCAGCTCTGTCCCGATGTAACCCGGACTGATACTGTTTACACGGACACCACGCTTTGCCCATTCAATTGCAAGCGATTTCGTAAGCTGGATCACACCTGCCTTGGATGCATTGTATGCGCACTGCGGCTGCGGCACGTTGACAATATGTGCCGACATGGAGGCCGTGTTAATAATTGACCCTCCACCATGCTCCAACATATATTTCCCGGCTGCAATATCCGTCAAGAATATGCCGTTCAGGTTGATGTTGATGACTTTGTTCCATTGCTCATAGGTCATTTCCTCTGCCGGAGCATTGATGCAGATCCCCGCATTATTATGGCAGAAGTCAAGTTTTCCCAGTTCTCTGACGACCTGTGCCACCATTGCATCCACCTGGTTCTTATCCGTACAGTCCGTCTGAATTGCAATCACTTTCCTGCCAGTTTTCCCAGCAAGCTCCTCCGCTGTCTTTTTCGCCTCTTCGTAATCCAGATCCACGACTGCCACATCCGCACCGGCTTCTGCAAATGCCTTCGCCGTGCTTTTTCCAATTCCCCTTGCTGCTCCTGTTACAAATCCTTTTTTCCCGTCCAGTTTCATTTTTTCAATAATCCCCATGACGCTCTCCTTTCTTGAAAATTATTTTGTAAAATAGTTTATCAAATTACAGCAGGAAATTTCCTACGACCTGCATCTGAGCCGGCCTACCATCACAACAAATCTTGCAGCTATGGAAAATGACGGCCTGATTCAAAAAAACGGACGGATCGATACCGAACTGGTCGGAAGAAAAGCCGCTGCCTATTCCATTGTCCCTGATTACCGTATCAGTATTGGAATGGAAATCTTAAAAAAAGAAATAAAAATGATTGCGATCAACCTATATGGTGAACAAATTGGCCACACCAGATATGAAATTACATTCGAACGCAGCAGCTCCTATTTTAAGACCGTATGTGATAAAATTCTTGAATTTAAAAATTCACTAGGAACAGTAGACGAACAGATTCTCGGCATCGGCTTCGCCATGCAGGGACTGATAACACCAGATAAGCAGACGGTACTGTACGGCAAGATTTTATCATGCACCGGGCTCTCCATCATAGAGTTTTCCAGACATCTCCCATACCCATGCTCCTTTATCCACGATGCAGAAAGTGCAGCAATTTCAGAATTATGGGTCTCGCCCGAACTTACAGACGCATTTTATCTTTCGTTAAGCAGACATCTGGGAGCCGCTATAATATCAAAAAGAAAAATATTAACGGGAAAACATGGTCACAGCTCTACTATAGAGCACATACAAATACAGCCAGATGGTTCCAGATGTTACTGCGGCAGGAGGGGCTGCATGGAAACAGTGCTGTCTCTGACATCACTCCTATCCGAATCGGAAACACCCGAATATTTTTTCTCCAATGTGAGCCAGAAAGAACCTTCCGCCTTAAACCGCTGGAATATTTTTCTGACAAATCTGGCAAAGGCTATTAACATGCTCCACTTAGTTTATGACACTGATTTTATACTTGGAGGATACCTTGCCCAGTATGTGCATAAAGAAGACATCGCCTTTATTCATGACCAAATCCAGCAGATGACACCATTTACAGAAGCACACGATTTCCTCCTTATAAGCAAAATGCCAAAACACAACATCTTAATCGGAGCAGCACTCCCTTATATCCAGGCGTTTTTAAACAACCCTGATATTTGAATGAAAATCCGGTGTCATTCTAACAATGGAAAGAGGAATACCCTTCCCCTGCCGGCCGCCGTTTTCCATGCCACCAGCAAGCGCCTGCAAAATCTACAAGGGATTACGCACATATCCAATATGTCAAGACAAACGCATAAACCTGTAAACACTCATGTTTACAGGACTTTTTAACAACCCGCTTTTCTGTTGTCCAGCTCCCTGAGTAGGGCTCGAACCTACGACAACACGGTTAACAGCCGTGCGCTCTACCACCGATATGAATACATACCGAAAGACGAGGATATCTATATCTTTGTCGCATTACTTAGCGTTTCGACAAACAACGGATGTCAGGCTCCGTCAGTTATCCTTATGTTAAAAAAAACAGCCTGATACCAAAACCAGACTGTTTTATGTAGATTTTTCAGATTAAAGTTCAAAACAGTATCCCACCTCACGAACACAACGGATTGTGAATGGTTCTTTCGTGGAAACCCCATACAGCTTTTCTCTTAAACGGTATACATGATAACGGATTGCCTTGTTCTCCGTTCCGGATGTTGTTCCACCCCATACTTTTTCATAAATCTGACCATATGTCAGAATTTGCCCCCTGTTTGATACCAGCAGACACAAAATTTCGTATTCTTTCGCCGTCAGATGGATTTCCTGCCTGTCACGGTAGATTTTTCTCTGTTCCGGATAAATGGTAAGTCCGGGGAGGGAGATAACCGTTTCTTCCTCCATGCTGAACATCTCAAAACCGGAATGGCGTTTCAGTACTGCCATGACTTCATCAAATTCCATTAACAATAACCGTCCGATTTTTCTCACCACCTTTAATTAATTGGGGTTTTCATCCTTTATTGTACCTACATCATAAAAGACAAGAGAACAGGAAATTCCGCATCCCCTATTCTCCTGCTTTATTGTTTTCCTATCCCATTCTCCGATAAATTTCTTCACACAAATCCACTAATGTTTGCATTCTGGTTGTTGCTGTATTGACACAGAAATCATAATCTGAAGCTTTTCCCCAATCCCTGCCAGTATGATAAGCATAATACGCACTGCGTTTTTTATCAGATTTTCTGATAAGAGCTGCTGCTGCCTTTTCTTCCAGATTATCCTTTTTCATTGTCGTTGTTATCCGATGCCCCATTGGTGCTGTAACAAAGATACTTTTTACGGCATATTCCTGACATTCCTTCAAAATCACATCTGCACATCTTCCTACAATAATACAGTCACTCTTCTCTGCATATTCCAGAATAATCTGCCTCTGTGCCATATACAGTATTTCATTGGCACTCTTTCCATAGTATTCTGTGGAGTTTCCCTCATAATAGATGGAATGCAACAATGCATTTGGCAGTTGTTCCTCGGCTTTTTTCATAACCTCTTCTCTCATCCCGCTCTTTAGCACTGCATCTTCCAGAATTTTCTTGTCATAATATGGTATGGCAAGGCGTTCTGCTAAAGCATGTGCCATATTATGCCCTCCGCTTCCAAACTGCCTTCCAATACAGATAATTTTTCTCATGGCTGTTCTCCTTTCTTTTTCCGGATAATAACACGGTCTAACAATAACAATACCGCTGGAAGAATAAACATTACCATCAGCACGGAACAAATTGCCCCGTATGCAATCATCAGACAGGTCTGTGCAATAATCTCCTGTGTCATGATGACACTAACGGTCAAACAGGTACTGATAAGAATCAACGAAGATGTCAGCACCGTTTTAATTGAGCGGTTCATTGCTTCTCCCAATGCCTTTTCTTTATCCAGCTTTAACCGCATTTCCCTGTAATTATCAAATAAAAGAATCCCATAGTCAATCGTTGCACCCATCAAAATACACTGCACCAAAATCAGGGCAACATAATTGGTGCTGTAACCTTGCAGGGTTACAATAGCCGTTGTAATAAATACTGCCGCCTGAATAATCGCTACTAATGCAGCAGAACTGACAAAAGAGCGAAATGTAACCAACACAACAAGCAGAATTGCAATTATCGTCAAAAGCGTCACAAAATTCAGCTCATCTGTGAATCCCTCATCCATCTCATACCCCATAGCAGAATCTCCAACAAAATATGCCCTCTTGTCAAATCCTTTTGCCTTTTTCTGAAGTTCTCCCATACAGGCAAAAGTGGCATTCCCCTCAGATGGATACTTTGTGGATATAATCATGCGGTTATATTTTTTGCCGAGCATTAGTTCACGGTTTTCCCGAATCTGCGTTTCCCCATCTTCAATTTCCGAACGCATATCCTCATCAATAGCGGCAGAATATGTTTTATTCGGCAAAATTTCATCTGTAATAAATGTAAGAAACTCTTCCAGCGTCATCGTATCCTGTTCCACATCCAGCATAGACATCCTGCGTATTTTTAGCATATCTCTTATATCTTCCACATTTTCATCCATCTCATCTGCCAGTTCCTCTGCTGTCATCGGAGTTTCATAAATTTTCAGGCTGTCATCTAGTTCTTTTTTTCCATCGTTATACTTTTTCCGACCATCTTTCAGTTCCTCTTTTCCATCTTTTATTTCTTCTTCTGCATCTTCTAACTGTTTTTTTGCCTTTCCCAGCTCTTTCTTGCCATTCTCCAGTTGTTTCCTGCCTTTCGCCAGCTTTTTCTTTCCTTCCTCTAACCGTTTTCTGCCTTTTGCCAGCTTTTTCTTTCCTCCCTCCAACTGTTTTCTGGCTTTTACCAGTTTTGCCTTTTCCTTCTTCAGCTGCTTCTTCCCTGCCTCCAACTGCTGCCTTGCGGTTTGGAGTTCTGCTTTCTGGCTGCCAAGCTGCGCTGCAATCATCTCCTCCGTCATTCCGGCAAGCTGCATCTGTTCTTCTGCTTCTCTTAACTTTTTCTCTCCCTCCGCTAATTTTTTCTCATTGGCTGCCATTTCCTTTTCTGCCTTTGCAATCTGCTTTTCCCCTGCTGCAAGCTTTTTCTCGCTCTTTGTCAATTTTTTTTGATTTTTTCTAATAAGCTTTTCACTATCTGCCAGTTTTTTCTCATTTTTTGTTATTGTCCTCTCGCTGTCCTTCAGTTTTTTCTCATTTTTTGCAATCTCTTTTTTCCCATCTGCAATCTTTTTTTCCCCATCCGACAGTTCTTCTTCTCCATCTTCCAAATCTTTTCCGGCATCTGTTAACTCTTTCCTGCCATCTTTAATTTTATCTTTGCCATCTTCCAGTTCTTTTCTGGCATCATGGATCTGTTCCATCTGATCTTTATCCATAAACTCCGCATAAGCCGGATTTCCTGCAACATTCTTATCCATATAACAAATCAGATTATACATGGTAATCTTCTTATAATCTGATGAATTTTGGTTATCCCTGTACATCTGGTATAACATTTTTGCCTGTTCCAAAGATATATCCATGTCTTCTGTCAATTCCTTATATGTATAGGACTTCCCAATCGTATTAGAATAATCCTGTACCGAATTGACATCTTCCCTCTCCTCCAGCCAATCAATATACTCCGCAATATGTTCCGGATTTTCTTTCCTGTCATACAATAATACCGTCTGGTTATCCATCCCAAAGGCTTCCTCAATTTTCGTCTGATCCGGATTGTCAAAGGTTTTAACATAAATAATTTCCATGCCGTTTTTTAGAAATACCGCTGCTATTGTTACAAGTATAATCAATAGTACCGACACAAAACGGATTTTCCCCGCAAAACGCATCAGTGGTTTCATATTAAATTCCAATGATTTTTTATGCGTCTTTGCCATTGCTTTATCAAAGACTACTACCAGTCCCGGCAGGACAGTAAAGATACAGAGAAGGCTGATAAATACCCCCTTTGCCAGCACAATCCCCATATCCTGTCCAATCTTAAAACTCATAAACAGCAAAACTAAAAGTCCTACGATCGTTGTCACAGAGCTGCTGGTAATAGCGCTAAACGCATTAGTCAAAGCCTTTTTCATAGATAGCACAGAGTCTGCCTGTTTCTTTTTTTCCTGATTATAGCGGTTCATCAGCATAATGGAATAATCCATAGACAATCCCATTTGCAACAATGCCCCTACCGCAAAAGTCATAAAAGACACCGAAGGAAGAAACACGTTACTTCCCATATTCAGTATGATTGCAATACCAATACAACACATATATAAAAACGGTTCCACCCATGAATTACAAAGTAAAAACAAGATTGCAAAAATAATGACAACGGCAACCAATGCAATAACCGGTATTTCTTCCAACAATGTGTTTACCATCATATCATTGTCAACAACAGCACCACACAAATATGCCGAATCACCATAGGTATCCTTGATACTCTGCAATACCTTTCTCGCTTCTTCCGAATATGTATTCGCAGACACATTAATCATGTATTTAGAATGATTCTTTTTCTGGTATGCCTCATCATCCTGCAAATAGATTACATTTTTCACATGTTCCAAACTTTCCAGTTCCGTTTTCCGCTCTGTCTGCTCCTTTTCCGACAAATCGCCAAACATGACTGTTATCGCTGACATATCGCCATATTCCTCTGCCATCAGTTCCATTCCCTGTTTAACGGAAGAATCGGATGGCAGGTACTTTGACATATCATAGTTGATATTGGTCTTAAAAATCCCAAGCACAGCAGCAACAGTAAGTACCGCCACAAAGAGAAAAATAAGTCCTTTTTTATCCACAATCCAGTCTGCAAGTTTTTTCATAATCCGTCTCCTTACCTTTTGACAAATACTTCAAAATAAAATATAATGTCATTATAGCAACAGTGTGTTGTTTTTACAATCAACAGTTTTTAATATAACGATTTGAAACCAACAATTTTATCCTGTTTTGTTGCAGAAAATAAAGAATACTACAATTTTGTATATGACATGAGGAGGAAGTAAGATGAATAAAAAAGAAAACCAACGAACACGTCTGACAAAAATGCTGTTTAAAGATGGGCTGATTGCCCTGCTCCAGAAAAAAACAATTTACCAGATATCCGTTACGGAACTTTGCGAGGCTGCTGAATTAAACCGTTCCACATTTTACAAATATTATAATAATGTAAGAGATGTCCTGACTGAATTGGAACAGGAAACATTGCAAAGAAGCAAACAATGCATGCAGGAAATTGCAATTGGTGAAGAAGCTTTCCAAATTGAACCACTATACCGCCTGCTCTGCCATATGCAGAACAATTGTGAAATCTATAAACTGCTCTTAAATAACAGTGTGGATGATAGTTTCCCATCCGATATGATACAGGAAACCATAGAATTTCTGCGGAACAAGGCAAAATCATTAAACATCAAGGAAGATGACACGTCGGATTATCGTTTTCAATATCTGATTTCCGGATGCATCAGTGTTGTCCAAAACTGGATTAATAGCGAAATGAAAGAATCCCCGATGGAAATTTCAAAATTGATTTACCATACTTCCGTTGCCGTTTTAAAAAGTACAATTGACAAATAATTTTCATCTTTGCCCTTTCTCCCAGTCATATTCGTTCCCTATCATCTAGAAGCCAAAGCTATGGGCAAAGGATATCAAGCACAGCTTATCTTGGTGGGGAGTTTCTAAAATCGGAATCTTCACTGGCGCATTGCGATATTGTTTGGGAAAAACTATCCGAAAAAAAGCGGGTAGAACTAACAGAGAAAGTGAAAAAGCTATCTCAGAAGTTCGCACAGATAGACTATACAAAACCCGCACACACAAATTTGATTATAAAACTTAAGTTTTCCGTCTGCCGTTTGATACAGCGGACACTACATAAAAATGATCCTGAATATCTCGACGGGAAGTATTGGGCAGAACAAGGCTGGCTTGGGAAAACCAGACCGTGGAAATAATAGATGGTAAAAGTAATCCGAATGGATATTTATACAACAAATCAACCTTGCTACGGAGCGTTGCCTTTGTGAAAATGAGCGTTTCTTGTAACGAATTATTATAGGCATTATCATGAAATCGGCAGCGAAAAGCTGACTTAATTTTTAGAGGATTATAAAATGGTAAAAAATGATAAAACAAAGATGACATTAGGTGAAAAATTAAAATCCGCGCGGAAAAGCGCAGGACTTACACAAGAGTAGTTGGCGGAAAAGCTTTTAGTATCACGGCAGGCAATTACGAAATGGGAAGCCGGCAAAGGAATGCCCGATATAGAAAACCTCAAACAGCTTTCTAAACTTCTTAATATCATATTGATTATCTCCTTGACAGCGGAGAAAATCTTGATTTGTCTGTTATGAGAGAAGAAATCAATCTTGATGGTTATACTTATACTAGAAAATTATTTAAGGGAAGATGGAGCGAAAAGGCAGGCAAAAAAGATATGGTTGTAGCAGAAAAATATCCAAATGCCAAAATACATGGTCTCCTGCTAAGCAGATACTCACCAAAGCAGAGAAAATCATGGATAATGCAATAGGTTTTTTAACAGATGCACCATTTGGAATACCTGAAGTTCTTAATAGTATCAAAAATACAGACAAAGAATTCTATCTTGTCAATCAATCGGACAAACAATTTTTTGTAATCGTGATCGATGAATTTATTGAAAGCAGGCAGCTTGCCGAAAAAATTACAGATAAGAAATTTTCGATTGGGAATTTTTCATTTGTTGACTGTGGTATCATTTCTGATTTTGAGGGTATTAAAAAATGATAACTAATCATAAAAAGCCATACAATGCGGAATGGGTACGTTGCCCTATTTGCGGAGCTAAAACCCGTGATAGAATTAGAGAGGATACCATTTTGAAGAACTACCCTCTCTATTGTCCGAAGTTTAAACAAGAAACTGGACCTATGTCAATACTTTGGACAAAAAAAGTTGAAAGATTATGCTGTTTTTTCAGTTCCTCATCCTCCTTTTGCTGCGGTGTTAGATAACCGATAGAGCCATGTATCCTCTTACGGTTTACCAGCCTTCTATGTATTCAAAGATTGCTCTGCGGGCTTCATTTGAATCTTGATAAGTATGAAGATATATTTCTTCCTTTTTCAGTACGGAATGGAAGGATTCGATACAGGCATTATCGTATGGATTTCCCTTACGGCTAAATGAATGCAGGATTCCTTTGCTGCCCAGGCAATCTTCAAATGCCTGGCTCGTATACTGGCTTCCAAGGTCGCTGTGCAAAATGATCCCTTTTGTATCCCTGACGTTCAGGCAGGCATTCTCTACCGCTTGCACTGCCAGTCCAGCTGTCATAGATGCACCATAGGCATAGCCGATAATCTTGCGGCTGCATAAATCCATGACAGGAGCCAGATATGTCCATCCTTCTTTCTGCACATGGATGTAGGTAATATCTGTACACCACTTTTGGTTGATGGTTTCCGTCCCAAAATCACGTTTTAGGATATTCGCCTTATCATCCGGGACACTGCCATGATTGGCATGGTGGTTATATTTCTTTACCACGACAGAACACAGCCCCTGTTCCGCCATATGTCGCTGAACCCGCTTGACACGGCAGGGCGTCCCGCTGTCATTGAGTATGCGGCATATTTTGACAGCTCCGTACCTTTTCTTTGAATCCCCCTATGCCTGTTTCACTTTCTGGCCAAACTCTTCGTACTCCTGCCGTCTGTTTGATGGCACACAAACCAGAGCCTTGTAATAGGTGCTTCTTGGGAATTTCAAAGCACTGCAAAGCTGGGATACGGAGTAATCGGTCAGATTGTCCTGGATAAAAGCCACAATCCCGGCTATTGTTCTTTTGCGAATATGGCGGTCGCTTTTTTTAATATTTCGTTCTCAATCTTAAGGC
>CAJTZF010000023.1 GCA_910584245.1 uncultured Eubacterium sp.
CGCTTTTAACATTCTTGCAAGCTGTGATTTCTGCCCTTTCTCTGACAGTTCAACAGCGTTCCATAAAGTGGCTCGGTCTGCATACTCTTTGGGCGCATTGGGTGGGAGAGTAATTTCACTATGCACTAAATCCTCATGGTATTTGGGGCGGTAGGTCTGCCCGTCAAACTCGCTGACAAGAACACTCCTGCTGATATAGGACGCTTTCTCAACTGCCGACTGCCCCTTGCTCCGCTTGACTATGGAAAAACGTGTGCTTGCCTGTTTCGTGACATTACCCATACGCAACACCTACATTCTGCCGACAGGGTAGAGGGGCGCACTCATAGACTTTGTGGGCAGATAAAAGCCGCACTTTGGCTTTTGTCTGAACGCAAAGTTCACTAAAGGGTAGCAAGCGCAGCTTGCGAAGGGGAATTGTCGTTTCCCCTTTTGGCTGCCGCAAGGCAGACAACGCCCTCCGCAGGAGTCCATGCAAGTGAAACTTGCCCCTCGGAGAGCGCACATACCACCTCTGGTGGTATATCTGTGCGCACCCTGTAAACAGGGTGAATACGTTACCTCGGCTTTCCAGTGTCCTCGCCTTTGTCATTCCGTACCGCCCTCGCTTTCATTTTCGGCATTGGGGAGAGTGGATTGTGGGGGAGTGGTTTCTCGGCTTTCCGCTTTGATTTTAGAGATAATCTGCTGACACTCCCTTGTCTGCAATGCAACCGACAAGATACGGTTTAACTCGCCCTCGTCATAGCGGTAGCAGTCGGGGAAATACTTCACAATGATACCGCCCATGATGTACTTGTGGTGGTTCTCGGCTTTGCGTTTTTTCTCGTTCTGCTTTTTCTTTTCGTTGGCTACACGCTGTTTTGCCTGTTCCAATGCCTGCAATGCTTTCTCTAAGTTTTTGCTTGTGTCATTCTTGCTCTCAATCATTTCTGATACCTCATTCTTTCTGTGCTGTGTTGATAGTTTCTGAAAATAAAAAAGGTAGCTGATTGTCTGTTAAGATAATCGCTACCTAAAGGTAAACAATATTACATTTTGTATAAATTTATTATTTTCTATACCTCATTACTTAAAATACTGATTGCTATTTCCTTTGCCTTATTTCCTGATACTACTTCTCTATTTTGCATATCATCAAGATAAATTGCAAAGTAAATTTTATTATCACTTTTTTCAATATAGCCAACAAACCATGCTTTACCGTCAGTTCCCGAACCTGTTTTTCCATACAAAGAACCATTATCAAGTTCTGCTATATACATAATATTTTTTAATTCTTCCAAATTGTCAGTACTAAAATTATTCTTACTGCCAAAAATATAGTTCAGCATAACTACTTGTTGTTTTGGAGAAATTTCTAACGATGATTCTAACCAAAATCCATTAAGCTCTGGCAATGAATTAGTTTCACTTCCGTTCCATTCGGATATATCACAATTTCCATACTGTATTTCTTTCAGCATAGCATGAATATTTTCTTGACCAACCATATCTACAACTTGCCGAAAATACCATACACATGAAGTTTCAAATGCTTCTTTTAAGGTTAAATTTGAATTCCATGTGTCAATGGGGTATTTTACACCACTATATTCCATTGTGGAAGTTTGGTTTTCAAGCACATTATTTTCCAAACCTGCCAATGCAGATATAATCTTGAATGTTGACAACGGCGAAACTTGCTTTTCACATTTCTCTTTGCCGTAAAGAAAATATGTGTCTGATGATTCATCATACATTACAGCACAACCGCTAATTCCTTGAAAGTAATCAGAATAATCAACAATATTATCTGTCACAATAGGTGTTTCATTTTCTTTAACGGTTTCCGTACTCTGTATACTTTGGTTTTCTTCTGTTTGCTGTTCTGTCGTAATAGCATTATCCTGTTGCTGTTCACTATTCATCTTTGAACAACCTGCAAGCATAACAGATAATAGCACTATCACTATACCTTTGGCTTTTTTCATGTTACCTCCTCTTATATATCCAACTGCTATGTAACTTTTTCATATTATCATATACCCACTTATATTTCTATAAAAAAATCCTTAATATTTTTCCTTTATTTCTCTCAATCATCATCTGCCTTGCCCGTTCCCTCTGTTCGGTGCTGACTGCCCTCGGCTTGCGGTAACTGACGTGTGACTTCGGAAAGGAATAGGTCTTAGATACCTCGTCCTGCCCTGTCAGCTTGTATGTGTCGGGAAAATCGGCAACAAGTGTGTCAAGTTTCCGCATGACTGCCTTATCCCTTGTGTAGAGGGTGGCGTTCTGTTCTCCTGCATTGTAATTAACAATCATTTCCTGCTCGTATCGTGAAAGTTTCATAGTGCCATATCCCCCTTTCCCTTGTTGTGGGTTCTGTGCTGTTTTCCCTCGGCAACTGTCAGCTTTTTTGCCTGCTCCTTTGCTCTGGCTAACCTTGTCTTTATGGAATGGTCACGCTCAGTCAGTTTTCGTCTTTTGGTGGTGGCGGTCAGTTCTGCACATGTTTCTTCGGACAGGGCATTTAATTTCTTCAAAGTATTGCTTACTATCTGCTTTGTATCACTGTCCTTTATCTGCGGAAAAATAGCGGACAGACTGGCGCACGTTTCCGCTTTACTCTGCTCCCCAAACTGATAAATTAAGTTGATTTCATCAGTGTTAAAAGGTATCTGAAAATTTGCGCCCTCACATAAACGCTCCACGCCCACGCACTTAGGGAGATTTCTTGTCAGTTCGTAATTATCCCTCGCTGTGATTGTTCCATGACTGTCGGTCTGCCTTACCTCAACTTCGCACTGGCTTTTCTGCTCCAACACAAGCCACTGGTATTTGTCGCTTTCTTTGGTGAATACAGTCTGATGCGCATTGGAGTGTGTCTTGCTACGGATATATTTGTCGGTGGTGCTGTAATAATCTAAAATCTGCTGTTCCTGCTTTTTGTTCATGGTTTTTACCCTCCTGTGATATGGATTGATATGATTGGTTGGTTTCGGTGCTGATATATGGTTTTCCTTCGTTTATTGTGGGAAAATTGGATTGTGGAATATTGTTGACGGGCATTTCTCCGCTTGGGGGAATAGGAGTTCACTTCTTACGGTAATTACCACATGAAAAAAGACTATAACCGTCACTGTCATAGCCTTTTAAGGATTGAGGAAGTCCCTTTCTTATTTGTATTTGTTTTGTCACCCCTCCGCACTATCCAACATCTTTCGCATACGTTAGCGTCTTCTCCAGCAGCACTCCGCCAATTCCGCCCCCCTGCCATCCAGGCGCGACACAAAGTGGTCCAAAGGTAAGTATTTCTTTCTCACGGTCCCCAGCCCGCAATTTCGCTTTTGCATAACATATAAAGCCAACAATGGCATCACCCACGCACGCCACTCTTGACAATTGCGGAACATAAGCGTCATTGTCCCACATTTTATGCACGAGCAAATGCTCCCCGCATCCCATGTGGTACTTATTCCAAAATGCCCTCATACAAACTTCCTCCACCTCATGACGCTCATATTCTTCCTCTCTTCGGACAACAATTTGATCTTTTGTGAATATGTGCTGTTTTCTAGGAAAATATCCCAGGTTTATCCGCACTTCTTTTCTCTCGATATCACGGTTTGAATAACAGCAGGAATCCATTCCGATAATCTCAAAACCTTCTTCCTGGTAAAAACGGATCGCGGAAACATTACAGGATTGCGTTTCTAATATAATCGCCCTTCTGTGCTCAAGCGCCGCCTGCTCTTTTGCGACCGCCATTAGCGCGTGTGCCATTCCCTTTCTCCTAAACTCTTCGTGTACCCATAATTCTGTAACTATCAGCCGGTTACTCCACTCCTCCGGACAGGTTTCAATGCAGGCAACCATCTCCTGCCCCTCTCCTCTTTCCCGGACGATCCCCCAGGCAAAAGCTTTCTCCCAATGCTGCTGGTACAGTCTATCCGGAAAATCATACTCTTCCGGATAATGGCATACCGGCACGTCAAACCGGCACTTGTTAAGCTTGATACTATAATGATCCCGGCCGTTTTCAATGCTTACATCAAAATACTCCTCCGCTGTATACCTCATAGGTATCAATGCACCTTCCCACTTATCCCTGGGAAGATGTATAATTTCAAATTCATCTCTCATCTGTCTTCTCCCTTACCTTCCCACCCGTCCATAAGTTCCTTCCGCCCGCCATAAAGACGGATGAACGGGTCTTTTTACGAATCATTATCGTTACAGGACACCCGTATAGCGCACATTTGCGTTTCATAAACCGAAAACTATGCCGCCTTACTTTTTCTTATTTTGCCATGCACTATTTCCCAAACTCGCTCATACATTAAAATTAACGTATGTTTCTGAGGTGTCGTCATTGCAATCATTTCCCAAACCCCTGTCAGCAAAAGAAGAATTGGAATACATACGCCGTCACGAAAACGGAGACAAGGAGGCAAGGCGGATTCTCATTGAACGAAATCTCCGTCTGGTAGCATACCTTGTCAAAAAATATAGTAACAGTGATCACAGCCAGGAGGACCTGATATCCATCGGCACCATTGGTCTAATCAAGGCAATCGATAGCTATAAACAGGGCAAGGGCGTTCGCCTTGCCACGTATGCATCCCGTTGTATCGACAATGCGATACTATACTTTGGCTAAATTGGAGAGGTATCACTCAGACATTAAACAATCCCTCCGACAGAAGAACGGTCAGAGGGACCTTTACATATTAATTCAATTCATTATTTTTTCCAAACCTTTGCCGCCTCAATAAAGGAGAAAAAGGATGGTTTCGGTTTTGTAATGTATGTG
Organism: uncultured Eubacterium sp.; assembly: GCA_910584245.1. GTDB lineage: Bacteria > Bacillota > Clostridia > Lachnospirales > Lachnospiraceae > Eubacterium_F. Next base: position 4,799 of record CAJTZF010000023.1, read on the forward strand.
CCAAACAAAAGAGGCTCGCACTGGTAGCGCCAGGAAACGTTGTCATATAGCCCCCACAGGGTAATACTTGTGATTCCCTTTGGATTTACGTTTTTATCACGGTTTTTCTGTTTTGTAATAATCGTCTCCATCAGGCTCTTGACAAACTTTTTCTGGTCGGCCTCCGTCTCCTTTTCATTCTTATATGCATAGGTTGCCGAACTTCCCTCCGTATCAAAATTAATAGTAAAGTCAAGCTCTGTGATCTGAATTTCATAGCCGGAAGCAAGGAATTTCTCAAGAGCATCACCATACTGCTGTACGGTAGGTACCTTTACATCGACGTGGCTCTGCATCCCTATGCCGCCGCAAATTTTAGCGGGCTCATCCTTATTTATGAAATTCACAAGATCCAATGTCTCCTGCACGCCGAAATAGGTGTTATAGTCGTTATAGAACAGCGTTACCGTATGCTGGATCCCATAACTTTTCAGCATTTCATAGGCGATCTCAAACGCCCTTTTTACATAGTGGGGTGATTTCCCCTTATTTCCATATACGCCATCCCACGTTTTACCACCAAAAGAGATACGGTGCAAATATTCATTTACTACGTCCCAGGCATAGACGATACTGCCTGCTGTACCAGTAAGGGACTTTTCCTTTTCCATAACATGTGCCATTACGTTGTGAATATAGAAATCCAGGCGGGCATCCATGACTTCTGCGGAAACAACAGAAGACGCATCATATTTTTCCGTGAAAAACCACCCCGGCGTCTGACTGTGCCAAACTAGCGTGTGGGCGCGCATTTTCAATCCATTTTGGGCCGCTACTGTCAGGGCCCCATCCACTTCATTGAAATTCAGCTGTGGAACCGTCGCTTCACGGTATCCCCCGGGAATGTAGTAGCCTTTCGCCTTCGCCTCCTCTACGGAAAGAAGCTTAGGGGCAGAGCCAAGAATGTTGTCCGGCTTCATCTCATTTTCCAATGTAATACTGTTAAAATGCTTTTTTACGAAAGATAATACGGATGCCGTTCTAAGCTCCCGGGGATTCGTCTTCCCGTAATTGACAGCGGCTCCCATATACGGAATAATGTCCTTATATGTATTTATAATACTGGGCGTGTTTACCACTTTTGGCTCTGTTACCGTCACCTTACATTTCAACTTAACAACTTTTTTGCCTGTTTTTACAGAACAAGTTAGAGTGGCGGAACCCTTTTTCAGTCCTGTCACCTTGCACGATGTCTTCTTTTTCTTTGAAAGCCGAATTACTTTTTTCTTATTCGTCTTCCATGTCACCTTTTCCTTCTTTCCCACACGGGTAAGCTTGATCGTTTTCGCCTTTCCCTTGGTGACTGTAACCGCCTTTTTTGATAATTTAGGCTTTTTTGTTTTTGCATTCAGAACTGCCCCCGGTGCAGCTGCCGTGAGACAAAGTCCCAGAATGATTACATGCGCTGTGATTTTTTTCAATGTTCTCATTGATCGCACACCCCCTTCTTCTATTTATTATAACGGAGGAAACGGGAAAATGGCAAGTAAAAAGTGGTATTTTGATATATTTTGTTAATGTAATGCCACACAGCGACATACTATTGAAAGGAAGCATGATAACATAAGGAGTGAATGCTCATGCCCCGCAGGGCTCCTATACCGTCTGTACGGCTATGCCAGAAGTCGCCGGCGGGAGAAGAAAAAAACATACGCCATAATATGTACAAGGCACATAACATGGCCGTTCACAGTTTTCTTTCCTCCCTTCATTTATCTAGCCGCGACCGGGACGTTATGAAAAAAATAATAGAAGGGAAACTAAAATGAAACAGGACATACTCCGCGTCGCAATCTATTCCCGCAAATCAAAGTTCACCGGAAAAGGGGAATCCATCGCAAACCAGATTGAAGAATGTAAAAAATATTGCCGCTACATGCTGCACCGGGAAAAAGAACACATCCACTTCGCCGTCTATGAAGACGAAGGGTATTCGGGAAAAAATTTTCAGCGCCCCGCCATGAAAAAACTCCTTGAAGATCTGGCACAGTACGATTTTTTAGTTTGTTACCGGCTGGACCGGGTCAGCCGCAGCGTGTCGGATTTTTCGAACTTTATAAAAAGATTAGAGCTGGCGAATGTAGCGTTCCTCTCTGTCTCTGAATCCTTTGACACAACAAAGCCAATGGGGCGCGCTATGATGAACATCACGTCTGCTTTCGCCGAATTGGAACGCGACACAATTACAGAACGTATTGTGGACAATATGACCGCCCTGGCAAAAACCGGGAGATGGCTTGGTGGGACGACGCCACTCGGCTTCGAGAGTGAAAAAGTTAATTATGAACGCCACGGCAAATCACGTTCCTATTTTAAGCTAAAAGAAAAACCGGAAGAACTTGAAACAATAAGACAAATTTTCAATAAGTACATAGAGCTTGGTTCCCTCGCCAAATTGTCCAGCTATTTAATGAACCACGGCATCCTGAGCCGAAACGGGGTGAATTTCTCCAACTACAGTTTGAGATTTATCCTGAAAAATCCCGTGTACTGTACAGCGGATTTACCAGCCTATACCTATTTAAAGGAAAAGGACTATTCCGTTTACTCCAAAAGAGAAGCCTTTACGGGAAAACATGGACTTATCGGCTACAACAAAACAAATGAACACCATCGGAATGGAGCGGGACGGTTCAATGAAACATCCAATTGGATCCTTGCCGTTGGGGAACACATTCCTGTCGTCCGAAGCAATGTGTGGATTCAGGTACAGGAACAGCTGCAGTCCCAGAGCAAATATGCGTTCCGCCGTGCCAGAAGCAACCATTCCCTTCTATCGGGACTTCTCTTTTGCAGCTGCGGTTCCCCAATGAGGCCCAAAAGCACAGGTACCCGGACGGAACAGGGAGAGCGGCGCTTTTCCTATCTATGCGAGACAAAGAGCCGCAGCAAGGGCGGCCTTTGCAGGCAGAAAAACATACAGGGAAATGCCTTAGATGAATCGGTTGTGTCCTGTCTATTTGAAATGTACGGCCAGATTCAAAAGGAAGATTACAACATCGTTAATGCAATAAAAACCGAGCTCAATTCCCCCTCTCCTTCCGACTCAGAAGAGATGCTTTTAAAACACTCCCTCGAGGCGAATCATAAAAAATTGGACCGTCTTGTCCACTCGATGGAACATGCCGCTTCCGATGAGGCAGCTTCCCTCTTGTTCCACCGTATAGAAGAAATCTCAGCCGAAACAAGAAAACAAAAACACAAACTGGAAACATTACAACAGGAACAGAAAACTACAGACACCGCTAAACTCCGCGAATATGTAAAAACAATGCTCCACTTTGACCAAAACCTGTGGAACCTGCTCGACTATGACACTCAGAAAAATATCATCCCTCTTATGATTGACCATATCGAGTGGGACGGGACGACTGCCACAATCTTTCCGTGCGTGTCCCCCTTAATCCAAATTAATATGGTACAGGCGGCGGATGATGATTGCGGGGGACAGGATTCAATAATGTAGATTATTTTTGCAGGTTATTTAAAAAACACTATCATGTAACACCGACGGAGTACCGGAAAAAGAAAAATGCTTAAAACAATGGATCCTTTTAGCCAAACGGATGTATCGGCAATGAACTGCTAATGACCTTCCGCAGCGCAAAAAAGCAAGCAAAAGAAGTATACCTTTACGAACCGATCAACCGGGACGACGGAGAGGGAAACAGCATCAATCTTCTCGATCTGCTCGAAACAACCGATGAGGACGTGGCAGAGCGGATGGAGACAGAAGAAAATGTAAAAAAACTTTACAAATACGTAGAGACGGCCCTCACCGACCGTGAAAAAGAGATTATACGCCTCCGGTACGGGCTTCCAAGAAACCAGGCTTTTAATGAAAAAAATGAAATTACTCAACGGGAAATCGCCAAAAAATATGGGATTAGCAGAAGCTACGTGAGCCGAATCGAAAAAAAAGCATTGGAAAAACTTAGAAGAGCCTATGAAAATGAAATATTAAAATAGGATCCGATTGGAGGCAACAATGGCTGACCAGAAATTAGAAAACATGCTTGAACTATCTCTCTCCAGCAACGAAAACCAGCGGGAAAAAAGCGAGAACCTAAATGTAGGATATGACGCCCAGACAAAGCGCTGGGAACTTATAATAAAATACTCTGGGGAGCTCTCACTTCCGGACTACATATCCGTACTCCCCCTCTATGGGGGTTATGCGGTGATATCTATTCCGGAAACGGCGATCGACGCCCTCTCCCAGCTCCCCCAGATCGAGTATATTGAAAAACCGAAAAGACTTGTTCTGTCGTTATATGAAGCGCGTTCTGCCGCCTGTATCACACCGGTCCAGAACGCGCCTCTTTCCCTGACGGGAAAGGGCGTTTTAGTCGGCATCGTGGATAGCGGAATCGACATTTTTCACCCTGACTTCCGCAATGAGGACGGTTCAACACGCATTCTCGAGCTGTGGGACCAGACTGTTCCCGAAAATACGGACCCCTCAGGCGAAGTCAGCTTCTATAACCGGGGAAAAATCTTTACGCGCGAGGAAATCAACCTCGCCTTGGAACAAAATGACCGCTCCTTTCCCAGCCGGGACCTATCAGGACACGGAACCCATGTAGCCGGAATCGCGGCTGGAAATGGCCGTGCCAGCAGGGGCGAACAAAAAGGGGTTGCCCCGGAAAGCGATCTTTTAATTGTCAAACTTGGAAATGTATTCCCGGAAGGTTTTCCGAGGACGACTGAATTGATGCTTGGCATGGATTACTGCGTCCGCAAGGCCGCGGACCTCAACGTCCCCCTTGCGCTCAATATCAGCTTTGGAAACAGCTATGGGAGCCATGACGGAAGCTCTCTTTTAGAGACGTTTATCGACAACCTTTCCAATCTCGGCCGGACAACAATCGCAATCGGAAGCGGCAATGAAGGTAATAAAGGCAGACACACTTCCGGAATGCTATCCGCGGCTGACACGATGCAGATAGAACTGGCAATTTCCGAAAATGAATCCTCCTTAAGTATCCAGCTCTGGAAAAATTATATTGACACGTTCCAGATCCGCCTCGTCTCACCTTCCGGTTCCAGCGTTATTCTGACGGAACAGTCCATCGGCGCATACCGTAATATACTGGACGGCACACAGCTGTTATGGTATTTTGGGGAACCTTCGCCCTACAGCGTTTCACAGGAAATCTACTTAGAAATGATTCCTCTCCCGGGAAATTCGTATATTCAGGACGGTATATGGAAGGTTCAGCTAACCCCGTCGGACATCGTGGACGGACGTTTTGATTTGTGGCTTCCTTCCGGCAATGCGATAAATCCATCGACCCGTTTTCTTGTCCCCACTCCGGACACTACACTGACAATACCCTCCACCGCTACAAACCCAATCACCGTAGCCGCCTATGACAGCAACACAGACAGCGTCGCCTCATTTTCCGGACAGGGATTTACTGGTCTCTCGCTGCCAAAACCTGATCTGGCCGCTCCCGGCGTCGACATCACCAGCGCCGCCCCCGGCGGTGGATACACTCCAAACACCGGCACATCAATGGCGACCCCTTTTGTGACAGGAAGCGCCGCGCTGCTTATGCAATACGGCATCATCCAGGGACACGATCCCTATTTGTATGGGCAGAAAATAAAAGCTTACCTGCAAAAAGGAGCCCGACATCTTCCCTCCATACAAAACTATCCAAGTCCTGAAATCGGATGGGGCGTCCTCTGCCTAAAAGACAGTATCCCATAATGTCATTTGCGCAAATCCGCACACTGCCTATAATAAGCAAACCGATACGATATGCCACTTTCATCCCACATTTTTTCACTTTCAAAAGCCAGACGCCACCCAGCCATCCGGTCCAGGTCAGGAAAATAGACGTCCGCCTTTTTTACCTCATTTACCTTGGTAATATATGCGTCGGATGCAATATCAAGAAATTGCTGGTAAACTTCCCCTCCGCCAATAATAAATACCGCTTCCGGCGCATCCGCCACATATTGTATTACTTCCCGGCGCGAGTGTAACACCACAAGAGATCCGCTCTCCTCGCCATCTCCCCGGGAGAGACTTGTTTGTCTTGTAAGAACGATATTTTTCCGGTTTGGAAGGGGCCTTCCCCCCGGAAGGCTTTCCAGTGTCTTTCTTCCCATAACAACGATATTTTGCAATGTTTTCTGCTGAAAGATTTCCATATCCTTTTTCAAATGGAACAATAGCTGGTTGTGATACCCGATTCCCCACTCCCTGTCTACCGCGGCTAACAGCGTAATAGACTTCATATGATACCTCGTTCCCGCCGCGGCCGCCTAATACTGTGCCGCGTCCTCTTTCTTCTTCCCCATAATCTGGCCTACATATTGCGCCGGTATAGCAGCTTGTACAAATATACCGGCTTCCCTGTATTCCTCCGTATCCAAATTTCCATATTTTCGTATCAGCTGGATTTTTCCCGCCTCCTCATAGGGGAATGTCTTTTCAATTCGGACAAAACCTGCATTCAAAATGTGCTCTATTTTATTTAAAAGCTCCTCAAACCCGGTCTGATACTTCGCAGAAATTTTTACAACATCCTCACTGAAAGCATCCTTGCATACCGGTATGCTCCCATCCCCCCACTTATCTATTTTATTAAAAACAGTGAGAACCGGCTTATCCTGTATGCCCAGTTTTTCCAATGTATCGTATACGACCCGCATATGGTTTTCAAAATTCTCATCCGCACAATCCACCACATGGACAATCATATCGGCATATTTCGCTTCCTCCAATGTACTGCGGAACGCCTGTATCAGATGGTGCGGAAGCTTATTTATAAATCCGACGGTATCCGTAAAAAGTACCTGCTGCCCATTTTCCATCTCATAGCTTCTCGTCGTAGGATCCAGTGTCGCAAATAATTTGTCTTCCTCCAATACTTGTGCCTGCGTAAGCGCATTTAACAACGTCGACTTACCCGCATTTGTATAACCGACAATAGCAACGACTTTGGAAGCGTTCCCTCTCCGCTGCTTTCTCATCGTATCCCGCGTCACCACTATACTTTTAAGCTGGCGGTTTAACACCGAAATCCGGTCCCGGATAAGTCTCCTGTCCATCTCCAGCTTTTTCTCACCAGGTCCCCTTGTCCCGATGCCACCGCTGCTGCCCGCAGCGCTTCCCCCGATTCTTGAAAGTGAACTTCCAAGTCCAGTGAGACGGGAAGAACGATACCGCAGCTGCGCCAGTTCGACTTGAAGCTTCCCTTCACTCGTGCTGGCATGCGCCGCAAAAATATCTAAAATCATAACTGTGCGGTCAATAACCTTACATTGCAGCACATCCTGAAGATTCCCAAGCTGCGCCGGTGAAAGCTCATCGTCACAAACAATGGTATCTGCCTTCTTCTCCCAGACCAGCTCCCCCAGTTCTTCTATTTTTCCTTTTCCAATATAAGTTCCCGGATGAATTCCCTCACGGTTCTGAATCATCCTGCCCACCACTTCGGCGCCCGCCGTCTTTGACAATTCCTCTAACTCATCGAGCGAAGCTTGTACATCCGTACCATCCCCCAGATCCACTGCAACAACAATTACTCTCTCCTTCTCATGCTGCGTCTGAAATAATTCCGCCATAAAATCCCCTTTCCTCTAAAATCTATTACATCCCTAACCGGGCTGCTCAATTGACAATCCTTTTATAATAATCAAACCCAGGTATGATGTATTTCTAAGCATCCGCCCTTCATCCCAGCTGCTTAATTCCTTAATCGCACAAAATGCCGTTTTTATTCTAGCACTAATTATACTACCCGGCAACACTTTTTCTAACCAATCCGCATTTTCTTTATCTGCGTAGACTGATATTTTTCGATTTACTAATATTTCTCCATCCCTTCCTAATATATTTACTTCATAAGAAAGCGTATCTCCCAATTCCAGTCCAAAAGCTTTAACAATATCATCTTTTAAATTACTACCCTTGAGCCCTGAAACCACTTTCATTGAAAGTTCAGCTTCTATACCCTGATATCTCAAAGGGCGCAACACAAACTTACGAATTGTATCCTCATAGTCTTCATTTTGATTTATTAACAGCCTTGAGGAATCTATGGATAACTGTTCTAAGTTTGAAAGCGTATCCATTACATCTTTAACTATTTTTTTGCCTAAATCATCGGGAGATGTAAAAAAACTAACCATATGCTGCTTTTTTAAACCTTCCTTAAATTCAGTCAGCTTCTCTGCCTTTTCTCCTCTGTCAACAAATTTAGCCGGTACAAGACAATCTTCACTCATTAAATACATGAGAGTTGGAATTTCATTTTTAATCGCCTCATTATATTCTAGCTGCGAATATGAAAGCCCGCTTTCCTCATCAATTGAACCATAACGCATTCCCAAAATACCTATAAAAAGTTTGCTTTCCTTTACTTGGGATAAACACATGGTAAGAGAATCTTTTGGATTTGATCCAAAATACTCCATCCCCTTAATAATTTGTTCAAGACGCATTAAATTTCTTTGTACTTCTTCACGATATGGAATCAAATCCTCATATGTAGATGAAATAAATATTGGTATGTGCTGCTTAATCTTCGTATTAGCCATAAAAATCCCTCCAGAAAAGTTTATCATTAACCAAATTTTTTAATAAATAATTTAACTTGCTGATTCTTTATTGTCAAGTGTTTTATAAATCTATTATATCATATTTTACTTTATCTGTTAAGAAAAATTAACAGCCGTGTTCAAAAAATAACGAAAGGGCGCCGCCATGTTTCCACAGCGGCGCCGCCCCCCTGGCCTTTGCAATATTTTACCCGGTACACTCCTGGTTGTTTATTATGACTGGGATGAGATGGAACAGCTCCTCCTTCAATTCTGCAAGTGCGACCGGCTCTTGATACAAAATGACATTATAGCAGGTGGCATTTACCAATTCCACGATCATATAAATCATAAGTTCATGATTGCGGAATTGTCGGCCGGAGCTCTGAACCAATTTTGTATACCAGTCATAAAAACTATCCGACACTTCATTTCCACCCTCCAGAATTACATGGTGGAATACACCCCAATGCAAATTTTTAGAAATGAACTCTAACAGCGATTTATCCTCCCGCAATTCCTCGATAATAATATCCACCAGCCGGATAACGGTGTCCTCCAGGGAAGCGCTCCCGTCATACACGAGCTTTTCCCGCACAACGGAAAACAGCTCCCCCGCCTTTCTTTTAATCAGTTCCATCTGAATTTCATTTTTGTCCTTAAAGTAAAGGTAAAAGGTTCCCTTTGCCATCTCGGCCCGCTGCACAATATCCGAAATAGATGTCTCTGCAACACCTTTCGAAGTGAAAAGGTCATACGCGGCGTCCAGAAGCGCAATCCTCTTCTTCTTCTTTTTTTCATCCAGTCTTCCCATTCGCAATCACTCTTCCTCTTTCGATATCTCTTCTGTCTCAATGATGAATTTTACTTCTCCATCCATGTTCTCATGTATGCCGGAAAAGTTATTATACTCCTTGGATACATCCAAAAGGGCAGACAGACGGTCTTTTAAATCGGCAAAATCCTCTTCGTATCTCGTATTTATCTCCTGGATTCCTTCCGAGTCAAAACGTTTCATGCCGTCATACAATTCGTCCGCGCCATCGTCCAGCTTTCCAATTCCTTCTGCGACCTCTCCCGTCGCCTTATCCAGCGCATCGCTTCCTTTTTTTAATTTGCCTGCGCCCTGTACCAGCTGCCGGCCTCCGCGGTTCACTACTTTACTGGACTTGAGAATCTTGTTTGCCCCCGCCAGAAGCTTTTTATCATTTGCACTAAGTTTATCCCCGCCCTCTTTCAGTTTCTGGATATTTGACACAAGGGACTGGATGCTGGCCGTCATCTTTCCATCTGCCGACCGCAGCGCCTCAGATTTTGACGAGAGCTCCGATGCACCTGCAAACACTTTTCCAACCCCGGCTGCCACCTGGTCCGCTCCCGTCTTCAGTTCACTCTGCGCTCCCGTCGCTTTTACGAGCGCCCCCACGCTTTCCTTCTGCCCCTTCGACAGCTCCTCCAGCTTATCGACATAGGCAAGTACCGTCTGTTTCTGTACCTCATCTTCTATCTGCGCCACCTGTGCCTTCAGCGCCGCAATCAGCTTCGTATCATTATCATACGAACTCTCGAGTTCTGACAGGCCGGAATTCAACTTTGAAATCCCGGCTGACACACTAGAAGCGCCGCCCTTCAACTGGTCTGCCGTCTCCTTCTTCGCCAGCACATCGACCCCGTTCGTATACTGCCGGATACCGTCCGAAAATTCTTTGTAGCTATTTGGCATGCCCTTCACGGCATTGTACAAATTCCTGCTGCCCGATGTGATCTGTTTCGCACCGCCTACATAATCTTTTGTCCCTTTGGCAAGGGTGTCCACACCTGACGTATATTCCTTAACACCTTTCATAAGCTTATTGCCGCTCTTTTCAAGCGTAGTAATACCGTCATTCAGTTCCTTTTCCCCATTTTCATATTGCGCAAATTTCTCTTTCAGCTCTCCCAGGGAGTCCGACAATGTATGGGAGCCCTTTACCAGCTCTTCAGAGGAGTCCACAAGCTCTTCCAGAGAATCCTCCAGCTCTTCCAATGTATCGTCATCCTCGATTTCCAGATCCGATAAAATGCTGGCGCTCGCATACGTAATCGTATTTCCAAGGGAGAAATCCGTTACATTTGCCGTAATCTCAAATGCTTCCGGGAGCTTCTCCGCCACATCCCCGTCAACCCCGAGGCTGTCTGCCATTCCCGGTAATCCGAAACCGATCACGATATTATTACTTCCCTCATTCACTACCTTTCCGTGATCTACCTCTACATCTGAAAATGTTTCCGTCGGCAAAATGACCCCCGTCGCCATCAGAAATGGAGTGTACAATTGCTGTTTCTCCCCATCTATTTTTTTATTTACTTTCGAATGATTCGTATAAGAAACCTTAATCTTTACTTTTCCACTCTTGCCAAGTATCTCTTCGGCTGACATTTCCACGCCGTCCAGCTCATACGAAACCGACACGCCGACCGGAAGCTCTTTGTCCGTCGTCCCCTCATAATAAATATCCTCCTGGCCTGCCTTCCAGTCGACGCCCTCTCCGTTTTGCTCAAAGGACTCATCTCCTTTGACATTGACAATATCCTTCAGGGATGACTGGTCCTTTACCGTTGCCCCAATGCCCGCATTTTTTAGCCAGTCGGATACGGTAATCTTTTTCGCATTTCCGGAAGCGTCGGCATTTACATATACCGATTCCATTTTCTTCACCCGCTCCGCCTGGACAAATGCGCCATTTCCTAAAACCAGACCGGAGATCACCAGTCCGGAAACAATCGTTTTCCCAATTCTCTCAACCTTGCGTTTCATTTTACATCCTTCCTTTCTATCATTAATAATCAATCTTTCTCATATCCCATGTAGTCTTACATATTATTTTGTCAAAAACGGTCAGCATAGCCGGCAAAATAACGATAACAACTACTGTGCTAATCACTGCTCCTCTCGATAACAGCGTTGTAATGGAGCTAATCATATCAATGCTGGAGTACGCGCACACACCGAAGGTCGCCGCAAAGAAACTCATACCGCTTATAATTATAGATTTAACCGACGCCCTGTGCGCAATCGCCACCGCCTCCTTTTTCGTTTTCCGGTTTACGACACGCTCCTTATGGTACCTCGTCGTCATCAATATGGCGTAATCTACCGTGGCCCCAAGCTGAATTGTGCCGATGACAATACTCGCTACAAACGGCAGCTCAATCCCGCCGTAATAGGCAAAGGACATATTGACAAATATGGCAAACTCGATGACGCTGACTAATATCACAGGCAGGGAAATCGACTTAAATACGCATAAAATAATGATGAAAATGGCCGCTATGGAAATATAGTTTACCATCGCGAGATCTATATCTGTCACCCCTTCTAAGTCCTTCATTAAAGGCGCTTCCCCAATTACCATAGATTCCTTGCTGTATCCTTTTACGATCTCATCTATTTTCGCAATCTGGGCATTTACCTCATCGGTGGCCGATTTATAATTGGAGCAGACAAATTGCAGCTCATAATGTTCGCTCATCAGCATATCCCTGTATTTTTCCGGGATCATATCATCCGGTATTCTGGCGCCCACGAAGGAATTAATACCCAATACCCATTTCACGCCATCCACTGCCTCGATCTGCTCTTTCATATCATTTTTATCTTTGACCGGTAACCCCTCTTTTAAAAGAAGAATGTGCATATTGTTCATATTAAATTCTTCTTCCAGCTTCTTATTCGCCACCGCGGACGGAAGCGTCTGCGGCAGGGAGCTGTCAATATTATAATACACGCTTATATTGTGATTTCCGTAAAACGCCGGGATAAACACAACCACAAAAATGAGAATGGCAATGATGTGGTGCTTTGTAATAAATTTACTCGTTTTCTCAAACGCGGGAAATATTTGCCGGTGTGTCGTCTTTTCGATCCATTTATCAAATATAAGAATCATGGCGGGAAGCAGCGTGATACACGTCAGCACGCCGATGACAACCCCCTTCGCCATCACAATTCCCAAATCCCTTCCCAGGGCAAACGTCATGAAGCAGAGAGCGACAAATCCCGCCACCGTAGTCACAGAGCTTCCCACAACGGACTTAAACGTATTTCCAATGGCATGCGCCATCGCCCGCTGCTTATCCCCTTCAAACCGCTGTTTATTTGCTTGATAGCTCTCCAACAGGAAAATGGAATAATCCATCGTCACACCGAGCTGGAGCACCGCCGTCAATGCCTGTGTGATATACGAAATCTCACCGAGAAAAATATTGCTCCCCAGATTATACAAAATGGAGACGCCAATTCCGCCAAGGAAGATAAGAGGCGTCACAAAGGACTCCATCGTAAGCATCAGCACCAGCAGGGAAAGAAGGGCCGCTATCGCAACATAGATCGGCATCTCTGCCAACGCCAGATTTTTAATATCCGTGACCACCCCCGACATACCGCTTATAAATGCCTGATCCCGTACAATGTCCCTCATCTCGGTAATGGCATTCATTGTATCATCCGATGACGTGGTATCGTCAAAAAGCGTAATCATCATTGTGGCATCCCCATGAAACAATGCGTCCCGCAGATCGCCCGGAATCATCTCGGTCGGAAGTGTGATATCCGTCACCGTATCATACCAGATGATTTTCTCCACATGCTCTACTTCCTGAAGCTTTTCTTTCAGCTTCACTACATCTTTGTTTTCCATATTTTCTACAATTACCATAGAAAACGCGCCCATGCCAAATTCATCTACCATGATATCCTGTCCCGCTACGGTCTCCAGGGAATTCGGCAGATAGCTCAGCACATCATAGTTAATCCGCGTCATGCTCATACCGATCACAGAGGGAATCAGAAGTACAATTCCAATAATCAGTATCATAAACTTGTGTCTGGTAACAAACTTTCCAAACTGATTCATGCATACAGCCTCCTTACTATATTTTATGATTTTATGAAAATGACTATCGGTCATTTCTATCAATGTATGCAGTGTATCACAAAAATGACCAATAGTCAATATTAAAATTCAAATTTTTTGCTTTGGATTTTCCATCTCCGCGCCGGACCGGCACTCATGTGTGATAACCGTTTAAAATGGGCATCTTAAAAGAAAAAGTTGAAAAAAACGTAGTTCTATAGTATACTACAAGCTTGTAGAATTCAATTTATATGAGAGGTAACTATATATGAGACAACTTGTAAATCGGATCACCTGCTGGTATATTGTGTTTTACGCCCTATACAGCATATCCACCCGTTTTATGCCCACGGCAATTTTCTGTCAGGGAACACTGGCAGATGTCCTTTATAAATCCGTTATTATCGGAGCCGGAATACTGGCACTGTTCTATTTCCTCCTTTTGGCAAAGACAAGGCGGCGCCCTGACAAATCCCTTATACTGCTGGCGGCATTTGTATTCCTCCTCGGTATTTCCACCCTCCTGAACCGGGAGTATGAATTTACAGGAAACATATTAGGCACGGCTACTTTTACTGCGCAGCTTATCGTATTTTACTGTCTGGCCCGCATGATGCCGGAACAGATGCTCGCCGGATGTATGCGGCGCACCGCTCTGTTTACTTCCCTATTTTGGACACCGGGCTGTGCCATTTCCCTCTACCAGTACATTGCGAACATCCACTACACGACGCCCAACGCCGATTTCCGGTTTATCCGGCAGGGCATTATTGACGGGCGCCTGTTCGGCCTTTTTTCAGACCCAAACTTTGCCGCCTTCACCTCCCTGCTCATTATCCTTCTCCTCGTATTTACGCTTCGCACATGGAAACATAAAATATTTGTGTGCTACGGAGCAGTATGTATTTTCATTAACATGGCCTATATCATTATGTCCAATTCGAGAACGATCTACATTACCGCTGTGGGCACGCTGCTATTTTTCGTCCTTCTGGCGACATACCGCAGGCACCGTCAGGAAGAAACTATGGATAAGCGGTTAATGAAACGTGATTTCGTTCGAAATACATTGATTGCACTCGCCTCCGTAGCCGCCGTGTACGCCGCCATCTTTTTCTCAATGCAGGGAATCGGATATGTGGTCGCACCGGACCGGGATATAGATGATATGGTGAGGGAAGACGTCAACCTGGAGAATCTGTCAAATAACCGCACAACAATTTGGAAAAATTATGTTACCCTTTACACAGATAAACCTCTTTTTGGTTTTTCCGTGCGCAGCGCCCTCCCCTATGCAACAAGCAAATATCCGGACAGCTATCTTGCCAAGACGCAATATGTCACACATAACGGCTATCTCTCCCTGCTAGTAGAAACCGGCCTTACCGGATTTCTCGTGATGGGCGCCTTTTTCCTCCTGACCTTTGTACAATTCATAAAACGGGTACGAAAAAAAGAGGCTCTCAGCGACAGCTACGTGCTCTTTACCGCCATTACAGCTGCCGTGCTGATGTTCCTCTTCTGCTTCCATGATGTATTCTTTACTGTCAATATAGAGACGATGCTTTTATTCATCGCCATCGGATTTATAAACAGCGGCCAAAACATCTCCAAAACATCCTAGGATGTATGCGCCATCTCCTCAATCAGCTCCTTCCACTGGCGGAGAATCGCTTCCTTGCTGAATTTATTTACATTCCGGCTAGAATATTGCGAATATGCGATACGTTTTTGCCGGTCGGACAGCAATTCATAAATATTTTCCGCCATACGCTTCGTATCGTACGGCGGCACGAGGTTTCCGTCCCCGCCATCCGTAATAATTTCCGCCGGCCCCGACACAATATCAAAACTGACGATGGGAAGATGGTTCGCTTTTGCCTCGATCAGCACGAGCGGAAGGCCTTCCCGGTATGAAGTGAGCGCATACAGGGCATGTCCCCCGTAGCACTTCTCCATCTCATCCGTCATTCCGAGCAACAAAACATGTTCGGATAGTCCTTCCCTGCGCACCCGGTCCTGAATCTCACCGAACAAATCCCCCTCCCCATACACCTCCCACACGAAATCATCCGTCATCTTTTTCAACTCTGCCGCCGTGTCGACGAGTAAATCCATTCCCTTTTCTTTCGAAAACCGACCCGCGGTCAAAATGCGCCTGGCATCCGCGTCATATGGCGCCGCATATTCCAGAACAAGGTCATCCATCCAATTGTAAATCGTAACTACCCGCCCCGGCTTATACGAAAATTTCTCATAATACGCACGCTCACTCTGCTTCGTAAGCACGACCGTTTTATCCGAATACCGGGAACCAACCGTGCGCATCAGGCGCGCCGGCCGCTCATTCCACTGGTTTAAAAGGGCGCCGTGGTCACAAAAAACCTTCGGTATTTTCAGTCTCCTTCCGAGCAGGCCGCCGCACAATCCCGCATACGCTCCCACATAAAATAATAATTGTATTTCCTGCTCCCGGCAATATTTTCGAAATGCCCGGCCGGCCCTGAGCACCACGTCACGGATCCTCCCCTTATACGGAAGAAGGTTCACATATTGGATGCCCGGCCGCAGCGAATACGCACAGCTTTCCTTTTCATGGATAAAGCTGATAATATGAATCTCATATTCCCCCTTACCCTCCATACACAGCGCATTTGCAATATTGCAGAGCACCTGCTGGGCGCCCCCTCTGGTACTCATATCAAAGTTGGCAAAACCGATCCGGACCATAATCTTCCCTCCTGCTAAAGCTCAATAATATCACTTTCACAATCCTAACCTAAGCATAACTTTATTTCACCCGACATCACGGTTTATAATATAAATACAACAAAAAGACACATGTATGACGCATCAAAAACAACAAAATCCTGTCCTTTACACAGAACCCTTTCCGTTTATCGTACAAGCTGCGGACGGTATCCCTCGCTATCCATTCCCGGATGATCTCACAGCACTTTTTTCGGTTGTAGCCCGATTTTCCAGTTAATGCATAAAACTTATTTTTTATGGCTTCCAAATAAAATTGCTCAAGAAATGCCAAATCGCCGCCGCCATTTTCCGTGTAAAAATCCCTTACCGCAATATAGAGCCGCTCTTCGATCTCCATCGCATCCTCCCGGAAGCGGAACGACAGCGTCCCGTCGCCGGTATTGTGGTAAAAATAGAGAACCTCACCGAGTACACTGATCTTTTCCACCTGGCTAAATACCTGGAGATTAAACAGTAAATCCTCACCTTTGCTTAAATCTTCGGGAAACTGCGCCTGGATTTTCTCTCTCCGGTACAGCTTATTCCACGGCACGTGCAAAAAAAAACGGGAGAATAATGTGGGAAATTCCCTTATAAATTCTGTCCTGCTGCCATACCGCCGCTCTGGATACCGGTTATCACGCCGCTGCTTTTCATTGTAATAACCGCCGACTACCAAATCACTTCCATCCCTCTCCATACATTCCACAAGCTGCCGGCAGGCGTCCGGTTCAAGCCGGTCATCGCTGTCCGCAAATTGAAGGTATTCCCCCTCTGCTTTTGCTATACCAAAGTTCCGCGCCGCCGATACCCCCTTATTTTCTTTCGTATATACATGAATAAATGGATATTTTGTTTCATACTCACGGCAAATCTCTAAGCTGCCATCGGTGGAACAATCGTCTACGATTATTACCTCAATAGCGGGATAGCTCTGTGTCACGACGCTTTCCAGGCACTCTGCCAGCCGCTCCCCCGAATTGTAAACGGGTATAATAATAGAAACCAGTCCTCGTCTGCCCATCTGCAAATCACCCCCGTTCTTCCTTCCTGCGTTTTACCGGGTAATATTTCCCTCTGTAGTTCCGATAGCTCTTGCTGACATCCACACATATACCGTCGTGGGACGGCACCCGCTGTTCCTCCGGCGGCAGCTCCATATAGTCGCCGAACGCCATTTTCAAATAGGCGTCGTACCCAACGGGAAGCGGCATGTCATACCCCTCAAACGGTTTGTACACAGCGGATTCAAAAATTTCCTTCGGGTATTCATTGACCATGTAATGATACCGGACACAAAGCTCTGTGATGTACTCGCAGTCCCGGATCGGGTACTTTGACATCTGCCGTTCGCAGAGACATGCCATCCGATACCGGTTTTTCCACCCCGGCGCCAGGGCGAGCATTATTTTTCCAATCCCATACAAAAACTTTCCCTTACTCGTCGGCGCCTCCTGATTGATATAAATCTGATAGGCGAGTCCCCACATGAGCTGGATCCGCCGCCGGATACGGGAAGAGGGGCAGCCGTCCAGCGGTAAAATCTCAAGCCGGATGCCGTGCGCTATATCCAGGTCCATCTGGCGTTCCTTGATAAACGTCGTGTTCTCATCGGTAATGGCCGTCAGCTGGGAACGTAAAAACTCATTCTCACCCGTCCTGCTCAGACGGTACCGGCTCCCGTCCATCTCCTGTCTCCAAAGCCGGCACATGCGCTCATAGTCGTCCCGGGGCATAAATACGTCAATATCATCATCCCACGGTATAAATCCCTGGTGCCGGAGCGCCCCGATACAGCAGCCGCCGCAGAAATAAAACAACAGCCCGTGCCGCTCACAAAATTCCTTAAACACCAGCGTAATTTCCAGACATTTCTTCTGAACTTCTCTCAATCCGTCTAACTCACCTTTACTCAGCATCTCTCTCGTCACCTCCTGGCCTCGCGCCCTGCCGCTACCATATGCTGGGCAGTCACGATATAACCTCCGCCCTACATACACGGCCTCTTTAAATCCAATAATACACAGTCATGATGCGCCCTCTGTTTTTCCTTCGGCGGCAGCTCCATATAGTCGCCAAAGGCCTCCCGCAAATACCCGTCATACCCGGCGGGAATCGGCATTTTCGTCCCCTCAAACGGCACAAATACCGCCTTGTCAAACCACTCTCTGCGGTATTTCTTTTTCATATAATACGGCCCCGAGCAGAGCTCGGTAATGTATGTGCACTTGTGAAATGGGTATTTAGTCATCTTCCGCTTCGCCAGCCTCCAAATCCGGTACCTCACTCCCTTTCCCCGGAAAATCCAAAGCAGGACGCGGCTTCCAAGCGCCATCACGCCACCGTGCTTTTCCGGTACGGTCTGGGCCCGGAACAGAGAGTATACCATCGCCCACATACACTGCACTCTCCGCTTCCATGTCCCTTCCGGGTACCCGTCCAGAGGCAGAACGTCGAGCGCCACCCCATGCGGGATGTCCAAATCTTTCTGGTATGGCTTTACTTGCGTCGTCTGCGTATCCCGCAGCGTCGCAAAATTGTTCCGGTCCACATAGTCCCTCGTCGTATCGGACAACACATACTGTTTTCCCTTTTCATATGTGCTCCAGTATTTTACAAACATTTCATAGTCGTCCCGGGGCATAAAAAAATCCAAATCATCATCCCACGGAATAAACCCCTGGTGCCGGACTGCGCCGATACAGCCGCCGCCGCAAAAATAACACAGCAAGTGGAATTCTTCACAAAATTCCACAAACACCTCCGCCATCTCCAGGCTCACGCTCTGCAGCCCCTTTAGTTCTTCCCCCGTGTATTCTTTTTTTTCCACCACTGTCTTCCCCTCCAAAATGGCAAATTTAAAATTCCCAAAAGCGTTCCCAGCCCATAGGACACATGCAGCAAAAAGAACAGCGCCGGCAGAACAAACTGCCCGGCGTACACGCCCAGGGCAGCATCCCTTTTCCTGCCTGCCCGGACTGCGCCGGCCGCCATAATAACAGCCAGCAGCCAATAAAGCGTCCACATCAGAACCGCCAGAAACGGGTGGGCGCATACGGCAAGTATGGTCGTAACTACAATGCCACACACAAAAGCAAACGGTACAAAGTGATAAACGGAAAGACATCCCGGACAAATACCCGCCGTCAAGCCGACCCAATAGCCGTTTCCAAATTTCTGCCTGCACATAGCCGGCAAGCTGGGACGTATCATCTGGTATGAAAGGATTTCCGGTGCCATACAGAGCCGGAATCCTTTCTGGCGGATGCGGTAATGAAATTCATTGTCCTCCGTCCGCCCCAGATCCTCCCGGAACTTACCGGCGCGCTCAAACACCTCCCGCCGGTATGCCCCGTGGAAAAAGGATTTCACATACGCCCGCTTCCCCTCCCGCCGAAACGAGGCCGCGCTGCTGCCAAACATCGAGCTTTCCGCCATAAGCAAAACCTCCTGCCAGGGCGAAGCCTCCATCGCGATATTCGGACGGGCGCCGCCGGCCACAAACTCACCTTCTTCGAGTACCGCCACATTATTTTTCACAAAATCCCCCGGAATACTGCTGTGGGCGTCAATGCGTATGAGCGCGCCGGTCGTAAAAAGCCCAATTACCCGGTTCCAGCCACAGCTCTGGATCCTGCCGGGATTGTCCGACACGATTATATTCAAAAATTGTCCCGCATGCTCCCTGGCAAACTGCTGCATCAGGCTGCGGGTGCCGTCTTCCGACATACTGTCGACCAGCACAAGTTCTATTTTTTTATGCGGATAGCTCTGCCGCAATATATCCCCTAAAATGCCCGGAAGATATTTCTCTTCATTTAAAGCCACGATTCCAATCGAAATATTCAAGCTTACCTGCCCCTCCCCGCCATAAGGCTGTGAATCACATTTATTATACGCTTCTTGCCTGAAAAAGAAAAGCCTTTTCTGTTTTTCCAACTTCTGGTTTTTGTTTCTTTGCCCACCGTTGTATGTTATAATAATACTATAACAAAAAACGGAGGCTCAAAACGATCGTATGAAAAACCAATTAAGAAAGCGGTCCGCCTACTGGACCGGTATCCTTCTTTTGACGGCCGCGGCTGCCGTTTGTTCAGCTCTGTCACGTCTTACGCCATTTTGCGACTTTTATGCCGATTACATATTTCCAGCCGGGCTACAGACCTTTGGAAGGCTGACAGGAATTTTCCCCTTTTCGGTGGGAGAAATGCTAATACTTCTTGCCGGCGCGCTGCTCCTGTTACAAATATTTCTATTGCTGTTCCTTATTACGTTTCGAAAGAAAAGCAGGTACAAACAGTTTGTCACAAACTATTCCAAACTCATGCTCGCCGCTGCCATTGTGACGGCCTGGACCGTAACGATGAATTGTTCGACACTTTACAATTGCTCCCGGCTGGACATCAATGGAAACCGAAATAAAAACTTTGAACCAGAGCAGATTCGCGAACTCCGGGACTTTATCGTAGGACAATGCAATACCCTCTCTGAACTTATGAAACGGGATGAAAACGGGGATGTGGTGACAGAGGGCGACATAAACAAAAAAGTCCGGGAGGCAATGAAAAAGCTGTCCGTCAAATTTCCAAGGCTGTCCGGCTATTATCCGGATCCCAAACCGATTGCCGGCTCCTTTCTTATGTACCAGACGGGCTATGACGGCGTATACTTTCCCTTTTCCCTGGAGGCGAATTACAATACATATATCAGCGATATCCGCTACCCTCATGTGGCATCGCACGAGCTCGCCCACTTAAAAGGATACATTTATGAAGACGAGGCCGATTTCATCGCCTATCTCGCCTGCGTGGGAAGCGACGATAAACAGCTACAGTACGCCGGTTATCTCGGCGTTCTCAATTACATAGATTCCGATTACCGGCACAGCGTACAAAACAGCGGCGAACCATCAGCGCTAAAAATTTCCGACCGCGTCCGCAGCGATGCCGCAAGCTACACAGCCGCCACCTATGAAAAGCTGGCAGAGACCCGTGAAGTTATCGATTCGGAAATCGTGGCTTCGGCAAGCAGGGAATTTACGGACGCCTATATGGAATATTACGGCGCGGAGCCGAATTACGCAGAAGTCACGAAACTTTTGCTCGCCTATTACGAGAAGATGTAGGGATAAAAGGTATTTTACCCTGATACAAAAAACGCTTGCCCTTCTCAAGCGAAACGATTATACTAGAAGGATAGAAATGTTTCGCAGAAAACTTTTAAAAATTCAGGGGTAAATTATGGGGACATACAAAACAGACATCGCAGTTGTGATTCCGGCGCTCAATCCAGACGACCGAATGATCGCGCTCGTACAGAAATTAAAAGAAACCGGCTTTGAAAATATTATTCTCGTCGACGATGGAAGCGAGATTGCAAATCGGAAATATTTCAAAGTATGCAAAGAAAACTATGGCTGCCATGTCATTCGTCACGTCGTTAATTTCGGAAAAGGAATCGCTCTCAAATCGGCGTTTAACCACATTTTGGACAACTGCCCCGACATAGCGGGAACGGTGACGGTAGACTGTGACGGACAGCACATGCCAGAAGATATTATTACCTGCGCCAGACTGACACAGGAACACCCTGACCGCCTGGTGCTCGGGTGCCGCCGGTTTGATGACAAAGAAATCCCTCTGCGCAGCCGTTTTGGCAACAAAATCACCCGACATGTAATCCGGCTTCTATGCGGTATCAATATTGCCGATACCCAGACCGGGCTGCGGGGAATGTCAAGAGAGCTTATTAAAGAATATTTTGCAAAAACAAAGGGAGAGCGCTTTGAATATGAGATGAATATGCTCCTCTGCGCCCGTGAACACCAGATTCGGATCGAACAGTTTCCGATCCACACCATTTACCTGGAAAATAACGAGAGCTCCCACTTTAATCCCTTTATCGATTCCATACGGATTTATAAAGTATTTCTCAAATTTATGTTAAGCTCTTTTTCCAGCTTTATTATTGATATAATTCTATACTATTTGCTTGGACTTTTGCTTCGGCCAGTCATCGGGGACAAACTGCACATTTCCTTTTTCGGCATAGAAATATCCCTGTTAATCCTTATGAGAAGCACGCTGTCCCGGCTCGGCTCTTCCCTGTACAACTTTACGCTCAACAAAAAACAGGTATTTCGAAACGACTCCAAAGACATAACGATCCTGTTCAAGTATTATACGCTGTGCATCGGCCAGCTCATCGTCTCTTCCCTCCTGGTGGACAAGGCGCTAACATTTATCGCCTCCTCCACCATAAGAAAATGTATCATTGATACTATACTATTTACTGTGAGCTTCCAAATCCAGAGGGAATGGGTATTCCGGCCAAAATGACATACCTGCTCCCTTAATCATCCAAAATGTCCTGAACCGCATATTTGGGCCTGGATTTCGTTTCCATATATACTTTTCCGATATACTCGCCGATAATGCCGGTAGCGAGAAGCTGTAAACCTCCCAGCGCCCAGATCGAAACAATCAGGCTGCTCCAGCCGAGTACCGTATGCCCCATCACATGCCGCACAACGGAATATGCCAAAATAATGAGGCTAATAAAAAATACGAGAAATCCAAGCCAGACGATAAATCGGATCGGCTTTACACTAAACGAAGAGATACCGTCAAACGCAAAAGCGAGCATTTTTTTCAGCGGATATTTGCTCTCCCCTGCGAACCGCTCATTTCTCTCATAATAAACCGTGTCGGACGGATATCCGATCAGCGGGATCATCCCCCGCAAAAACAGGTGGACTTCTTTATAATTTTCGAGCTGGTCCAGCACGCGTTTGCTCATCAAACGGTAGTCCGCATGATTAAACACGATCTCCACTCCCATCCAGCCCATGATTTTATAAAAACCTTCCGCCGTCGTCTTTTTAAAAAAGGTATCTTTTTTCCTGCTGCTCCTTACACCGTACACCACATCATTTCCGGCATAATACTTTTCCACCATCTCATCAATGGCATTGACGTCATCCTGCAAATCCGCATCGAGCGAAATAGCCACGTGGGCGTGTTCCTTTGCATACATAAGTCCCGCCAGAACCGCATTCTGGTGTCCCCGGTTCCGGGAAAGGTTTAACCCGCTCACATAAGTATATTCCTCATGCAGACGACAAATAATCATCCATGTCTGGTCCTTCGAGCCGTCGTTGACAAATAAAATCCGGCTGTCAGCGCTGATCTTCCCGCTATCGACTAGTCCTTCCATTTTCCTGCTCAGTTGCTTCGCCGTCTCGTCGAGAACGGCTTCCTCGTTGTAACAGGGCACTACCAGATACAAAACACTCTTATCCTTCATATCATTTCCCCTTTCGTTTCACCTCTTTATTTTACATCATACACATTTTTGTGTCAATTTTATTTTCCCTAAAGTCGATTCAAAGTCAAATCAGAATTGACATACTAAGTAATTATGGTAAAATAGTACATATGTAACTTGTGATAAGCCGCCAAATGCGGGTAAACCTGCACTTGGCCCGCTGCTCAGTGAGAATAAATGGAATGGAAAGAATAGTCAATGAAGGAACGGTTCAGTTATAAACTCCGACAGGATCTGTCGTGTGTAAAAAATAAAATAAAATTTAAGTGCTGCCGGATCGTGTTTTTAACCCAGGACAAAATGGTTATGTTTGAATCCTACCACGGTAAGCGGTGCGGCGACAGCGTAAAAGCCATTTATGATGCGATGATTTTGGACGATACGTTCCGGGATTACACTTTTGTGTGGGCATTCACAGACCCAAAAGCACACGAGGAGCTTGCCGGCAATCCGCGGACTATTTTAGTGAAAATAGGAACGCCTGAATATTTCCGCTACTATGCGGCATCCCGTTTTTGGATCAACAACGTAAGCGTACCGGATTATTTCACGCCTGGCAGACACCAGGTCTACATCGAAACATGGCACGGCACCCCGCTAAAGCGTCTCGGCTGTGACATTGAGACCGACAGCGACCCGCGCCAGTCCAAGGAGCGGATGCATAAACGGTACCGGAAAAAGGGAAAGAAGGTAAGCCGCTTTCTCTCCCCCTCCCCGTACTACAGCGAGAAAATCGCCTCCGCTTTTGGACTGAACAGCAAACAGAAAAAAGCATTTGTCAACTGCGGATTACCCAGAAACGACGTACTATTTCATTTTACGGAGGAAGACCAGGCGATTGTGAGGCAAAAGCTTGGTATCGCGGAGGACAAGAGGGTGATTCTGTACACCCCGACATGGCGGGACACCGATTATAACCCCGGGCATGGTTTTGCTTACAAAAGTCCGGTAGATCTCGAAAAACTGTTACGTCTGCTTCCCGAGGACTGCGTGCTCTTGTTCCGGGCACATCACCAGAACGGACTCTCCGGCGTAATACAGAGCTCCGGGCGCATCATAGACGTCACCGGTATTGACGATATCAATGAGCTGTATATCGCCAGCGACCTGATGGTTACTGACTATTCCTCCACGATGTTTGATTTTAGTATTCTCAAGCGTCCGATGGTATTCCACATGTATGACCTGGATGACTACAAATCCCATATACGTGGGTTTTATTTCGATATATCGGAGCTGCCGGGACCTGTGACGATGACGGAGGAAGCGCTTGCCAGCGCCATTATTGACCAGCTGGCTTCGTTTGATTACTCCACCGACGAGAAATACCAGGCCTTTGACAAAACCTTCCATACGTGGGAGGACGGGGAAGCCGCGCACCAGGTTATTGAGAGATGTATCGCCATCGCTCCTCACAAACCAGGTCCCTGGGAACGGTTGGTACAAAATTATAAAAAACTCATAAACCGGATGCGGATCGTATATTGTTTCGCCCGCTACAACATTACCGGCTGGTTTCACAAGCGCGGTTTGTTCCTGGGCGACAACGGCCGGCGGCTAATGGAAATGAAAGATTTGCACAAGGGCAAACGCTGTTTCCTGGTTGGAAACGGTCCGAGCCTGACACCGCATGATCTGGACCTGATCCAAGATGAGTACTCGTTTGGAACGAATATGGTATATAAAATATTTAACCAGACCAAGTGGCGTCCCACTTATCACTGTGTATCAGACAGCATTTATGCCACGCGGCTCAAGGATGAACTTTACGAAAACATCCAGTCGCCGCTTCTCACGATCGAGAAAACTTACCGCAAGATGACAAAACGGGTACCGGACACAACTTATGTCCACACGATTGCAAGCGAACGGTATAAAGTCAAGGGAAACCTATTTGCCTACTGTATGGTAAAAGCTACCGTGCTATCGCTGGCGGCTGAGTTTGCGTTTCATATGGGATTTACTGAAATTTACCTGCTCGGAGTAGACTGCACCAATCCTCACGCGGCAGGCGGCCATTTTATGGAAAACTATGCATCGAGGGATATCGCGCAATCGGACATTTCCCGCATTAAGACGCGCATGAAAAAAGAGGATGTGACGACGGAGCAAATCGGCGAGCACATTATAGACCGGTCGCTTGTCGTTTACCGCCTGTTGAAAAAATATGCCGACAAGCATGGAATCCAAATATACAACGCCACCCGAGGCGGCAACCTGGAAATATTCCCAAGAGTGAAACTTGAGGACGTATTGGATGATAAAGACAAGATACAATAGAAAATAAAACGCATTTATGCAGACACACTTATAATGACGGGTTTGTGCCGGCGCTATAAAGCCATAATATGGCTTGCACAAACATCGGCTATAATCAAAAGGCAGCGCAGAAAAGAGGAAAATATGGAAAAAACACTTAAAATAATCGGAGTTATTCCTGCAAGATATAAATCCAGCCGTTTCCCTGGAAAACCTTTGGTAGATATTTGCGGCAAACCAATGATATGGTGGGTTTACCAGCAGGCCATGAAAGTGCATGAATTTGACAAAGTATATGTCGCTACTGACGATGAGCGTATTAAAGCGGCCTGCGATGAACATAATATGAACGTGATTATGACTTCTGACCGCCATCAGACAGGATCCGACCGCGTCGCAGAAGTGGCGTCAAAAGTAGAGGGCGATTTATTTATTAATATCCAGGGCGACGAGCCGGTCATTAACCCGGAGATGATACAAGAAGTGATCTCCATCTTTTTTGAGGATGAGACCGTTACGTTTGGAAGTTTAAAAAAAGAAATAACTGATCCGGAAGAAATCCGGGCAGCGAGCACAGTAAAGGTTGTGACAGACCAAAAGGGAGACGCTATGTATTTCTCCCGTTCCGTCATCCCGTCCAACATAAAGGATGGACAAATGGCGCGGGTTTTTCGGCATGTCGGCATTTACGCTTATAAGCGGGAATTTTTAGAAGCCTTTTCAAAGATGACACAGACCGAGCTGGAACTCGGCGAGGGCATCGAGCCTCTCCGGGCGATGGAACGGGGCTACAAAATGAGGCTAAAGGAGACGAAACACTCTTCTATCGGCGTCGACCTGCCTGAGCATATTGAAAAAGTGGAACGCGTTATTCAGGGAATTGATAAACTTGACTAAACAAGAAACCACATAACCTTTAACCCTGGTATCAAGAACAAATAAGTGGAAGAAATGAGGGAAACTATGAAACGAGTACAATTATTGGACTGTACACTGCGCGACGGCGGTTATCTCGTGGATGCGCAATTTGGAAATACGGTTATCCGAGGAATTATTAAAGGTCTCGCCGACAGCGGCATCGACGTCGTGGAATGCGGTTTTTTGAAGGACGAACCGCATGAAAAGGGAAGTACTATTTTCAACAATGCCGCACAGCTCCGATCTTTTTTGCCGGAGGAACGCAGACAGACTTCGTTTGTCTGCCTAGCCGACTACAGCAGATATTCCATCTCAAACCTGGAACCGTTTGACGGAACATCCATTGACGGCGTCCGCGCCTGCTTTTTCAAACACGAGCGCTATGACGTCATTGATTTCTGCAAGGAAATTGTGGAAAAGGGATATAAGCTCTATGTCCAGCCAGTCGATATTCTCGGCTATACCGACGCCGAGCTTCTGGAATTGATGGATATGATTAACCCGTTGGAGCCCTATGCATTTTCAATTGTGGATACATTCGGGTCCATGTACAAAGAAGATCTCCGCCGCGTCTTTTACTTAATCGACCGGAATCTGAATGCCGCCTCAAGGATCGGTTTTCATTCACACAATAATCTGCAGATGTCCTTTTCCCTGTCCCAGGAGTTTATTGACATGACCCAGGGACTGCGCAAGGTCGTTATCGATTCGACAATGGCAGGTATGGGCCGTGGCGCCGGCAACACGAATACAGAGCTTGTCATGCAGTACATGAACCGCAAATACAATATTGGGTACGACATTGACATGGTGCTTGACCTGATTGACAATTATGTCGATGGTATCCGCAATAGCTGCAGTTGGGGATATTCCATCCCTTATTTCCTCGCCGGCTCCTACAGTGCGCATGTAAACAATATTTCCTACCTCACAGCAAAGGCAGGTATTTCGAGCCGCGATATCAACTATCTTCTCAACCGCATCGGCAGCGATGCCAGAAAACGCTATGATTACGATTTGCTCGAAAAAACGTATTTGGAATACAACCGGACGATCCGGGACGATGCAGAAGAGGTGGCCTCTCTCCGTGAAAGCCTTCACGGAAAGGATATCGTCATGCTGCTCCCGGGACACAGCATCGTCACCCACAAGGAAGAGATATTAAATTACTGTGCGGAGAAAAAGCCCGTGATTATAAGCGTCAACCTTCTCTCCCACGACTACCCGATCAACTACGCCTATTTCAGCAACAAAAAGCGTTATAACTACTGGAAAAATGCCGACCATTTCAGCGAGTACAAAAAGATCGTCACATCAAATGTAACGAAAACGGAGGAAAAAAACCAGATCATTATCGACTTTACCCGCCTCATTAAGTGCGGCTGGGACCAGCTTGATAACTCGGGTATTCTGCTTCTCCGGCTTCTGGACAAGCTGGATGTCGCGTCAATCGCGATGGCGGGCTTCGATGGCTACAGCCACGAATCGACAAGCACGAACTATATGCACAAAGAGATGGAAAAAACGAGAAACACGACAAACGCCGACGATGCAAACCGGGATGTGCAGAGTATGCTGGAGGACTACATGAATACGAGGCAGTCCGACTGCCCGATCCATTTCCTGACACCGTCCCGTTTTGAAATCAACGAATAAATAAGAAATGAGGCACGTATGAAAAAGACAATTGACTTAAATAAAATCAAGCTCTTTGCTATGGATGTGGATGGAACTCTGACCGACGGGCGGATCTATATGGGAAACGACGGGGAGCTATTTAAGTCCTTCCACGTAAAGGACGGACTTGGCATTAAGCTATTGAAAGATTTCGGAATCGTTCCCGCCATTATTACAGGAAGAAAATCCGATATTGTGAAAAACCGCTGCCAGGAGCTCGGACTCGGCGAATTTCACCAGGGAGTGAAAAATAAGGCCGCCAAGCTCCGGGAGCTGATGGAAAAATATCACGTCACCGCGGAACAAACAGCTTATATCGGCGATGACATGAATGACCTCAGCGCAGTCAAAACTGCCGGAATTACATTTGCACCGGCAGACTGCGCGGAGAGCCTCCTCCCTTTCATTGATATCCATCTGTCGAAACCCGCTGGGGAGGCGCCCGTGCGGGAAGCGGTTGATATGATCCTGCGCGGCCGCTACGATTTCAACAATTTTCTGGATCTATAATAGCATAAGCGCTTATTTTACGCGGAGCCCCTCCGCCAGACGCTGCATTTTCCGATCGGCCCTCGCCATCAGATCGGCGCAGCGTCTCAGCTGTTTATGCATATCCGCCGTAAATTCCCTCTCCTTTTTATATCGCAGCTGATGTTCCGTACTCGCCCAGAAATTCATGGCAATCGTGCGGAGCTGGATCTCAATCGGAACCTTGCGCTTCTGGTCGGAAAAAAATACGTCTACCATTAGAATCAAATGAAGGCTCCGGTATCCATTGTCCTTTGGATTTTCTATGTAATCCTTCACGCGCACTACCTCCACGTCGGTCTGGTTCATAAGCATGCGGGCTACATGGTAAACGTCGGAAATAAAAGGACAGACAACGCGCACTCCGGCGATATCATAAATGTTTGCCATCATACAGCTGATCGTGAGGGGAAGACCTTTTTTCCTCATTTTTTTTATGATACTGTCCGACGACTTTACCCTGCTCTTTATGCTCTCAATCGGGTTTCGGTCGTTACAGTACTGAAATTCCTTATTTAGAATCTCCAGCTTCGCCGTAACCTGCTGGATACCTGCCTCATAAAAAAACATAATTTGACGGTACTGGTTCTCCATATCCAAATAATCGTTCGTCTGCGGCAGCAGGATATCCAGGTCCCCCTCGTTTATTACATCGACGACCTCCCGGCCGTCTTCTCTTTTCGTTATCAGTTTATTTAAAACATTGGTCATCTATTGTCACATTCCTTTCCTATCATTACAAGATCATTATAACAAACCTTCATGAATAGAATATCAAAATATTGTTAAGGATGTGTGACTTTTATCCCTCTTTTCGTCAATTCACAGACCCGGTCGCACACCTCATAAATATATTTGCGGTCATGGGACGCACTGATGACCGCCCCCTTATACTGCTTCAGCAGAGCCCGCACAACCGGGTTTGACAAGGGCGAAAAATTGCGGGTCGGCTCATCGAGAATAAGCACATTTGCCCCGCTCATACATACCTTGAGCAGTAAAAGCTTCGCCTTCTGCCCACCCGACAGCTCACAAACCGGATGGTCCATCTCGTCCGCCGTATACTTGAGGCTCCCCAAAAAGGTACGAACCCGCATCATCTCGTCGCTCCCTCCCTGCGATAAAAAAGTAACCGGGGTAACCCGTTCCAGAGAACCGCCCGCCCCAAGCAAATCCTCATAATTCTGCGGCATATAGGCTGCCTTTATATCCGTCCGCGCCAGGAGCTGTTCCGCGATTTGTTTTAACAGCGTCGTCTTCCCCGCTCCAT
The DNA here is from genome assembly GCA_910584245.1 of uncultured Eubacterium sp. Taxonomy (GTDB): domain Bacteria; phylum Bacillota; class Clostridia; order Lachnospirales; family Lachnospiraceae; genus Eubacterium_F. The sequence goes on from CAJTZF010000023.1 coordinate 35,018, forward strand.
TGTCCCCTATGAGACAAACTTTCTCCGCACCGATAATTTGCAAATCAATGTTCTTCGCGAGCACCCGTCCGCCGGAACGCAATTCTGGCAGGGAGAGATCCAGGACTATCTTTTTCGGTGGAAGCGCTTGTACCTCCGCAAATTTCATGAAAATGGCCTCTTCCACATCGGGAATCTCTGTCATCTGCTCAAAGTCCTTTTCAAACCGCCGCTCCATAGACTTAACGGCATGCATCTTCTTTTTCAGCAGCCTGGCTCCCGCGGGATCCTGCCTCGTTATCGTCTCTTGCTGGTGCTCCACTTTCTGTTGAATCCGCCGGAACTTCTCCTGCTGTTTTTTGTACTCGCTTCTCTCCTTCCTCGCGAGCTGTTCCTGTTTGCGCAATCCGTCCATGCGCTCACTTACATAAGTCCGGTAATCCGTTTTGGTAACCGTATGCCTGGCCCCCTTCTTTTTTCTGACCTGTTCGAGATGAATGATTTTATTCGCCGTGCGCTCAAGCAGCGTCTCGTCGTGGGAAATATAAAGCACAGGCCCTCTCCATTCGAGTATAAGCGTCTCCAGCCACTGCAGCGTCCGGATGTCGATATCATTCGATGGCTCGTCCAGAAGCAGAATATCCGGCTTTCTGCACAACAGGCGCAGCATACAAATCTTAACCTTCTCCCCGCCCGATAGCGTATCCATCTTCTGTTCGGAATACAAAAGCTCTAAAGGCACATGCAGCTTGGCCGCATACTCCGCCAATTCACTTGGGGCGCTCTCCAAAAAGCTCTCCTCTTCCGACAAAAATTCATACACTCCCATCTTCTTGTCGGACGTCCGCAGCTCCTGCCCCAAATACCCGAGAATACAATGATTCCGTATAATTTCGCCCTTATACTCCACATAATCCTCCACCATCTGGCTGTCATAAATCAGCTTTAATAGCGTAGATTTTCCATTCCCCTCTTCCCCGATCACCGCTACCTTATCTCCATCGTTGAGAACAAAGGATAAATCCGAGACGAGCTCCCTCAAATCTTTTTTATAGGTGATGCTTACATTTTTCATCTGCAACATATTATTTCCTCCCTTACCGTTTGCTGGTCAAAACAAATAGACATGTCTGCTGACGCAGACATGTCTATTTAGTACCGGGAGCAGACGAAAGACACCCCTTTTCTATCCAGGTATGCCCAAACGCCAAATAATCTGAAATAATTTAAAACCGGTAACGAAACAGACCCGCTTCTGCACAGCGGACACGTGTATACTCTGTTTTCATTTCGAGTTATAAATTATTTCAAAAACATCTGGCACCTCCATAAATTTATTTGTAAACATCCTAACACAGCCGGCCGTAAAAGTCAATCACTCTTTTATAAACAAACATCAATTGACGCGCCAGCGCTGGCGTCAACCGGCGCCATTTCTACCGCCTCCGGCACCGCGCACTCGTCCATACCAGCTATGCCGCCCACGGACATCTCAGACATTGCGCTCTCTGCGCGTTCGGCATTTACCTTTTCCCGCAAATAACAGCGCTTCGCCTCCTCGATCTCCTTTTTCTCATCTCCCCTGTGCCTGCGGCGCAATTTACCAAGCTCACGCTCTAATTTCTGTTTGGCCTCCCGCACCTTCTTCTGGCTGGCAGAGGGATTCTTTTTACGTTTCTTTGCCTCTAGCTGCTCCTCTTCTTCCAGATTGTTCAATTTCTTTCTCGCACATTTTACCATGCGCTTTGCATGGGAAATCGCCGCCCTCAATGCATTTACATCATATTCCCCGGTAGCCGCACACATCTGAAGCTGCTGCAATCTGCTATTCGCCCGTATGAGAATCTGGCCCACCCCGACCGAGTGAGTGGCCCGCATGAGCTGAGAAGGTATTTCATTCGCATCATAACTGACCTTCTTCTTTTTCTTATTTTTTTTACCCGAGGCCGCCGCTTTTCTCGCCGCCTCCATGCGCTCCCTCATTTTCTGTACTGTCGCCTCATAACTATTTGATACTGTCATATCCATATGACCAACTCCTTATACCAAAACCTTGGAATCCATTCCCTTTTTCCTTCCCCCGTCAGGTCGCATACTCTATATTATATATCGGCGAATTGGCATATAAGGTTTACACAAAAGGTTTCAAATTATTTCTATATCTCTGTAATTCTTCTTCGCTGGCATTTCCTATAATTTCATCGAGAAACGACAGCAGCTTTTTCTTGTCTTTCGGCAGCTGCCCTTGGAACTGGTACGCATTGGAGGCCCCCATTGCTGCAAATACTGTAGGTATGTGCAAATTTTCAATGAGCGCCCGTACCTCTTTGTATTTTTCAAGCTCGCCTTCCTCCCTCCAATTTCCACGCCGTATTTCAGCATAAAGTTCAGAATCGGGATAAACCGTAAGCATATTTGCTCCAATCCGTATCGGGTGTATCCGATTGCATCCGGTTTTAAGTGTGATGTCTGTAATTCTTGCAAAGGAACCAACAGATTTTACGGACGGAAGATACTTGTGGATCTGTTCCGCAATTACGGCCAATTTGTCATAAGACAAGACAAACGGATTCGCCCCTGTCAGGAACACCCGGTCAATACTCCCGCTGTCCCAGCCTGTAACTTCCCTTTTTACCTCCCGTAAATCACCTTCAATATGCTCCATAGGGGACATTCTAAACCGAAAGGCAAGTCATTGTACAAAGTACAAAATTTGCATTTATGATGCGTACAGCCTGCTGTTACTTGTAACAAAAGTGATGCCGCTTCATACGGCGGTCTCCAAATTGTTCCTGTGTAGTGCATAAACACCTCTCCTTTTTATGTTGTTTCTATTCATTATACTTGCGCACATTATTTTTACAAGTACTATACTTTTTTAAGTACCCGTTTTTAACACGTACATTGATTTTTGAGAAAAGGCGTGCTATACTGTCAGAAGACGAGGAGGGGCCGGCATGAAAAAAGCACATTGGCTATTGAACGCTGCAAGACAATTTCTACTATACAAAAAATATTAGGGGGAAAGTGGAAAATCGAGATCATATACTATATTGCCTTTCAAGATATTTACCGTTTCGGGGAACTTCGCAGGCATATCGGGGATATTACAGAGTCGAGCCTGACAAAACAGCTTCGTGAATTAGAAGCAGACGGCATCATTAACCGTTATGACTATAAAGAAGTCCCTCCCCACGTAGAATATAATCTCACGGATTTGGGAAAAAGTTTCCTTCCCGTTTTTGAACACATGAAACAATGGGGAGATGAAAATCTATAAAGCCCTCAACAATACGTTGTTACCCGCTGCACAACCATGTTTCCGTGCTGACAATCGGCATCCTGTTAGATGGCTCTATTGTGCTTCTCACGAATGAAGGGGCAAAGACTTTTGCAAAAACCAAATATTTACTAAATGTATACTTTACTTAGCTTATATGTTAACAAACATAGGATAATGCAACATAATAAAAAATCATATTATAACTTTACTAATAGATTGTTCGACATCCTGAATGCAAACTTAACGTCGGGGAAATGGCACAAAACACCTTCATCAGTAAATACCACTTTATCAGAAATTTTAAGACGGAAATAGGCCTCACACCGCACCAATTTCAGATTCAAAATCGTATTCGCAAAGCACAACGATTGATACACAAAACCGAAACAATAGCCGAGGTGGAAATATTATACTTACTGTTGGCATAAAAACTGCCAGCAAGAATATCCTGCTGGCAGAAATACATTAATTTTTTTATTGCGGCAATCTGTTGTTATCAACCGTCAGTCATCAATGGACTCTTCTTCCCATTCCAGAATCTCTCCATTCGTCGCATCAATTTCAAAATCATACTCCTTGCCTTTATAAATAATAGAGCCCTCGTAGATCTCACGTCCATCATCCCACTCCGAATGAATGCGGACATCGGAGGCTTTTGCTCCCTTTACGCGGTCGAGAGCGATTTGCGTTGCCTCGTCCTTGGAAATATTAGATGCTCCTGTCCCTGTTGAAGAGGAATCCGATTTCTGGCCGGATGCTGATTCTTTCGGAACTGCAGAGCCCTTATTTGTATTGGTAACCGGTTCCGCAGATGCTATGCCCCCAGACGCCGACTGGTCCAAATCCTCATCGTCTCCGACGTCATCCGTCTCTTCCGGCACAGTTGGCGCCGGTACGGTCGTCACTGACTCAGGCGTCGACTGCGCCGTCGCCGTCGGTGCTGTTTCATTGCCAGACTGTTCTCTGCCACAACCGGTAACCACCCCGCAAAACAGAAAACCAATCCCACATAATAGTACAATTTTTTTTCTCATTGTATCCCTCCATTCCATTTGTACATTACTCTTAGTATATCACAAACTTTCAAGGATACTCCATTATTTTTAAAATCTGTGTAAAATTTTTTAATTTACCGTCACCACGTATATGTCCTACACAGACATATTTTGTCTCTCCTTGCGGTGTACTGGGCACACTCTTGCTCTGATACGCGTATTGCATGGCAATACAACCCCCCCTATCGGAACAGCTTACCATAAAAAAATTGTTCCTGAAATGCAATATCTCCCAAAATAATTTCATCTGGAATATCTTTTCCATCTAGGGACACAATCCACTTATCCTCCACATCATCAAATCTATGGTAGACCGCGATTACTTTACCTTCAAAACGGGTGATTGGCTCATCTGTCCCAAATACATACGCATCCTGCTCTTCCCCATCACCTGCAATCACGCCATCTATATATCCATAATGAATTGGATAAATAAGGTCCGGGTATGTCGGATGCGGCGTTCCCAACGGCCGGTCGACAGTTCCCTTCACGGTACGTCCGATAATATGGCTGTAATCCGGCCTTTCCGCATCCATCACACAGAAGAAATAATCCAACGTCTGAACCAGCTTCTTCTCCTCATATAACCTGCGTATGTCTGACACCGCCATCCATCTGCAGTCCGCCACCTCATCTGTTGTCGCACACTCCAGGCTTAATTCCCCATCATAGTGAAAAAGCCAGACATCCATGATATCATTAAATATTTTGCACTCATATTTAACATTTTCACCCCGGATCTTAGAAAAAACCAGCTGGCCATCTTCCGGCTTCAAATCCAGTCCCACCTCTTCCTTTACTTCCCGGATCGCTCCCTCTATACTGCTCTCGCCCTTCCATACAGAGCCGTCCACACATTCCCACAAAAGAGGGAAGGTCGGCCTGTTTGCCGAGCGCTGTGAAACCAAATATTGTCCTTTGCTATTTCTAATCCACACATGAACTACCAAGTGGAACAATCCTTCCGGTATTTTGTTTCCACGCTCATGGTCTATCCCTGCTAGTTTCCTATATTTCGTATATAAATCCCAAATCTCAGACATGCTTACGCTTCCCCCCCTTCATTTTTTCTCATAACGATATATTTATTTGAGTATCATTACAATATGTGCACGCAGCGTAGTTCCCTCAAAGCTTCCCCAAACGGACACCCTCGTTCCTTTGCCCAAATCTTTTGATGACGCTTCGAAATCTTCAAACTTTGCTCCTCCATCCCAAATCTTCCTTGCAAAAAATGTAGTCGCATGATCATAGGTTACAGAAATTTTCCGATATTCCGAATCCTCTACCCCAGAGCCCGGTGATATTACGACATCACCGCCCCCTTTTGCTTTCTCTGTTTTAAATTCCCTTGCGGTAAACTGCATTTCACCCGTTTTCACAATCTCCCCCGTCAAAGCTTCCCCATCCTTGATTTTCGATGTATCCAGATGTTTCCCTTTACCACCGGATTGCTTTTCCGCTGATGTAGCTTTTGGTTTTTCGTCTCTGTCATCTGTTGGCTTTGGTTTTTCGTCTCTGTCATCTGTGCCCTCCATAGGCGTTGGTACAGGTATTTTATTGTTTTCCCTCCCTGTACCTACCCCCGCAGATCCCGGTGTATTTTTCCTCCCACAGCCATATACTGCCAGGCTCATGGCGCATAACATCCCTGTCAAAATAACCATTTTTTTAACCCTGTTTTTCATCCCTTTACCTCCAATAAAATTTTTTAACCAGCAATTCATCTGTTTTGCATGGTTTTACATTTCATTTTATCAGAGCTGCCTCTAAAAAGCCTCTAATTCCATTACCATTTGTCATATTGATTTAATAAAAAACATTTCCATAGGCTGTGCATATTGGGGAATATCAATAACAAAACCGCCGCAATCCTTATATCCTAATTTGCGATAAAAATGTTGTGCCTTTTCATCCACCTGCGTAGAAGTTAGTAGCATTTCATAACCCCGGCGCTTCATATCATTCTCCCAATATTGTATAAGCTGTTTCCCATAACCCTTTCCTTGATATTGGCAATCAATAAAAATCATCGTGCAAAACGGTACGCTATCCCAAAAAAGATTATATCTTAACAATCCTACAGGTTTATTATTTAGCGATAAAACATATCCTCTTTTTGTGTATACTTTATTCTGAAATTCTGTTTCCGGCAAATGCTTATCCAGGCTATACCAGAACTCTTTGTCGGAAGCCTCCACATATCTTATTTTTATCATTACGTCTTCCTCTCCCCGTTTCCTTTTGCACATTTACTGAAATTCATACTCAAATCACTTATATAAGTAAGTGCTAATTTCCTATATTTCGTATATAAATCCGAAATTTCAAGCATTTTTACACTTCCTTCTTTTATTTTTTCTCATAGCTGTCTCCTTTTCTACTGTTGTAACTTTTAGCTTTTCATCTTAATTAGTCCTCTTATAAGTATTAGTACAAAAACTAATTGCTTAACGTAATTGCAAAAATGTGAATATTCTCATTTTCAGGCAACTTAAGGGATGTGATTTCCTTTTCTAATTTATTAAAAGAATATTCTGTTGAAAATATTTTCCCATCATATATATCCTTTTCATTGTTAAGAAAAAACTCGGTCTTCCAAACAATGCACTCCCCATAATTAGATTCCGATGTCCAATCACTAAAGTATAAATCTATCTCTTCACAACTATTATCCGAAAACGAAATTATCATAGTCCCCCCTTGATTTCCCCATGTTGCATATCCCAAAATATATACTTTCCTATATACTCCTCTCTGAACATTCAGTTGTTGTTGTTTACAACCCATATTATCTAAATCTATGATTCGAGGAAAAAAGAAACAACCATTTTTCGTTGACCAGATCCTCCCATCAGGCACATTCTTTTTTCGTTTAAAATCTTTATTAGAAAAGAAGATATCACAATTATTATAGAAACTATATATATCAATAAAATATATTTCTTCATTGGTGTTCTCATGCTCACACCTGATACAATGAAACTGTTCAAAATTACAACACATATCTATAATATTAACTTCATCATCAAGGATCGTGCAAATTTTTGTTTTTATTTTCTCGAATTCGCTCTTAATATCCTGTTTTAATTCAAATAATTTAATAAGTTCAATTCTAACGGTTCCCCACTTTCTTGTAAGCTCAACAATTTTTTCATATATAGCACCATATGAAGTTGTGATATTGTCAATATTGGTTGACACTTTTTTTACAAGGATATCAACGCCTAAG
>CAJTZF010000024.1:0-35022 GCA_910584245.1 uncultured Eubacterium sp.
AAGAACCGGATAGAATCCTTTCGTTTTAGATGTCCATGCTGGCGGGGACGGCTCATGTATGCAAAATTATCTTTGAAAAAATCCTTGAGGATGAAGGGGTGTTTGCGGTCAATGAACTGGCAGAGGCGGTCAAGCATTTCCGTACAGAGGAACAATGGGATAAACTTGCTGCCGTGGCAGAACTGACAGACGTAAGCGACAGCAAATCACTGATAAAGCTCGCCGGACATCTAAATTCCTTTGACTTCATTCCGGAAGTGCAGGATCAGGAGGATTTGGCAAAAACTGTGTTTATTATGGTTTTGAATCTGCCATCCCGCAGATTGGCGAGGAAATGTTCGGTACGATGCAGGAGTTTGATTTGTTGAATGAGATTGCACAGTGGTATTCTGCTATGAGTGACATGGAACAGATCACATTCAAGGCAGTATTGGAACATGAAAGACCAGAGAGTCTGGCAGATGCGGTGGAGATTATGGAACATCTTCCGGAGTATCAACTGGATTATAAGTCATTGCACCATGTCGTCTTCTGTGATAAAATAAATTTTAGCGGACTTATTAGCAAGCTGCTTCGCAACTTGGGATGTGGAGAAAGCATGCACTGTAATAATGATAAAATAAGCCTTGAAATATTTTTATAAAAAAAGAAGGTGGATACGGTGGAACCAAAGTTTTCCATGACAAGAGAAGAAAATATATTTGTAGCCAAACGCAACATTATCGATTATATATGGAAAAGTGCAAAACTGGAAGGGCTGGGTGTGACCTATCCGGATACGGAGGCAATCTTTAACGGGATGCGGGCTCCGAATGTCAAAGTAGAAGAAATCGTGGCGGTCAATAACCTGAAACACGCTTGGCAGTTCCTGCTTGACAATCTGGATGTTCCGGCAGACTATAACTATGTGTGTCATCTGAATAAAATCGTGGGCGGGGACAATCTGGTAATCAACGCAGGCTTTATCCGCAAGGTTCCGGTATCTATCGGAGGTACATCATGGAAACCGGATATGCCAATTGAATCACAGATCAAGGAAGAAATTGCTGAAGTTCTGGAAATAGAAGAACCGACAGAGCGGGCCATCACCCATATGCTGTATCTGATGAGAAAGCAGATGTTTCTGGACGGCAATAAGAGGACATCCATGTTAGCGGCAAACCAGATTATGATAGCGAATGGCTGCGGTATCATCAGCATACCGATTGAACACCAGCCGGAATTTACAAGAATGCTGGTTGACTTTTACGAGTCTGGCGACATGGAAGAAATAAAAACATTTGTATACGAGAATGGAATTGATGGGATTGATTTCCGTCAGAATGAAAGTCAGGCGGAGGGAGAGGAATCTTCCCCCACAATGATAATGTAGCATGGCAATAAGGCAGAACCGTACTGTAAAAGGCAGTGCGGTTTTTTTGTGGCGGTTTTTTGACAGGAGGGAAAGTAATGAAGAAAGCAACCATAACTGTAAATTTTGATGAGGAAAAAACAGCAGCGTTGAAACTGTATTTGGAACAGAAAGGTACATCGGTAGAGAAAGAAGTGACAAAATCATTAGAGACACTTTTCACAAAGTCGGTTCCAGCCGGAGTCCGGGAGTTTATTGCACTTCGTTCCGGAAACGTGTTAGAAAGCAGTAAGGGAAAGAGAAAACAGAAAGAATCAGAAAAATTTATAGATAGCAATCCGATAGCGGAACAAAGTAGAAATTAGGCTTTCAAAGATAAACAGGTGTGATAAAATGGACAGTACATATACTGACTGTATGAGAGGTTTCAACTCGCTGTGAGACTCCGTGTCGGCTTGTGTGCGGTTTTTATCAGATAGGCGGAAAGTTATACTGCTGTGGGATTATGGGGCAGTTTGGGACGATTTGAGAGTGAGGGGTGCAGGATGGACTTGCTGGGAGATGGCTGTATTTTACTGGGTCGAAAATCAAGCAGGAGAAAGAGTCGGGGTTGAAAACCACCCCGGCTCGGATGACAGCGGACGGCAATGCCGACCGCATAAAGGCGTTGTGAGGGGATGTGGCATGGAAAAATGACTGTGGGTTGGGTTTGAGATTATCAGGGCTAATCATGGGTTTGAAAGTGTAAAAAGATTAGTATTTCGCAAAGGAAGATGGGGGTTATAACAAATATTTTAATATATTGAATTATTTAAGTGAGTGAAATTAATTGTAGGATAAATTGATATATGTTATTATTAATATAATTAGATTGTGATTTATTTAACTAATGCTTATATTAAAGTACTAAAATAAAGGAGGAAGATATTTGAATATATTTATATCTTACAGTTCAAAGGATTATGATATTGTAAAAGAAATTGCTGAAAAATTGAAATGTGTGGGGCATTCTGTTTGGATTGATCGTCAGCAGTTGTTATGGGGACAAGATATTGTGTATAGTATAAAACAGGGTATAAATGATGCGGATGTTGTTCTTTCGGTTATTACCGAAAACTATAATAATTCATCGTATGCATCAGCAGAGTTAGGTGCTGTTCTATTGGGAAAGTCGAATAGAAAGCTTTTGCCTGTCGTAATTGGTGAAACAAACATACCCTTTATAATATCAGATATCGGATATATAAAATATGATAAATTTAATTCAGATGTAGCAAATGATATTGTTTATAGGTTAGAGAATTTAGATTTTTCAAATAAAATTTATGAATGATATAGAGGACGTTAAAAAGTGGTGTGTAGTGGATGCCTTACACGGAAAAAATGATTACATTTCACGAGAAGATGAATTGTATGCGCTTACGTCAGAAGTGATTTACCGAATTATGGAATTGATTGGCAGCTATGGCGATTTATATATGGGGAAACTGGATGTAATTTGTGAAAAAACAGGGGAAAGATTAAAAGAAAATCCATTTATAGAATTGCACGATTGTGTGTGTGATTACATAAAAGAGTGAGATTACAACTTTAAGTTGATAAAGATGATTGAAAAAATGCGTATGCAGTAAGAGGGAAGTATGGATATCTGATAGTGAGGACCCCCCATTATCAGTTTTTTTATTGTCAAATATACCAGAGCCTAGGAGGGGATTTTTGTTGGTTCTGCTGAATAGACATTCCAGAGGAAAGTGATATAGTGTTGTGCTGAAATCCAGAACAGAAAGGGGGAGAGAAAAATGCCATATACAGGAACAGCGAGAGAAAAAAGGAATAGCTGGATGCGTGGCAATGGTGTCAACAGCATGAGAGGGGAACTACGGCGTGGAATATCCATAAATAAAAAGATATTGAACCGGAAAGTCAGGCGGGCATCCAGACTGGACATAAGTCACAGTGGATATAAAAAAGTATGTTCTACATTAAAAATGGTAGATTTCACATGAACAGGAGGCGCAGGATGAACTCAGAAATTAAGTTTAAGGGATATTGATACCATTATATGTTCCTATAAAATAATGTTAGATACATTTTTATATGAATATTCTTATCTTGAGGCACATTGCCAGTATTTATTCTATCTGACATTAAAATATAAAGATGTTGCCGAGTTTAACAATATCTTTTTGAAGGAACAAATTTCAACAAGTATCCAGAAACTTGATTTTGAGGATTTCCCATGCATTAAAGAATCCATCGGGAGTATAACTACAATTATTGAGGATTTACAGTATAAGATTATTACTGAACAGAGTCAGGAAGGTGTTAGGGATCAAGAAGGAGAAGTATACAAAATTGCATCAGTTGACAATGACACGATTAAGTTACGGCGTTTTAATGGAGCAAATTCTAGATATACGATAGAGGTTTCTTTGGATACGAGATTAAATCATTTACTATTTGCTCCCGACATAAAGAAATGGGAAGAAATTAAATATATGAAGTATGGGCAATATATTCATCAACAATTAGAAATGTTTAATTTTATAGAAATGGAAAGTTAGCGGAGGGTTTTGAGGAAAAACAGCAGGCAGAAAACGAGAACATAGTCTGAAATTAAAAACAAGAATAAGAATAGGGGCTGCAACAATTATAAAAACATAGGTCTTTACTTCATAACAAAATAATAGTATAATTTTATGAAAAGATTGATATGAAAGACGGCTGCCAGTAATGGCACAGGAAAGAAAAATATAACAAAAATTGAAGGGAGAGAGGATAATGCTGATAAAAGCATCAGCGGCACTGAGAAATGATTATGCAGCGATATCTGCACTGGCAAAAGAAACAAAAGAACCCATATATATAACCAAAAATGGGGAAGGCGACTTAGTATTAATGAGTATCGATGCCTTTGAAAAGCGGGAACAGATGCTGCAATTAAGAGCAAAGGTACTTCAGGCAGAGCAGGAACGAATCGATGGAGAGCCGACAATCAGCGTGTCAGAGGCAAAAAAGCGTTTAAGGGAGAGAGCCAGTGAAACATAGGGTGGAAATTTTGCCTTCCGCATGGGAGGATTTGAAAAAAATAGAAGATTATTATATCCTACAGTTTGATGTGCAGACAGCGTTGAAAGTCAGCGACCATATTTTAGATACCATTGAATGTCTGGAGCAGTTTCCCGATTCTGGTTCGGCTACTTCGGACGATTGGCTGAATGAGCAGGGATACCGAATGGTAATCTGCAAAAAACACATTGTCATATACCGGGTTATTCATGAAACTGTATATGTATATCACATCGCAGATACGCAGACGGATTACACAAAGTTATTTTACCAGTAAATGGTATTAACAAGCTGGCATAGAAGATTACAGGAGGGAGTAACCATGATTTGTAAGGCAGAAGATGATACTTTTGCATCCGATGAGGATATATTAAACATTTCTAAAAGACTGACCAGACAAAATAAAGAAGCATACGAGGTACTTGCAAAACAAGTGAATCCCCATCGGAACCGGGTAGATACAGAAAAATCATTACCAGAAGATGCAGAGCCTAAAACAGATGTCAAAGATGTTAGTGAATGAGTTTAGTAAAGGTTTTTTTCGTTCTAATCTATAAAATATGAGGACATTTTATTTATGCTAAGAGAATTGCCAGACAGTGTCTGGCAAATTGAGCTGGTCTGTTAGAGAATGAAAAATACAAATTTGACCAACCCCGCCCCCACCTGACCAACTTTCCGTTTTGACCAATTCAGAGAAAGAAATCACAGGCAGAAAACAGACAAAAGAACCTGACCAATCAAAAAGTTGGTCAACCATAAATTCCACCAAGAAAAAACAACGGAAAAACGCTGGTTTTTAGGGAAAGTTACTATATCAGCTCAAATAATTCGCAAAGCAGAGGAGGGGAAGAATGGAACAAATATATAGGGATGTTGTTCAGAAAAAAGAGGCGGAATTGTGCGCCTGGAATAAAAAATCAAATATAATGGGAAGTGTGAAGCTGGTTCTTTTTTTTGCGTGCGCAGTAATTTTTATTATGCTGTGGCTTGACCCATTTTCTATTGTAAGGGGCGCCGCAGCTTGTAGCAGCCTTCTTTTATTTTTTATTTCCTTTCACATACATGAGCGTATTTTGAGACGAATAGATGTCATACGCGGACTGTGTGGAGTGGCGGCTAACGATGTGAAACGTATTTCGGGTACATGGTCTACATTTCCCGACACGGGGGAGGAATACGCCGATAGCGGGCACGCATATGCCACAGATCTGGATATCGTTGGGGAGCGCTCGCTCTTTCAATTTATTAACCGCACCAATACGTATCATGGCAGAAAGAGTCTGGCAAAGGCGCTGCTTCATTCTGAATATTCGGTAGAGCAGATCCGCAAGCGGCAGAAGGCGGTGGAAGAGCTGAGGGAAGATTACGAGTGGGCGGCCTATTTGGAATATTTATTTTCAACAATTGGTGTGGATGATAATTTTCCCCAGATGCTGTCGGAGGTACAGAACGAAGAACGGTTTATAACGTTCCAATTTGCAAACCCGCTTACCTGGTTGTTGCGGATCGTCACGTGTGCGGCGGCATTGTCCGCACTGTTTCTTAAAAGTAATCGTTGCTTTTTTATTTTAGGTATGCTTCTTTTGCTGCAGTTGTCCCTGGGCGGCATAGGAACTTACCGGATCAAAAAGTATCTTGGGTATACGAAAACCATAGCGGGCCGCATGGCGCCCTACAATCTTATACTTCAAGAGATCGCCAGCCGGAAATTTTCATCTGTTTTATTAACGGATATACAATCGTGTCTGTCGGAAGCAATGGAGGGGATCCGGCAGCTGACGAGTATTTCTTCCCATATGAAATATATGGCAAATCCCATTGCGGGGTTTCTTTTAAATGCCGTCCTCTTATGGGATTATAAAAATGCGTTTGATTTCCAGAAATGGAAGCAGCGTTATGGTGGGAAGGCAAAAGAGTGGTTTACGGCGGCCGGTGAGTTTGAGAGCTTTCTTAGCTTTGCGGGGCTGGCGCGGACGTGTGATACAGTCTGCTTGCCCGTTATATCGGAAAAGGATACAAAGATTTCAGCTGTACAAATCGGCCATCCGCTGCTTGCCAACCGGGAGCGTGTCTGCAACGATTTCGAGATGCCGCATTCGATTATTATTATATCCGGCTCCAATATGTCCGGAAAAAGCACGTTTATGAGAACGGCCGGTATTAACATGGTACTGGCGAGGGCGGGCAGCTATGTGTGTGCAGAATATATGTGTTGTCCTGTATTGCGCATTGTTACCTCGATGCGGATTGCTGACCGCACGACGGAAGGGATCTCTACCTTTTATTCCGAGCTTCTGCGGATCCGGAAAATGATAGATTGCGCAGCGGAGTATAAAAATGTTTTATTTTTAATTGATGAAATATTCCGCGGTACAAATTCGGTTGACCGGCAAAAGGGCGCGGAGGGGGTTCTAAAGCGGCTGCATGAGCTGGGGGCCTGCGGCATGATTACGACCCACGATTTGGAGATTTGTAATCTGGCGGACGAAACTGAAATTATAAATTACAGTTTTTATGAGGAGTACGAAGGAGATGAGATGTATTTTGACTATCAGATTAAAAAGGGTGTGTCAAAAACGAGAAACGCGGAATTTCTTTTGAAAAAAATCGGTATACTATAAGGGAATTTGTGTATTGACAAAAATAATGTTATTTGTTATGATGAAATAGTCAAATGCGAAGAAAAGAACAAGTAGTGGCAGAGGAAACTTACAGAGAGTTGCCGGCAGCTGAGAGGCACAAGGGAAGCCTGCCATGAATACATCTTGGAGTATCCTGCTGAACGAAGCGCATCTTCTGGTAGGCGTGGACGGTGTTGTACCCGTTATCGTACACGGATATGGTAGTATCCTGTCAAGCCCGGCCGGTGTGAGTCGCCGGGGAATAAAGGTGGTAACACGGAGAGATTTCGTCCTTTTGTAAATGTAAGATCATTTACAGAAGGACTTTTTTGATTTTCTTTGCTAACAAATAAGGAGGTAAGAGAGAAATGAAGGTATATGACGAATTAACGGCCCGCGGGCTGATTGCGCAGGTGACAGATGAAGAGGAGATACGGAATCTGGTAAATGAGGGAAAAGCGGTCTTTTATATCGGGTTCGACCCGACCGCGGATAGTCTTCATGTCGGACACTTTATGGCGCTCTGCCTGATGAAGCGGCTTCAGATGGCTGGAAATAAGCCGATTGCGCTTATCGGCGGCGGGACGGCGATGGTCGGTGACCCGTCCGGAAGAACCGATATGCGCCAGATGATGACAAATGAGACGATCCAGCACAATGTCGAATGTTTCCAGAAACAGATGAGCCGTTTTATTGATTTTTCAGACGGGAAAGCCATGATTGTAAACAATGCCGACTGGCTGACGGATCTGAATTATATGGAAGTACTTCGGGAAATCGGACCGCATTTTTCGGTGAACCGTATGTTAACGGCAGAATGTTACAAACAGCGTATGGAAAAGGGGCTCACATTTCTGGAGTTCAACTACATGATTATGCAGAGCTATGATTTCTATGCCCTGTTTCAGAAATATGGCTGCAATATGCAGTTCGGAGGCGATGACCAGTGGAGCAATATGCTCGGAGGGACAGAGCTTATTCGCCGCAAACTTGGCAAAGATGCTTATGCGATGACGATTAATCTTTTGCTGAATTCCGAGGGAAAAAAGATGGGCAAGACACAGGCGGGGGCCGTCTGGCTCGATCCCGCGAAGACCAGTCCGTTTGATTTTTATCAGTACTGGCGGAATGTCAGTGATGAGGATGTACTGAAATGTCTTCGTATGCTTACGTTTTTACCACTGGAGCAGATCGATGAGATGGACCAGTGGGAGGGAAGCCAGCTCAACCAGGCAAAAGAAATTCTAGCCTTTGAGGTCACCAAGCTCGTACACGGCGAAGAGGAGGCGGCCAGGGCGCAGGACGGGGCGCGGGCGTTATTTGCAAGCGGGAGCGCTGCGCAGATGCCGGAGGCTGAGCTGAGCGACGCCGATTTTGAGGACGGCAGCATTGGGATCTTAAATCTTCTTGTAAAGGCCGGCCTGGCTTCTTCCAATGGTGAGGCGCGCAGAAATGTTGAGCAAGGCGGCGTCTCTATCGATGGGGAGAAAATTACAGATGTAAAAATGAAGGTGGAAAGCGACCGCATCGGTGAGGAGGGAATTGTTCTCAAACGCGGAAAAAAGAAATTCATGCGGATAAAATACTGTGGCGGAACGAATTGAGAATAAAGATAAAAGAAACGTTAGAAAATCGTAAGAAATTATTATGCATTTCGCAGGAATTTATTTGAAAAACTTCCAGATACTATAGGTGACCGGGCGTTATAATAATGATAGAAAATACTTATGGTTCTGGAGGGATTCATTATGAATAATGTACTTGTTGCAAAGAGAAAAGCAGCGCGTAAAAGAAAGATGAGATCGGCTGTGTTTCGGAGGCTTAGCATTTTGGCCGTACTTATTCTGGGAGTGTTTACGGTCAAAATGATAGGACAGACAGGAGAAACTGACTTTTTAATTCCAAAATCAAATGTAGTTCAGGATTTAAACGATGAGATTGTTCGGGGCGAGATTCCGTCCTTCTTTCAAAGTGATAAGCGCTGGAAGGATCACAAATATGGAGATGGAACAATGGAGTTTACCGGATGTGGGCCGACCTGCCTTGCGATGGTTCTCTGTGGATTAAATCAGACGACGAAATACGATCCGGTAACAGTTGCGGAATTTGCCGAAAGATTAGGATACTATGCGGACGGATCCGGCTCCTGTTGGACGCTTATGTCAGAGGGAGCCGAGAAATTAGGGCTGAATGCCGGTGAAGTAATATTTGATGAGACACATATCAAACGTGAGTTGCAAAATGGAAGACCGATTATAAGTGTGATGGGACCTGGTGATTTTACGACAACGGGCCATTATATTGTATTATGCGGCATAGATTCACAAAATATGGTTACCATTCGTGATCCGAACAGCAGGGAACGGAGCGAACGAAAATGGAGATTGGATGAGCTGATGCCCCAGATCAAAAACTTATGGTCGTATCACCTGTGAAATAGAAGATGAGACGCGGTTTGCACTTCTATAATACAGGAGGAAAAAAAGATTGACAATCATCGCCGGGCATGGTATATTATAGAAGTATGCCGCACAACGAGGTATAGTTCTGCCCATTTTAAGCCGGCAGGCACCATAGTTGGCGAGTAAATTGATTAGGAGGTGCTATATGTACGCAATTATAGCAACCGGTGGTAAACAGTATAAGGTAGAAGAAGGCGATGTGATCAAGGTTGAAAAGCTTGGTGTCGAAGCCGGAGAGACAGTTACTTTTGATCAGGTTCTTGTTGTCAGTGACGGGGAGACCAAAGTAGGAACTCCGACTGTGGCAGGCGCTTCGGTAACGGCAACGGTAGTGGCCGAGGGAAAAGCGAAGAAGGTTATTGTCTACAGATATAAGAGAAAAACCGGATACCATAAGAAAAATGGACACAGACAGCCATTTACCCAGGTAAAGATTGACAAAATCAGTTGTTAAGCCAGTAAAAGGAAGGTGTTCCTTATGATACAAATTGATGTAAAGAAAGCGGAAAATGGTGATATTATAGGTTTTCATGTATGTGGCCATGCCGGATTTTCTGAAATTGGCACGGATGTTGTGTGTGCAGGTGTTTCAGCGTTAATAATTAATTGTATCAATTCCGTTGAGAAATTTTCTGACACGAGATTTGATTTGATTCAAAAGGATGGAAACATGGAATTTACATGCAAGCCGCCTTTGGATGACAGGGCAGTTGTGCTCCTGCAATCCTTATTTTTTGGCGTTCAGGAAATTCAGAAAAAATATGGAAATGAGTATGTTACGTTACAATAGTTGATGGATAGGAGGAAAATGACATGTTAGAAATGAACCTTCAGTTATTTGCTCATAAAAAGGGAATGGGGTCTACGAAAAACGGCCGTGATTCTGAATCGAAGAGATTGGGAGCAAAAAGAGCAGATGGACAGTTCGTTTTAGCTGGGAATATTCTTTACAGACAGCGCGGTACAAAGATTCATCCGGGTACGAATGTAGGAAAAGGTGGAGATGATACGCTGTATGCTTTGGTTGACGGTGTTCTTCGTTTCGAGAGAAAGGGAAGAGACAAGAAACAGGCGAGTGTATACCCAGTAGAAGCTAAATAAGCTGCGATGATTATTCAGGGCTGCCAAAGTTATGATTGGCAGCCCTTTGATGTGTGTAATGAAGGAGGAAATATGTTTGCAGACCAGGCAAAAATATATATCCGGTCCGGAAAAGGCGGAGACGGGCATGTCAGTTTCCGGCGCGAGCTGTATGTACCCGCCGGCGGTCCGGACGGCGGAGATGGCGGCCGGGGCGGCGACCTGATATTTGAGGTTGATCCAGGACTGAATACATTGAATGAATTTAGACACATTCGAAAATTCTGTGCCCAGGATGGGGAACCCGGCGGAAAAAAACGGTGTCACGGCAAGGATGGCAGCGACCTTGTCGTAAAAGTGCCGGCGGGAACGATTGTAAAAGAGGCAAATACAGGACAAGTTATCACGGATATGTCGTATGAAAATACAAGAGAGGTTATTTTAAAAGGTGGCCGCGGCGGAAAGGGCAACCAGCACTACGCCACACCCACTATGCAGGTGCCAAAATATGCCCAGCCGGGTAAGCCTGCGATGGAGCTCGACGTCATACTTGAGCTGAAAACGATTGCGGATGTGGGGCTTGTAGGGTTCCCAAACGTCGGCAAATCCACGTTTTTATCCAGGGTTACGAATGCCCGTCCCAAAATTGCCAATTATCATTTTACAACGCTGAATCCAAATCTTGGCGTCGTTGATCTCGATGGAACGAATGGTTTTGTCATAGCGGATATTCCAGGGTTGATCGAAGGCGCTTCGGAGGGAGTAGGCCTGGGGCACCAATTTCTGAAGCATATCGAGCGAACCCGTGTAATGATTCATATGGTGGACGCCGCATCTACGGAAGGCAGGGATCCGATTGGGGACATACGGGTAATTAATGAGGAATTGCGTGCATACAGCGAGGAAGTGGCCTCCCGTCCACAGGTTATTGCGGCGAATAAGATTGACTGTTTTTACGGAGATGACCAGGAGACTGTCGTCACGTTGCTAAAAGAAGAATTTGAGCCGCAGGGCATCCGGGTATTTCCAATATCCGCAGTTACCGGAAAAGGAATTTCTGAACTTTTGTATTACGTCAATGACATGCTTGCCCAGATTAAGGAAGACAAGGTGGTGTTTGAGAGGGAGTACATGATTCAGGAACCAGATTTTCAGAATGAACCGTTCTCCGTATGGAAAGAAGAGGATGGAACATATAAAATCGAGGGTCCCCGTGTGGAACGAATGCTTGGATATACCAATCTTGATACGGAAAAAGGGTTTCAATTTTTCCAAAAGTTCCTCAAAGAAAATGGAATGCTGGAGGAGCTGGAGAAGCTGGGCGTCGAGGACGGCGATACGGTCGTAATGTACGGATGGAGCTTTGAATATTACCGCTAAAGGAAAATCGTGTAAAAATAGCGTGCGCAGAAATGAGGAATAAAATGACGAGTAAACAGAGAGCTTATTTAAAAGGACTTGCAATGAAACTGGATCCGGTACTTCAAATTGGTAAGGCGTCCGTTACACCGGAATTGACAAGTGCAGTGGACGAGGCGCTTGAGGCTAGGGAGCTGATAAAACTCCATGTCTTAAAAAACTGTTTTGATGATCCAAAAGAACTAGCAAATATGATTGCGGAGAGAACGCAATCCCAAGTTGTCCAGGTCATTGGTAAAAAGATTGTTTTATACCGTGAGTCCAGGGAAAAGAAAAAGATCCATCTGCCATAGATTGGATTGTGTATTCAGTGAAGGGGGTAGTTATGGCTCGAATTGGAATTATGGGGGGGACCTTTAATCCGGTACACAATGTACACTTGATAATGGCAGAGGAAGCGCGGAGACAGTTCCGGTTAAAGAAGGTTTTGTTTATGCCTTCCAAAAATCCTCCTCATAAGAAAAAGAAGGAGATTGCCTCTGAGGGACATAGAAAGCGTATGATTGAACATGCGATATGCGACAACCCATCCTTTGTTTTTTCGGATCTGGAGCTTAAAAGAGAGGGAACGACTTATACGAGTGATACGCTTGCCCAGTTAAAGAGACAGTATCCGAAAGATAAGCTTTACTTTATTGTGGGTGGGGACTCGCTTGCTGGCATGGATGGGTGGCATCAGCCGGAATATATCTTCAGTAATTGCCATGTTTTGGCGGCTAACCGGGATGAGACAGAAAATGGCCGAATTCAGAAATGGATTACCCACTACAAGAAAAAGTATGATGCCAAGGTGTCTGAAATCCAGATGCCGCCGATCTCTATTTCTTCGGAAATGATTCGTGAGAAGCTGGAGCAGGATATTTCGATTTCGGATTATGTTCCCGCCTGTGTGGAGAGATATATCCGGTTTAACCAGCTCTATGGTTATAAAGATGCCCTGTTCGAGGAGACGCCGACGGATTCGGAGATTGTGAATTATTTGTCTGCGAACTTGAAGCCAAAACGGTTTTTGCATACGATTGGCGTTGCAGTTACGGCGGCCAATATGGCGGCTGTCCTCGGAAGTTCTCCGCATGACGCCTATGTGGCGGGGCTTCTTCATGACTGCGCCAAATATTTTACGAGTGAAGAATCGGTTTGGCTGTGCGAACAAGAGGGAATTGGGTTGTCGGATGTGGAAAGGGAAAACCCGGTGCTAGTGCACGGTAAGCTGGGAGCATTTTTGGCCAGGACCCGGTACCATATTGATAACGGGGAAATTTTGTCTGCTATATGCCATCATACAGTAGGCCGTCCGAATATGGGACTTCTGGAAAAAATCGTATATGTCGCGGATTTTATGGAGCCAGGCCGAGTAATGGATTGCCAGCCCCATTCGCTGACGGACATCCGGAAAATGAGTTTTCACGATATCGACCGGGCGCTATTAATGGTTTTAGAATGTACGGTGACTCATTTAAGAAATATGAAAGCGCCGATGGATCCACTGACGTTAGAAACGTATCATTTTTATTGTAAGCAAGTGTAAATATATATTTAGTTTGAACTTAATGATGGAGGTTTATCATGATTTCTTCAAGTGAAATGGCGAAAATCGCATATGATGCGCTGGACGAAAAGCTCGGAAAGGACATCCAGATCATAAAAATAGATGAAATTTCTGTTATTGCGGATTACCTGATTATTGCAAACGGAAATAATAGTTCTCAGATTTTAGCGCTGTTAGACAACGTAGAGCTCAAAATGCAGCAAAATGGTGTTGTACAAAAAAGGGTGGAGGGGAATCGCAATTCCACATGGATTCTTATGGACTATGGCGATATTATCGTGCATATATTTTCACCAGAGGACCGGCTTTTCTACGATTTGGAGAGAATTTGGAGAGATGGAACAAGCGTGGAACGGTCTTCCCTGGAGGATTAAAGATTTTATTAAGAATGTGTATTGGAATGGAATGTGGAGTTCGCCTCGCGAAGTTGATTGCCGGGTGGACTCCACATCTTATTTTGAAAGGCTACATGAGACGGAACAGACCGACCACAATGCCGAGAATGATAACTTCATTTACATAAATGGGGTCCATCGTGTCATTTTCCGGCTGTAAGCGGTAACGTCCGTCTTCTTTATAGTAGGTTTTGACAGTGGCGGAGTCGTCTACAAGTGCAACGACGATATCCCCATTGCTGGCGGACGGACTTTGACGGACAATGACTTTATCTCCGTCATAAATACCGATATTCACCATACTTTCGCCCCGGACATTCAAAATAAACAAATCACCGGAAGGCAGTTCATCTGCGAGCAACGGAAAATAACCGCTGATATTTTGCTCTGCGAAGATGGGCTGTCCAGCAGCTACGGTTCCGAGGATTGGTATGTTCCGCATCTCCTTTCGGGTCAGGTTGAAATTTTCATCCACGATTTCGATGGCCCGGGGTTTTGTCGGGTCTCTTTTTATGTATCCATTTTTCTCAAGTGTTTCAAGGTGAGAATGAACGGAAGATGTAGATTTGAGATGTACCGCATTACAAATTTCACGAACGGCGGGAGGATATCCCTTAGAAAGAATCTGCTCTTTTATATACTCTAAAATTTCGCTTTGTTTAGCTGAAATGCGACCATTTCCCATATATAATTCCTCCTAAATATATAGATTTTACAGAATCGAATGAGATTTCAAACGTCTGTTTGTATCACTATAACACATTTTTTCATATTTGTCAAACACTTGTTCTTTTCTAAAAAAAATATTTAATAGTGGACAAATTTTAGTAATATGGGTATAATGAAAAGGAGGGTGTTTTGGCAGATGCCCGATCTAATTTATAACAAGGAGAGAAAGGAAATGAGTGAAGATAATAAGCAGAATTTTATTGAAAAATTGAAAAAAGATAAAAAATTTCGTTTTGAATTGATTATAGGGATATGGTCAGGTGTTATTTCTGTTATACTGGTTGTTGCTGTTGTGTTTGTTGCACAGGCATATATTAAGGGAAGCAATACGGTGCCTGAAGTGGAAGAGAGCCAGGAAGCGGCGGACCATTCTCCTGTTATTGTGTCGGATCCTGCTGTAGGGGCAGAGGAGACGAAGCCTCCGTATAAATCGGCAATCATCAATCATAATGAAGAAGACTTTTTGGACGGGGAAGATGAAGTAGATGGCGACTTAAAGTCAGCGAAAACGGCTTATGCGACCACCGTTATCAATCTCCGCAAGGAGCCGGCGCTTACGGCAGATGTAATCGCAAAACTTCAAGTGGGTGATGAAGTTACAATACTGGATTTTGATAAGGAGTGGACGAAGGTAAATTTTGATGGTTCTGAGGGGTATGTCAGTACAATTTATTTGAGCACAAGAAAACCGTCAGAACAACCGGAGGTATCAGAACCGGTGAGAACTTCTGCGCCAACTGCAAGGCCGACTAGTACGCCAAAACCTGTAAAAACAGCGAAACCTACGAAGAAGCCAAAGAAGACGAAAACGCCGAAAAAAACGAAAGCGCCGACGAAGGAACCGGATATAACGAAAGAGCCGGATCCGACAAAAGCGCCAGAGCCGACAAAAGCACCGGAGCCGACAAAGGCTCCAGAGCCGACAAAGGCGCCGGATCCAACAAAAGCGCCAGAGCCGACGAAGGAACCAGATTCGACGAAAGCACCAGATCCGACACAGTCATCGGAAAATGTGGGATGACGTATATACATAAATTGGGAGGATACAATGGAAGAACAGCTTACACCGATGATGCAAAAGTACATAGAAACGAAAAAGGAATATGCAGATTGTATACTATTCTATCGGCTGGGAGATTTTTATGAAATGTTTTTTGAGGATGCCAAATGCGTATCCAAGGAATTAGAGCTTACTCTTACCGGCAAAAGCTGTGGATTAAAAGAGAGGGCACCCATGTGTGGTGTCCCCTTTCATTCTGCGGAAGGTTATATTACCCGTCTGGTGTCAAAAGGATACAAGGTGGCAGTCTGTGAGCAGGTGGAGGATCCGAAGCTGGCCAAGGGGCTTGTGAAGCGGGAGGTTATACGGGTGGTCACACCGGGCACTAATTGTAACCTGACCTCTCTGGACGAGGGGAGGAACAATTACCTGATGGGAATTGTTTCGATGGACGACCTGTACGGATTGTCTGTCGTAGATGTTACGACCGGTGAATATCTTCTTACAGAGGTGGATACATCGGGAAAACTATTAGATGAAATTAATAAATTTATGCCGTCAGAAATTATTTGTAACGATTCTTTTTACATAAGCGGCATTGATCTGGAGGATCTGAGTGGAAGGATGGGAATATCAATTTCGGCGTTGGCACCCCATTACTTTGACGAAGAACTTTGCGAAAAAGCCCTTTGCCGTCACTTTTCCGTTTCGTCCCTGGACGGGTTAGGCCTGAAGGACTATTCTATCGGAATTACGGCTGCCGGAGCTGTTATGGAATATCTTATGGAAACTCAGAAAAATTCTCTTGCCCATATCTTGTCGCTTGTTCCCTATCAAACCGGAAAATATATGATTTTGGACCGAAATACGAGAAGGAATCTCGAATTGGTGGAAACGCTCCGGGAAAAACAAAAGCGGGGATCTTTGTTGTGGGTTCTCGATAAGACAAAAACGGCGATGGGAGCCAGAAAGCTTCGCAGCAGCCTGGAACAGCCGCTGATTGACAAAGATGAAATTGTTAAGAGGCATGACGCCATTGATGAATTAAATGAAAATATGATTACGAGAGAAGAGCTGAGGGAGTATTTGAATCCGATCTATGATCTGGAGCGGCTTCTAAGCAAGATCAGCTATAAATCGGCAAATCCAAGGGATTTGACGGCATTTCACAGTTCCCTTCAGATGCTGCCGCACATTTTATTTTTGTGCCAGAATTTTAAAAGCCGTCTTTTTCAGGAATTTAGCCAGAAGCTCGATCCACTGGAGGATCTCTGTTCCCTCATTGCCTCTGCGATTGAGGAGGAACCGCCGCTGGCACTTCATGACGGCGGGATTATACGGGACGGGTACGACGGACAGGTAGACAAGCTCCGCGCAGCCAAGTCCGATGGCAAGACATGGCTGGCGACATTGGAGACAGAGGAGAGGGAACGGACTGGTATCAAAAACTTAAAAATAAAATTTAACCGCGTATTTGGGTATTATTTGGAGGTGACGAATTCTTATAAACAGCTTGTGCCAGAAAACTGGATCAGGAAGCAGACGCTGGCAAACTCTGAGAGGTATACGACAGAGCGGTTAAAAGAGCTGGAAGACGTTGTCCTGGGAGCAGAGGAGAAGCTTTACAATTTGGAATACCAGCTGTTTTGTGAAATCCGGGACCATATATTTACCCAGGTAGACCGGATCCAGCAAACGGCCAGGACGATTGCCATGCTCGATATGGTTACGTCGCTGGCATATGTAGCGGAGAAAAATAATTATGTGCGCCCTTCGCTGAATGAGCAGGGTATTTTGAATATACGGGAGGGAAGGCATCCGGTTATTGAACAGATGATTGACCATGATATGTTTATTTCAAATGATACCTATTTGGATGAAGATTCCC
Organism: uncultured Eubacterium sp.; assembly: GCA_910584245.1. Taxonomy (GTDB): domain Bacteria; phylum Bacillota; class Clostridia; order Lachnospirales; family Lachnospiraceae; genus Eubacterium_F. The sequence continues at coordinate 17,567 of CAJTZF010000024.1, forward strand.
ATCGGCTCGTTATTATTACCGGACCGAACATGGCTGGAAAGTCTACCTATATGCGGCAGACGGCGCTCATTGTATTAATGGCGCAGCTCGGCAGTTTCGTCCCGGCAGCGGCGGCGGATATTTCCCTGGTTGACCGGATTTTTACCCGTGTGGGCGCCTCCGACGACCTCGCCAGCGGACAAAGTACGTTTATGGTTGAAATGACCGAGGTAGCTAATATTTTACACAATGCCACTAAAAATAGTTTGATTATTCTGGATGAGATCGGAAGAGGAACTTCTACGTTTGACGGCCTAAGCATTGCATGGGCGGTTGTAGAGCACATTGTGGATAAGAAAAACATAGGTGCAAAAACACTGTTTGCCACACACTATCACGAGTTGACAGAGCTGGAGGGAAAGCTAGACGGGGTGCAAAATTATTATATCGCGGTCAAGGAGGATGGGGAAGATATCGTTTTTCTGCGGAAAATTGCCAAGGGAGGTGCGGATAAGAGTTACGGGATACAGGTAGCCAAGCTTGCCGGAGTGCCGGAAAATGTGCTGAAACGCGCCCGTGAGATCGCCATAAATCTTGAGGGCGGCATGCAGACGATGGTTCCGGTCGGATTAGCCGCCTCACAGGAGACGAAGGGAGATGGTTCCGCGCCGCAACAGGAAATGACGCAGCTCTCTATATTCGATGCGGTTACGTCGTTCCGCTCGGAGGATATCCTTTTCGAACTGCGCGACATCGACCTCACCCGGGTTACCCCGATGGATGCGATAAATTTAATTTATAAGTGGCAGGAGAAGTTGAAAGAACAATGGTAAGCATAAAGCTGTCTCACCCGGGTGGACAGCTTGGAATGGAGCGATATGATACAGGTACTGGACCAGAATACAATTGACAAAATAGCGGCGGGAGAGGTAGTTGAGCGTCCTGCTGCTGTTGTCAAGGAGCTTGTGGAAAATGCGATAGACGCCGGAGCAACCGCAATTACAGTCGAGATTAAGCAGGGAGGGATTCGTTTTATCCGAATCACGGATAATGGCTGCGGGATTCCTCGCGGGGAGATTCCGCTCGCCTTCAAGCGGCATGCGACGAGCAAAATAAAGAGAATTGAGGATCTGCTTTCTGTGAAGAGCCTTGGATTCCGCGGGGAGGCGCTATCCAGTATCGCCGCCGTATCCCAGGTGGAGCTGATTACGAAAGATGCGGACGCTATTATTGGTTCCCGATATGAAATTCACGGCGGTACGGAACTGGCAAATGAAGAGATCGGCTGTCCTGACGGAACGACCTTTATCGTTCGGAATTTATTTTATAATACGCCTGCCCGCAGCAAATTTTTGAAGACAAAGGCGACCGAGGGCGGATATGTCAGTGATGTTGTGATGCATTTTACCCTTTCCCATCCGGACATCCGCTTTAAATTTATATGGGATGGAAGGACTAAAATACAAACCTCTGGAAATGGCAGCGTCAAGGACAGTATTTTTCATCATTTTGGCGCGGATATTACGAAAGTACTGCTGCCCGTCGAGGTCGAAAAGCACGGGATGAGGTTGGCCGGATTTATCGGGAAGCCTGAGCTTTCCCGTGGAACGCGCACATTTATGAATTATTATATCAACGGAAGATATATAAAAAGTCCGATCATACAAAAGGCGATTGAACGAGCGTATGACGGTTTTTCGATGGCAAACCGTTTTCCTTTTACGACGCTATTTCTGGATATTGACAGTTCCCTTCTGGATGTGAACGTGCACCCGGCAAAAATGGAAGTGCGGTTTACTAACCAGGAAGAAGTTTTTGACCTGTTTCAGACGGGTCTGCACGATGTGTTAAGGCGTGCGACTCTCATACCGGAAGTATCTCCCGGAAGTGACAGAAAGCGTGCGGAACCAAAAACAAAAACCCACACAGGTGCCGGACCCAAAATAGAAGCGGGGAACCAGCCGGAACCATTTGAGGCTAAGAGGTTTCAAAACATGCCAAAACAAGAAATACCAGTGGCAGCTGTCCCGGATCATAAACCGGGTGAGGAGCAGGGAGACCCGCCGCGTCCGCCAATCCACTATGAACAGCAGTCCTTGTTCCAGGAGCAGCTTCTAAAAGAAGACAATACCGTATCGTTCCGTCTGATTGGGCAGGTATTTGGAACGTTCTGGCTCATTGAGTGGAAGGATGAGCTTTTAATTATCGACCAGCATGCTGCTCATGAGAAAATACTATATGAGAACATAAGGAAGGAGCTGGAGCATAACCACGTTTACAGCCAGAATCTAGTAACACCGATTATCCTTTCGCTGACACACCGGGAAAAAGAAGTTCTGAATAACTGTAAAGAAGCATTTGAAAAGCTTGGTTTTGAAATTGAAGAGTTTGGCGGGGATGAATATGCCGTTCAGGCTGTTCCGTCCCATTTTCTGCACCTGGCATCGAAGGAATTGTTTTACAGCATCCTGGACGAGCTGTTAGAAAACCCGATTTCCTCTAAGCTAGAAATGATTACGGACCGGTGCGCCACGATTGCCTGTAAAGCGGCAGTAAAAGGAAATCACACATTGTCTTTTTTAGAAGCGGAAAAGCTGATCGAACAAATGCTATTGGCAGACGAGCCATATCATTGTCCGCACGGCCGTCCAACGACCATTTCCATGTCGAAAAAGGAATTTGAGAAAAAGTTTAAAAGAATATTATGATGTTAGGATCAAAAGGTATTATTTATAAAGGGATATTAGCATGAAACAACCATTAATTATTCTCACAGGACCGACGGCAGTAGGGAAAACCGCTGCCTCAATAAAGCTTGCAAAAGCTTTAAACGGTGAAATTATTTCTGCGGATTCGATGCAGATTTACAAGTATATGAGTGTGGGGACAGCAAAAATCAAAAAAGAGGAGATGGAAGGGATTCCGCATTATCTCATTGATGAGATTACGCCGGATACGCCGTTTCATGTATACGAGTTTAAAAAGAGGGCGCAGGCATGTATGGAGCGCGTCTACGAAAAAGGGAAGATCCCTATTGTTGTGGGCGGCACTGGGTTTTATATTCAGGCGCTTTTATATGATGTGGATTTTTGCGAGGAGGAGACCGACCACTCTTACCGGCGCAGCCTGGAACAAATGGCTGTGCAATTTGGCGCCGGATATGTTCATGATATGCTGCGGAATGTGGACGCCGCGTCTGCGGAGGCCATTCATCCCAATAACGTAAAACGGGTTATCCGCGCACTGGAGTTTTTTCATGAGACGGGAGTTCCTATTTCTGCACACAATAGAGAGCAGCGGAAAAAGGAGTCCCCTTATGATTTTTTATATTTTGTCCTGACGGCCAGCCGGAGACGGCTATACCGGAACATTAATGAAAGGGTGGATCAAATGGTCCGGCATGGTCTTTTGGAGGAATTTGAGACGCTGCTTCAAAAAGGTTATACAAAAGATATGGTTTCCATGCAGGCCATCGGTTACAAAGAGTTATTCGCCTATGTGGAAGGAACGGTTACCCTCGATGAAGCGGTTGATCAGATCAAGAAAGACACAAGGCATTTTGCCAAACGTCAGCTCACATGGTTCCGGCGGGAGAGAGATGTTATTTTCTTAAATAAGGATGATTATAAAGATGAGGATACTCTTATTGATGAGATTCTTCAGAGAATAGAAAGGAAACTGGATATATGATAAACAACGGATTATTGAGGGAAATGTATGGCGCATGTGGGATCAGCCAGGCACTTTTGGATTATTCGGACCGCATCTGTGATTCGCTTGAACCGAGGTTCCGGCAGATTGACCAGGTGGCGGAATACAACCAGCTCAAAGTTTTAAAGGCATTTCAGGAAAACCGCGTCTGTGCGGAACATTTGAATGGAAGCACCGGATATGGGTACAATGACAGCGGAAGAGATACGTTGGAGAAAGTATTTGCACATATTTTTCACTGTGAGGATGCGCTTGTGCGTTCCCAGATCACATGTGGGACCCACGCATTGACGATTGCCCTTTCCTCCATTCTGCGGCCGGGGGATGAGCTTCTCTCACCTGTTGGAAAACCATATGACACATTGGAGGGAATTATCGGTATTCATGGAAAACATGAACCCGGATGTTTGAAAGAGTTTGGAATTACGTATGCCCAGGTGGACTTAAAGGAAGATAGCAGTTTTGATTTCGATGGAATCAAGGCGGCTATTCATGATCGGACGAGGCTTGTGACGATTCAGCGCTCTAAAGGGTATGCAATGCGGAAAACGCTCTCCGTCAAGCAGATCGGTGAGCTGATTTCTTTTATCAAGTCCTGTAAGCCCGATGTAATTTGTATGGTGGATAACTGTTACGGGGAATTTGTCGATATTATAGAGCCATCGGAAGTGGGGGCCGATTTGGTTGTCGGATCCCTTATTAAAAATTTAGGGGGCGGCATTGCTCCGATGGGAGGGTACCTGGCGGGGAAGAAGGAACTGGTGGAGCTGGCGGCATGCCGGCTTACCGCGCCGGGCCTCGGAAAAGAGGTTGGCGCGTCGCTGGGCATCAATACATCTTTTTACCAGGGATTGTTTTTTGCCCCGACGGTCGTTGCCAGCGCATTGAAATGCGCGGTATTTTCTGCGAAGCTCTATGAGGAGCTTGGTTTTGTCACAAGTCCCGCAGGCGACGAGGAGAGAAATGACATCATCCAGGCCGTGGCCCTTGGTTCCCCAGAGCGGATCATCGCTTTTTGCAGGGGGATCCAGTCTGGCTCGCCGGTGGATAGTTATGTGGCGCCGGAGCCATATGCCATGCCAGGATACCACAGTGACGTTATTATGGCGGCAGGGAATTTTATACAGGGGGCTTCGATCGAGCTCAGCGCAGACGCTCCAATCGAACCGCCTTACAGCGTATATTTCCAGGGCGGCCTCACATGGCAGCACGGAAAATATGGAATTTTGAAATCCGCACAGAGACTTATTGATGAAAAACTCGTTGATTTAAATGTAAAGGAGTCGATTTATCTGGAAATATGACGAAAAGTATCTAAAAAAACTTTCGTTATTTCTATACTTTTAACAAATAATATGGTAAAATAATCATGTATGATTGGCAGTGGTAGGGTTAGAAGGGATATATGAGTCAAAAATATTTTACGATGAAGGAGCTTCCAAAGTCCGAACGGCCTTATGAGAAATTTGAAGAACTGGGCGTTTCCCGCCTCTCTGACGCAGAACTTGTGGCAGTATTGATTAAAAGCGGCACGCGGAACAAAAACAGTATTGAACTTGCCAGGGAGATTTTAAATCTTCACCCTGTGCATAAGGGCCTGATGGGATTACACTATTTATCGGACCGGGAGTTAAAACATGTCAACGGTATCGGGAGAGTGAAGGCAGCCCAGCTTTTGTGTGCTGCGGAAATTTCCAAACGGATGTCAATGCAGCGCATGCCGGAGAGGGAATCGTTTCATTCGCCTGGGACGGTGGCACAATTTTTCATGGAAGAGATGCGGACGAGGGAAACAGAAACTACAATTGTAGTTTATTTGGACAACCGATGTCATCTGATACGGTATGAAATATTATTTGTCGGTTCCGTTTCCTCCTGTGTCGCGAATCCGAGGGAAATACTAAAGAAAGCGCTTCAATATGATGCAGCCTGCTTCATTCTGATACATAATCATCCAAGCGGTGATCCCACTCCGAGCCAGGCGGATCTGTCTTTGACAGAGCGTATCCGTTCGGCGGGGGAGCTGATAGGAATCCATCTTGTGGATCATATTATTCTTGGTGATTGTCAGTATGTCAGCCTGAAAGAACGGGGCCACATATTATAATGGTTCCGGCGGGGAAATACCGGAGGGATACCGGTTATCGCCCTGCTTTTAAGAAACGTATGCGAATCATGAGTAAAGATAGAGAGGATGAATAAAATGCCGGGAAAAGCAATAGGAATTGATTTTGGTACAAGCTCGATAAAAATTTATAAAAATGGCGAGGGTGTTATTTTGCACCAGAAAAGCGTAATTGCGATATATAAAAAGAACCACGTCTTTGCTGTGGGCGACGAGGCGTTCGAAATGTATGAAAAGGCGCCGGAAAATCTGGATGTGTCTTACCCGATTAAAAACGGTGTGATCGCCGACATCGGAAACATGCAGTCGATGATCGATTATTTTTTTAATGAGCTAAATGGAAAGAAGCGGTTTAAGGGGGCGGAGTATTTTATTGCCGTTCCGACCGATATTACCGAGGTGGAAAAGAGGGCGTATTTTGATCTGATTGCCAACACAAACCTTAAAGCAAAGAAGATTCATGTTGTGGAAAAACCGATTGCCGACGCGCTCGGTATGAATTTGGATATTACGAAATCGACCGGGACCCTTGTTGTAGACATCGGCGCGAATACGGCGGAGATTTCTGTGCTTTCACTCGGGGGCATTGTTTTGAGCCGTCTCATCCCAGTAGGGGGAAACCGTTTCGATGAGGCGATTATACAAAAAATAAAAAAGGATATGAATTTTGTTATCGGCGAGAAGAGCGCGGAATTGATCAAGAAAAACATTGCGTCTGCCTACGTGACGGAGGATTCCCTGGATATTTGCGGGCGCAACCTCGTCACAGGACTGCCGAGTGAAATTACGGTGACCGGCTCGGATATACACGAGGCGCTCGCGGAGCTGTTCCAGAGCATTGTGGATTCCGTAAAAATTATTTTGGAGCGCACGCCGCCGGAAATTTCATCGGATATTTATAAATCCGGGCTTTACCTTACGGGAGGCTCCAGCCGCATAAAAGATCTCGGCAGATTTATTTATGAAGAGCTCGGGTTAAAGGTAAACCTGTTTGAGGAACCGGAAAGCACCGTAATCATGGGTCTTGGCGCCGTGATAGAGGATCCGGAACTGGCAAAGCTGGCAATGTAAATGAATTGGCATAGGATTGGAGTCTGTTTGATATGAAAAATAAACGAAAAAGAAGGCCGTCGATTCATCCCAAATATATTTACATTTTCCTAAGTATTGTCTGTGCGCTGCTCGTCGTCCTGAGTTTTAAGTTTTCGAACCAGTTTACCGATTTCAAGACGATGGTGGGAGATTTCATTTCCCCGATGCAGGGCGGTATTAATAAAGTGGGAAAATTTATATCGGATAAAACGGATTTGCTTACCTCCAAGGAAAAGCTTCTGGAAGAAAATAAACAGCTAAAGGAAAAAATTGATGCCCTGAATTATGACAACAAAATTCTTGCCAGCGAGAACAGCAATCTTGACAATTACCGGGAGCTGTATAAGCTGGACCAGCAGTACCCCGACTATCCGAAGGTGGTCGCCACCGTTATTGGACGGGATGGAAACAACTGGTTCAATTTGTTTACGATTGACAAGGGAAGGGACGATGGTGTGGATGTGGACATGAATGTCATCGCCGGCAACGGTCTCGTCGGTATTGTTTCGGAAGCGGGCCGGCATTATGCTAAAGTGAGAAGCATCATTGACGACAAGAGCAACGTGAGCGCGATGTTTGAAAAAACCGGTGAAACTTGTAATGTCAAGGGTAATATGAAGAGCATTTACAAGGGATTTATTGATATTACGATGATTAGCAACAATGCGGAGGCGAAAGACGGGGATTCCGTTGTCACGTCGCGCATCAGTGACAAATTTCTCCCGGGGCTGCTTGTCGGATACATATCCGGCATCAAGGAAGAAATTGACGGATTATCGAAATCTGCTCAGCTGACGCCGGCGGTATCTTTTGACAACCTGGAATCTGTGCTCGTGATAACGACATTGAAGGATTCCTCCGAGATTGAGGACATAAAGAATTATGATTAAGAGACGTATTTCTACTATTATCATTATTATACTTGCCTTTTTGCTCTGGACAACCCTGTTCCAGTCCCTAAAGCTTGCCAATGTGGCGCCGAATATCATGCTCGTCCTGGTTGTGTGTTTTGCATACATGCGAGGCCGGATGTCCGGACTGCTGACTGGTTTTCTGTGCGGGATTCTCTCAGATATGATGTATGGAACGGTAATCGGGCTCTATGCGTTTGGCCTGATGACAATCGGTTTTCTGTGCGGGTACTGCCAGAAGGTGTATTTTACAGACAACTACATACTTCCTTGTGTTCTCGTTGGCATCAGTGATTTTGCCTATGGCATATTTTATTATGTGACGGAATTTCTCGTACGGGGACGGCTTGATTTTGGGTTTTATTTAAGTACTGTTATTTTGCCCGAGGTGATTTATACGATCCTTGTCGCGGCGGTTTTGTTCCGTCTGTTAAATTCGCTTGAAAAGTACCTCACCGAAAAACGAAAGGAGGCATAACTAATGATAACAGCAATACTGGATTCGATTAAATCCCTTGTTAAATCACGGATTTTTCCGTTGATTATTGTATATGTCACCTTATTCAGCATTCTCGTGGCACGTTTGTTTTATTTGCAGATTGTGCAGGGGGAGACGTATGACGAAAAGGCGACAATCCGAAATGAGAAAGTAAAGATGCTGAAGAGCTCCCGGGGCAAAATTTATGACTGCAACGGGAAATTGCTTGCCTCAAATGAACAGAGTTACGCGATTACAATTGAGGATACTGGTGAACTCAAAGGCAACCGGGCCTTAAACGAGATGATCCTAAAGTGTATTCAATTAATTGAAAAGCACGGGGATAAAGTTTCGCTCGAATTTCCGATTGAAATTACACAAAAGGGAACTTTTAAATTTAATGTAGATAAAAAAGCCCAGCTGCGTTTTAAACGAGAGATATATTTTTTACAGTCGGTAGACCAGCTGACCGAAGAGCAGGTAAAAATGACAGCCGAGGAATGCTTCCGTTACATCCGGACATCAACGAAAGCAAACTGCATTCATTTTTTTGATCCTCTGACCGGGGAGGAGAAGACCGAGGAACAGAGGAGCCGGAAGGAGCCGGATTACGATGACTCCACGGCGCTTAAGCTTATGACCGTGCGGTATGCCCTGATGATGAATACGTACCAGAAATATGAACCAGTTACGATCAGTTCGGATGTGCGCCCGGAAACGGTTGCGGCGATCAAAGAAAATTCCGCCGACCTGGTCGGTGTCGAGGTCAGCGAGAATGCCAAGCGCGTGTACTATGACAGCGAATATTTCGCACATCTCATCGGTTATACCGGACTTATTTCTTCTGATTCCCTCGCCTCCATGAAAGAGCGGGAGGACAACACGTATACGGCGGCGGACCAGATCGGGAAAACCGGTATCGAGAGCACCTTTGAGGAGCAGCTGCGCGGCAGCAAGGGAAAGGAAACCTTAGTAATTGACAATAGTTCCCGTGTCGTGGAGACGAAAGATCATGTGGACGCGGTGGCTGGAAATGATATTTACCTGACGATTGATTCAGATTTGCAGAAAGCAGCCTACAAACTGACTGAAAAGGCGATCGCAGGCGTTTTGATATCAAAGCTGAACGATGGCAAGAGCGCCGGTTCGAAGGGAAAAAAAGCAGATAACATAAGGGTTCCGATTTATGATGTCTATTGTGCAATAATAGAGAACAGCCTTGTGGATATTACGAAGTTTTCGGAGCCGAATGCCTCTTCTTTGGAAAAGAGTGTTTTGCGCAAATTCTCATCCGCTAAAAAGTCGACGATACAGTCGCTAAAGCGGCATTTAAAATATAATTTCAGTACGCCGGGCAAAGATTTATCCGATACGATGAATGAATATATGGACTATATTTATTCCATGCTCCGGTCAGAGGAGATTATTTCGACAGAAAAGATGGATCGGACAGATGCGACCTATAATAAGTATGCGAATGGCAATATCAGCCTGAGCCAGTTTCTGATTTATGCGATATCGAACAACTGGATTGATCTGGACGCATTAAATGTCGGAAATGATTATTATAGTACAGAGGAAATTTATAATAAGCTTTTTGCGTATGTTTTTGAGGCGTTATCCGATGATACTGCCTTTGATAAAAAAGTGTACCACACGTTGATTTATGACGATGTTGTCAGCGGGAGGGAAGTGTGTCTTCTTCTCTATGAACAGGGGTATTTCAAGAAGGATAAAAATACGTTGGAAAAACTTCGTTCAGGTTCCATGTCTCCGTATAACTTTTTGAAATCGAAAATAAAAACGCTGGATATTTCACCAGGTGAGCTTGGGCTGACCCCCTGTTCGGCGTCCGTTGTTATCACAGACCCGAAAACGGGAAAAGTTAAGGCGCTTGTGTCCTATCCGAGCTATGACAACAACAAATTTGCAAACTCTGTTGATTTGGAATATTTTTCAAAGATTAATACCAATTCCGCGTCCCCTCTTCTGAACCGCACGACGCAGCAGAAGACGGCGCCCGGGTCCACCTATAAGATGGTCGTAGCCACAGCGGCGTTAGAAGAGGGTATCATCACTCCTTTTTCCACGGTGACAGACCGGACTGTATTTGATAAGGCAGGGATCGGCTCTAAGCCACCGAAGTGCTGGAGTAAATATAGTCATGGAACTATCAATGTTTCCCAGGCCATCCAGCACTCGTGCAATTACTTTTTCTATGAGATGGGATATCTTATGAGCGGAAAGATTGGCGGCACATTGAACCATGAGCAGGGATTAAAGAAGCTGAAAAAATACGCAGACATATATGGCCTCACAAATACTTCAGGTATTGAACTATCTGAGGCGGAGCCAAATGTCTCGAACGGTGATGCGATCCGGTCCGCTATCGGACAGGGGAATAACAGCTACACCCCGGTACAGCTTTCGAGATATGTGTCGACGATCGCAAACAGTGGGACATGTTTCGACCTGACGCTCGTTGACCGCATCCAGGATATTACGAAAGACAAGCAAAAAACGAATAAGGCGAAGAAAAGAAACGAACTGGATGTTCAGGATTCTACACTTGAGGCAATACAGAAAGGTATGTTTATGGTTGTGAATAGCGGCAACCTGAAATCTGTTTTTAAAGATGTACCTGTTAAGGTCGCTGGAAAAACAGGTACGGCCCAGATTAGCGCGAACGAACCAAACCACGCATTGTTTGTGTCTTTTGCGCCGTATGAGTCCCCTGAGATTTCTGTTACGGTAGTTATGCCGAATGCGTTTACTTCAAGCAACGCGGCATCTCTTGCCAGCTATATATATCAATATTATTTTGATGAAGCGTCCAGGAAAAAATTGTTAAAAACGACAGCAACAGATCCTGCCAGCAATTCAGGAAGCGTTGCCGATTAACATTAAGGTAGAAATGGAGACATAGAAATGAAAAACCCTGTAATTATAAAGGGAACGAAATCAGGTATTATCGTTCATCTGAGTGATGAGCTTCCCTTTGACCAGCTGAAAGAAAAGGTATGTGAGAAATTCGCGGCATCCGCTGATTTCCTTGGAAATGCCCAGATTGCACTTTCTTTCGAGGGACGGGATGTGAGCGACAAAGAACAGCTTATTCTGGTAGATTGCATCACGAAGCATTCCAATCTCGATGTTGTTTGTGTGATTGATGACAATGCGGAAAGAGAGGCTTATTTCAACAAAACTCTCGAGGAAAAGCTGATCTCCCTGAATACAAACACCGGGCAATTTTACAAGGGAACTTTGCGTTCCGGCCAGGTTCTGGAGTTTGATACGAGTATTGTCATACTGGGAGATATTAATGCGGGCGCCCAGGTCGTTTCAGCTGGAAATGTCGTAGTGCTTGGAAAGCTGTTAGGCAATGTCTATGCGGGCGCGTCTGGAAGAAGTAATTCGTTTGTTGTCGCACTGCAGATGTATCCGACCCAGATCCGCATCGGGGACGTGATTGCCAGAAGCCCGGACGAGAAGAGAAAGGTCGAAGACGAGGCGAAAATAGCGTTTTCACAAGATGGAAATATCTATATTGAATCATTGGACCGGGATGTCCTGAACGATATTTCCCTTTAAATATATTGCTTTTTTATTCGCTTTCAAGTATGATAGTAAAGTATAATAAAAAAGACTTGTATGAATGAAAGGACAGGTAAAATAACATGAGTGAAGTAATTGTTATCACCTCAGGTAAGGGTGGTGTAGGAAAAACAACTACGACAGCGAACGTAGGCACGGGACTGGCGAAGGAAGGAAAGAAAGTAGTTCTCATTGACACAGATATAGGGCTTCGGAATCTTGATGTTGTAATGGGACTTGAAAACCGGATCGTGTATAATCTTGTAGATGTCATTGAGGGCAATTGCAGGATTAAGCAGGCACTCATTAAGGACAAGCGGTATCCAAATCTCTATTTGCTGCCTTCTGCCCAGACAAGGGATAAGAGTGCTGTTTCGCCGGAGCAGATGGCGAAACTTACAGATGAGATGAAAGATGAATTTGATTACATATTGCTTGACTGTCCAGCTGGCATAGAACAAGGATTTCAGAATGCTATAGCGGGGGCAAACCGGGCGATCGTTGTTACGACGCCGGAGGTATCTGCCGTCCGGGACGCAGACCGGATCATCGGGCTTCTCAACGCAAATGAAGTGAAAAAGGTTGAACTTGTAGTGAACCGCCTTCGTGCGGATATGGTAAAACGGGGCGATATGATGTCCAGTGACGATGTTGTCGAGATTCTGGCGATCGACCTGCTCGGCATCGTACCAGACGATGAAAATATCGTCGTTTCCACAAACCAGGGAGAACCTCTTGTCGGTACGAAATCTTTAGCGGGACAGGCTTTTGAAAATATATGCAGGCGGATTATGGGAGAAGAAGTTCCCCTGTTGGATCTTACGAAGGGCAGTGGATTGTTGTCAAAGATTAAGAACAAATTTAAAAACAATTAGAAAAGAGGTTATTACCTATGGGAATTGCAGATTTTTTTCGAAAAAAATCGTCGGGAAATGTCGCAAAGGATCGCCTGAAACTTGTTCTTGTTTCCGATCGGGCGAATTGTTCTCCAGAATTGATGGAGCAGATAAAAAATGACATCATTCACGTACTCTCAAAATATGTGGAAATCGACCAGGATGGTTTAGATATAAAGATTGAACAGACGGAGTCCGAAGGAAATAATGGCTCCGTACCTGCCTTGTATGCGAATATTCCGATTGTCAGCATGAAGCAGTCAAAATAAGTTATATGATAGGTAAGTGAAAGCATTATGGTAAATAAATTAAAAGAAAAAATACAGCGTTGGGTAACTTCAAAAAGATATAATTGGCGAAACTATGATATTACACTGGTTGTCGTTGTTTTGCTGTTGTCTCTCATTAGTTCCTATGTGTTATCACTTCTGAATATTCAGAATGTCGGCTCGTTTAAACGCCAGTTTATCACTGTTACAGCGGGTTTGTTTATTATTGCCGTATTTTCCCTGATTGATTACCATATACTGTGTACGTATGTTCCGATTTTGTATATTATTGTTACAGTTATGGTCGCCGCCACCCGTTTTTCTCCGATCGGGTCAAAGGGGGTGACCGACTCTTACCGGTGGCTGGATTTCAAGGTGATTATGTTTCAGCCGTCCGAGATTTGCAAAATTGTTGTCATTCTCTCTTTGGCTGCTTTCTTTGTACACCGTATGGAAAAATTACAGACCTTTCAGACGTTCTTTCTTGCGTGTGCGATCGCTCTCGTTCCTACTGCTTTTATATTTGTGCAGTCCGATCTTTCGTCAAGTGTTGTTATCTTTGTCATATTGGCGATGATGCTTCTCACTTCCGGCATAGGAAGAAAGATACTGGGGCCGGTCATCGCCGTTCTTGTTCCTGTCACAGGATTTCTTGTGTGGTACATTTTCCAGCCAAACCAGAGTCTTTTGTCGCCTTATCAGCTGCGGCGTATTACCGGATGGCTCAATCCGGATTCCCAGGCGCTCGGTACAATGTACCAGCAGAATAACTCTGTGTTGTCAATCGCTTCGGGCAAGCTGTACGGCAAGGCTTTACTGGAGGAGGCTGCAGAGAGCAGGAATTACCATTCGGTAGGCGTCATAGAGAGTGATTTTATATGGACGCCAATCAGTGAGGAATTTGGATTTGTCGGTTGTCTCGTTATTTTAGCTCTTCTCTCCGTTGTCATTTTAAAATGCTTTTTCACGGCGAAGCGGGCAAAAGATTATCTCGGTATGATGATAGCGATCGGAATTGGTTCCATGTTTTGCTTCCAGATCTTTTTTAATATTGGGGTCGCGACATCTATTTTGCCAAATACCGGGTTGCCACTTCCTTTTTTAAGCAATGGTCTCTCTTCACTCATGAGCAGCATGATGGCAATTGGAATACTGATTAACATCCGGATACAGCCAAACCGCGGAAGCAATAACAGTTTTGCAGATAGCATTAAGTGACAGGAGGTATGTGAATGAATATAGGATTAATCGCCCACGATTCCAAAAAGGTTCTGATGCAGAATTTTTGTATCGCCTACCGGGGAATATTGAGCAAGCATGAGATATTTGCCACGGCGACGACAGGCCGTCTGGTCGAGGAGGTAACCAATCTCAATATCCATAAATATCTGGCCGGACATCTTGGCGGCGAGAAGCAAATGGGGGCGCAGATTGAGAATAATGAGGTTGATCTTGTCATCTTTTTGAGGGACCCTTTGACGCCGAAGTCCCATGAACCTGAGGTTACAACGTTATTTCAGTTATGTGACGTCCACAATATTCCACTTGCTACGAATGTGGCGTCTGCTGAGCTTCTCGTGAAAGCTTTGGAGCGCGGTGACCTGGATTGGCGCGAACTGGTTCGTTCGTGAGGGGGATTCGATTGGAAAATAAAAAAATTATTAAATATAAAAGGCCGTTCCGCCCCAAAGTGGCCACTTTAATATTAGCGATTATTATTGTGTATGTAGCTGTGGTGGCATGGAATTATTTTCAAAAGGGATATGTCAGTATTTATGAGGTCAACGAGACAAGTATCGCAGACGACAGTACGATCACCGGCTTTATTGTCCGCAACGAAACGGTTGTCATGGCGGAGGAGAGCGGTTATGTAAACTTTTATTATGCCGACCAGAGCAAGGTAGGAAAAAATGAAGTGGTTTATACGATTGACAGCAATGGTTCCGTCAGCGACCTTCTCAATGATGTTGAGGCAGGTTCTGTCACGACGTCAACGGATATAATCAAAATGAGGGAGGTTATCCGGGATTATTATGCCAATTATAACCCGGCTTCTTATTATGAAGCCAGGGATTTTCGTTATAAAGTCGAGAATGCGATATTTGAACAGAGCCGCAGTAATCTTTATAATGATTTAAAAAAACAAATGTCCGAAAAAAGTATTTCGGGCGACTTTATTAAGTCGCGCTCCCAGGAGCCGGGTATCATCTCCTATTCGATTGACGGGTATGAGGATACGAAGGTAAAAGATGTGACGGCCGCTCTTTTTGAAAACGGCGCGTCAGTGGAGCGGAAACAGTTAAGTTCTTCTGAAAAAATCGAAAAAAATACTCCGGTCTACAAGCTGGTGACAGACGAGGAGTGGAACATTGTCGTTCCCGTTTCCGAAGATTTGTATGAAAAAATTAAAGATACTACCTCCATTCGTATTACGGTCAAAAAGGACAATCTTTCGTTTAATGCCGGCGTCTCATTTCAGGAACAGGGGGGGACTACGTTTGCCGTTCTTTCTATGGGATGTTTTATGGGAAGATATTTAAATGACCGGTATTTAGATATCGAGCTCAATTTGAATGCTGCCAGCGGATTCAAAATTCCGAATTCCTCTATTCTTACAAAGAAAATGACGATTGTTCCGGGCGATTTGACGACAAACGGCGGAGATAGCGAGGAAAAGGGCGTGCTCAAGGTTGTGTATGATAAAAATGGCGGCAGCAAAAAAGAATTTACCTCCCTCGCCGATTTTTCTGCCTCTGATGGGAATTATTTTGTAGATCCATCGGTACTTAAACCCGGTGATGTAATTATCAATCCGAAAACGAAGGAGGAATATACGCTGCAAAATGTTACGACGATTGAAGGTGTGTACTGTGTCAATACCGGCTACTGCCGTTTTCGTAAAATAGAAAAAAAATATGAAAATAATGAATATACCATTATTGCGCCGGATACAAAAGGCGGTGTATCCAATTATGACCATATCGTCGTAAACCCAGATAAAATTAATGAAGATGATTTTGTAGAATAAAGGTAAAAACAAGTGGAGGAAGCTAGTATGGTTTCAGAAAATTTAAAGGTGGTAGAAGAGAACATTATAAGGGCCTGTGAGAGAAGTGGAAGAAAGCGGTCGGACGTGACACTGATTGCGGTTAGCAAAACAAAACCTGTCACAATGATGGAGGAGGCGATCGCATCTGGCGTCAGCATTTTTGGCGAAAATAAGGTGCAGGAGATTTTGAAAAAGCAGCCTCTTCTTCCCGGCGGTGCGGAATGGCATTTAATTGGTCACCTTCAGCGAAATAAGGTGCGGAGCATTGCTGGGAAGGTAGCTATGATTCACTCCGTGGATTCCCTTCGTCTGGCAGAACAGATCCAGAAAGAATATCAAATCCAGGACTTGACCGCCAAAATACTTGTAGAGGTAAATATTGCCAGAGAAGAATCGAAGTTTGGATTAATGCCGGAGGAGACGGAGGAGGTCATCCGGGAGATTGCCAAAATGCCAAATATAAAGGTGTGCGGGCTTATGACAATCGCCCCATTTGTACAAGATCCGGAGGAAAACCGAATCCATTTCAAAAATTTACGGAAATTACTAGTTGACATTAACAGTAAAAACATTGATAATATTAGTATGATGGGACTATCTATGGGGATGACTGGTGATTACGAGGTTGCAATTGAGGAAGGGGCTACCTTTGTCCGGGTTGGCACTGGCATATTTGGAAGCAGACAGTACGGGCAATAATCATGGAGGGTATGTTATATTAAAATGAGGAAAGGGTTAGGATTATGGGTTTAAACTCACTTTTAAATTTTTTTAAATTGGATGGCATGGATGATGATTACGAGGATTATGAATACGATGCATACGAAGAGGAAGAGGCTCCCGCTGTGTCAAAAAAAAGCTCTGGCAATCGGAAAACGGCTGCTTCACGAGAGACTTATGAGGAGTCTTCCAAATCAAGAAATGGATTTTTAAATTCTAAACCGAAAGTTGTGTCATTGAATCGTTCCATGATGGAGGTTAAGATTATCCAGCCGACTTCCTTTGAAGATACCCAGGAAATATGCAATACGTTGCTGGAATCGAAGCCGGTTGTTGTAAACCTGGAGGGATTTGATCCAGATGTCGCGCAGCGGATTATGGATTTTATTTCGGGTTGCATTTATGCAATTAATGGTAAATATAATCAGATTTCTAAATATATATTTATTTTTACACCTGAAAATGTAGATATCAGCGGTGATTCGTTATCTCTGGGTGATGGAACAGCCGCCATGCCGACAATCAGCAGGGAATTCTAAAAAACGAACGATAGAAAATAGTAAGATTCTGGGTGATAGAACAGCCATCATTCGGATAACCGGCAGGGAATTCTAAAAAACGAACGATAGAAA
>CAJTZF010000024.1:35122-42440 GCA_910584245.1 uncultured Eubacterium sp.
ATAGTAAGATTCTGGGTGATGGAACAGCCATCATTCGGATAACCGGCAGGGAATTCTAAAAAACGAACGATAGAAAATAGTAAGATTCTGGGTGATGGAACAGCCATCATTCGGATAACCGGCAGGGAATTGTAAAAAACAAACGATAGAAAATAGTAAGATTCTGGGTGATGGAACAGCCATCATTCGGATAACCGGCAGGGAATTGTAAAAAACAAACGATAGAAAATAGTAATATGCAGGTTACGAAGTAGTATGTAAGGGAGGAAACTGTATATGTTATCATTGATCGAATTACAGAGCAAAAAGGTTGAGGCAAAAAGAAAAAAATATGATAAGGACGAGATGGATGCGTATCTGGAGCTTGTGTTCGAAAATTACCGGCAGCTGTTGGAGAACAATAAAACACTGGAGGCAGAGCGCAATGAGCTGAGCCAAAAGGTAAAAAAACTCAGTGATGGTGTGCAGTATTACCGTTCGATTGAGACTACTCTCCAAAAGGCATTGATTTTGGCGGAGAAAACGTCAAAGGAGACAAAAGATGCCGCTCTTCTTAAAGCTGAGGCGATTGAAAAGGATGCCAATAAAAAGGCAGACGAGATTATTCGGACGGCAGAGGGCGAGTACAATAAAATTAAGGGAAAATGCGTTCAGCTTGTACAGCAGTTTAACCAATATAAGACCCAGTTGATTGAAGCGGCTAGCGCACAGCTTGAGATGGTTGAGCGCGATGAGTTTGATATAACAAATGCAGATGACTATGAGCAGAGGTTGGATGGTCCTTTCAAACAAGGGGAGCCAAAAGTCGCATCCGTCCCGAATCGTCCCGCCGCTCCACAGCCTGTACCGCCAATGGAACAACCACAACCGGTTCATCCACCAGTACAAACCGAGGAGTCCGATTTACTGCTTCAGGAACCGAAACCAAAAGCCTCGGATGATTACGCAGAAAGTTTCATACCGGAGGATATTTTGATTGCAGATACGATTGATTTGGGCGCGACATTGGGCGCTGTCCGTTCAGCGGAGGAACCCATTCTCACGGAGAGTTCCGTCCAAGCTGTGCAAACAAACGTCTCTGTTGATGCTGCTAAAATAGTCGAGCCGACGCCTGCCACTATTGTTGAGCCGGTTATGGCAAAACCAGTGCAGCCGAAGGACGCCGTGTTTGAGTCCGAAATCGCTGCCCATACAGAGATGGAACCGCCGAAGCCGTCAGGTTCTGTTCCTACGCTGGATACTCTCCTGCAGGATTTGAATTTGAATAATAAAAATAATCAAAAATCTGACGATCCGTTTGAATTTTTGGGTTCAACAGTAGATGATTTTTGAAAATGGAGTTAGATAGATTATAAATGGATAAAAAATGCAGTGATACTCATATCAAAAAGAATATATTTACTAGTAAAACAAACATTATATGCTTTATAATGTTTGTTTTACTTACGTTTATTGACCAATTCAGCAAACAGATTGCTTCACATTTTCTGCGGTCAAATGACTTTGATCTCATTCCCGGTGTGCTGCAGCTGCATTATCTGGAAAATACAGGCGCTGCATGGGGAATGATGCAGAACCGGACGTGGTTGCTTCTGGCGATCACTGTCGTTGTTCTGGGCATTATTTTATATGCATTATACCGTTTGCCGGACACAAAGAAATTTCATTTTCTCCGATTTTGTCTGGTACTGCTTTCCGCAGGGGCCCTGGGAAATTTTATAGATCGTATCGTCAACCACTATGTCATTGATTTCATATATTTCTCTCTCATTAATTTTCCGATATTTAATTTTGCAGATTGTTATGTATGTATCTCGGCTGCACTCATTTTATACGGCATCCTGTTTAAATATAAGGATGAAGATTTTCCGTCTGCGAAACACAAAATGAAATCAGGAGTAAAATAATGATGGAACAAATAATAACTTTATGTGCAGAAGAGTGTGATGAAAAAAAGCGGCTGGACCAGTTTATCGCCTCAAAATGTATGGAGCTGTCCCGTTCCTATATCCAAAAGCTAATTAAGGAGGAGGGCCGTGTCAGCAAAAACGGAAGCTTTCAGGTAAAAGCAAAAGATCTTATTTCCAGTGGGGACCAGATCGTTGTCAGTCTGCCAGATCCAAAAACATTCTCCATAGAGCCGCAAAACATCCCACTTGATATTTTATATGAAGATGAGCATATCCTTGTCGTAAATAAACCAAAGGGCATGGTCGTACACCCTGCAGCCGGGCACTACACGGATACGCTTGTCAATGCTATCATGTACCACTGTGGCGATCATTTATCGGGTATCAACGGGGTACTGCGCCCTGGCATTGTCCACCGCATCGATAAAGATACGACGGGATCTCTTATTGTGTGTAAAAATGATAATGCCCATAAATGTTTATCGGATCAGTTTCGGGCACATACGATCACGAGAGCGTATCATGCAATTGTTTATAATAACTTTTCGGAAGAGAGTGGAACAATAGACAAGCCGATAGGCAGACATCCTGCCCAGCGCAAAAAATGGAAAGTGACAGAACAGAATGGCAAGAGAGCAGTGACGCATTATCAGGTGTTAGATCATTTAAACAAAAAATTCAATTATATTGAATGCCGGTTGGAAACCGGCCGAACTCACCAGATCCGGGTCCATATGGCGCACATCCGGCATCCGCTTCTCGGTGATGAGGTTTATGGGCCGGAAAATGCCAAATTTAAACATCTGCAAGGACAGACTTTACATGCCCGCACACTAGGTTTTATTCATCCTACAACTGACGAATACATGGAATTTAAGGCTCCAATCCCTCTATATTTTCAAGATTTACTTAAAACATTGAAATAAGTTATTTTTAAAAATCCCCTTGACTTCATAGTTCTATTGTAGTAGAATATAGGTACTACACTCGAAGAACGGGTTTTTGGGGTTTTCTACGAAAGAAGAAGAGCAATCATGTGAGGAGGTATGATCAAGTTGGGCCAGCAGAAATTGAAAGAGATTCGTCTGCACGAAGGAGAACTGAATGTTATGGAGCTTCTTTGGAGCAATCAGGTTCTTGCGGCGAAGGACATTTCTAAAATTATTAAGGAGTATATCGGCTGGGAGAAAAATACTACATACACGTATATTAAAAGGCTCATCGACAAGGGGGCTATTACGCGGGAAGATCCTGGTTTTATGTGCAGGGCCGCAATTTCCAAAAAACAGGTGCAGGAAATTGAGACGGGCGTACTTATCAAAAACTTATATAGCAGCTCCCTGGCTACTTTTATTCACGAATATTTTGACGGGCGCAAATTGTCGTCCGAAGAGATATTGGAATTAAAACGGGTCATAGATGGCATGCATTAAAAAACACTGGGAAGAAGCAGCTGCAGCTGCTTCTTTTTCACACATAGAAGGTTGTACACCTTACAGAAAAGAGGAATTTATGAAATTTATGCATCTTTCGGATCTGCATATTGGGATCCGTTTATATCATTTTGACTTGATCGAGGACCAGAGATTTGTGCTCCGTCAGATCATTCAATGTGCGGAAACCGAGCAGCCGGATGCCGTCGTGATTGCGGGGGATATTTTTGACAAATCTGTGCCCTCATCGGAGGCGGTAAAGTTATTTGATGAGTTTATGACGGAGCTGGCAAATGTGGAGCCGGACATGACCATTATGATTATTAGTGGAAATCATGATTCTGCCAGACGGCTTGACTGCTTTCGGCATATTTTGAAAAAGGAACAGATTTATATGGTGGGGCTTCCGCCGGAACATGAAGGGGAATGTATTGAGCGGGTTACGCTTTCCGACGAGTTTGGCAAGGTACATTTTTACTTACTGCCATTTGTGAGGCCGGCGGCAGTAAGGGGAGTAGTGGGAGAGCAGGTGAATTCCTATGATGAAGCAATCCATCTGCTTTTGGCGCGCGAAGACATCAATGAAAACGAGAGAAACGTGCTTGTAAGCCATCAGTTTTATGTAAGGGATAAAAAGAGGGCGCATGAGGTGGAGCGGGCTGAAACAGAGGTGTACACCATTGGAAATATTGATGCCACCGACTCGGATTGTCTGGCTCCCTTTGATTATGTGGCGCTTGGACATCTCCACAAGCCGATGAAGGTGGAGCGGGACACGGTCCGGTACTGTGGAACCCCAATGCCATATTCGCTCAGCGAGGAAGGACAGGAAAAGGGGATTCTTATTGTAACGTTAGGAGAGAAGGGGACGGAACCAAATATCCAAAAGGTTTCCCTTGTCCCAAGGCGTAATGTCCGGAACATATATGGTACTCTTGAAGAGGTATTATCACATCCAAGTGAAGATTATATGTGGGTGACACTGACGGAGAAACCAAAATTGGATATAAGTGATGTACAGGTCCGGCTGAGGACGGCCTTTCCTTTTCTACTTGGCATGAGTTATAATACAGACCCGGTTATTACACGGGAACACATTCCGTGCATGCAGCTGAACGAGGTAACCCCCTTTGATTTATTTATGCAGTTTTGCCCGGAATTAGAGGAGGAGGACCAGGATCTATTGAAAGATGTGATTCACACGGTGAAGGGGGTAATATAAATGAGACCTTTAAAATTAGTGATGGAGGCATTTGGATCGTTTGGAAAGCGGGCGGAAATTGATTTTACAAAAACTTCCCAGAATGTATTTCTGATTAGCGGAAATACCGGTTCCGGGAAAACAACGATTTTTGATGCCATCGTTTTTGCCCTGTATGGCGAAGGAAGCTCGTCTTTGGATAAAAAAGAAGGGGTTATGCTGCAAAGTCAGTTCGCCAATTTAAGTGCGACACCACAGGTCACGTTCTCTTTTGCAAAATGTATCCAAAAACCGGGTGAAATCTATACTATTACCCGGAGTCCAAGGCATTTGCGCAAATCCAGGAGAAAAGGGCAGAATGTGAGGTCTGTAGTGGAGGGCAGCGGCAGACTCGAACTTACGCTGCCAGACGGCGTCACGTACACCGAACGGGATACGCAGGATAAAATTGAGTCTATCGTCGGTCTTACAAAATCCCAGTTTATGCAAGTAGCTATGATTGCCCAGGGCGAGTTTATGGAACTGTTCCGGGCGGATGCCAAAAGGAAAACGGAGATTTTTCGAAAGCTTTTTAATACAGGGATTTACCGCCAGATAACAGATGAGTTAAAAAGACGCCTGGATGAAAGCAGGAAGGAGCTGGCCGTATGTAAGACGGAGTGTAGGACACTGGTGGAAACGATCCAGGTTCCGGGCCATTATCCAGAAAAGAAGGCGTATGAAGAAAGCCGTACTTGCCTGAACGAAAGCCTGAGCTATCTGGAAGAGTATTTGGAGCAGCTGGCGTATCTATGCAGCTGGGAAGAGGAAATTCAGAGAGATATGGAACAAGGCGTCCACACTCTTGAACAATGCGTGAGGGATCAAAAGGAGAGGGTCGGGGAGGGGAACGTGCTCACAGAGGCATTTGCCAATTTGGAAAAAGCACAACAGAAGCAGCGGGAGCTCTTAGCCCAAAAGGAAATGTGGCAGGAGCAAAAGGAGCTCATCCGCCGCCTCGGACAAGTTTATGAGCTTTACCCGTTTTACCAAATGGCAGAAGATGCAAGACAGCGATTTGTGCAACTAGATGATTCATTGAAAAAAAACAGGAAGGAGCTGCCGGATTGTGAGGCGGCTGTTTCCCGTGCGGACGAGCAGTATGAGTCAGCCAAACATAAGTGGGAGGGGGAACAGGAGGCGTTCCATGTAGCAAAAGATAATTTTGAGAGGTTCTGTAGGCTTTGGGAGGAGTGGAAGGCGAGCGGGGAACGGATGGAGCAATACCAAAGAGAATATGAGAACGCTCAAGAGGCGGCCAGGAAGGCGTATGATGTATTTATAGAAATGGAACAATGTTTTTTAAATAACCAGGCAGGCATCCTCGCTAAAAGGCTAGAGGAGGGAAAGCCTTGTCCTGTCTGTGGCTCCTGTCACCATCCGCAGCCATCCCTGTTACCCGAAGCGGATACGTACAGCCAGAATCAGGTGGATCATGCGCGCAAGCAGGCGGACCGGAAACGGGAAGAGGCGCAAAGGGCGTCGGAGCTGGCGGGGAGAGAGCGGGTACATCACAGCGGGCTCGGGAATCAGATGAGGGAGCTTTGCCGCACTCTATTTGTGGATGCAGAGAAATATATGGATCAAAAAGAGGTTGGGCGGGAATTTGAAAAAAAACAGAAAGCATTTGAAAAGGAACGGGAGTGTTTTGAAATATGTGAGCGGCATCGAAACGATGTGATGGAACGGTTAGAGAAAAAGCGGAATAGAATTGAGGAGGAAACGCGTACGCGCGAGAAATATATGGGGGAATGGGAAGATAAGCAGCGTCAATTTGCGGAGAGGCTGGAATGTGCGGATATAGAAATGGTAAAATTGCAGTGGTATCTGAATAAGTATTCAGAGGAGGATTACAGGGAAAGAAAAGAGAAATTAGACGCCTATGAGCGGTCCATGCGCCAGTGTCAGGAAGCGGTCTACGCGGCAGATCAGTTAATTGCGGGAAGGGATATTCCAGATTTGGCTAAACTGGAAAGGGAACTGGGTGAGCAGTCGCTCCGCCTGGAACAACAGAGAACGGAACTAGAAGAAATGAATGCCTATATTCATCCCCTTAGACACAGCCAGAAAAAATTACAGCGTATTCAAAACCTTCATAGCAGCACCTATCAGGAAAATTTGCGGCTGCAGCGTTTGTATGAGATCGCTAGCGGAACCGTTCGGGGACAGAATAAAATGGACGTGGAAACCTTTGTTCAGAGATATTACTTGAGCCAGGTCCTTGTCGCCGCCAACCGAAGATTTACGACGATGACTGCCGGGCAATATGAATTAAAGCTAAAGGAAATTAAGGACACAGGAAAACAGAGGAATGAGGGACTGGATTTTGTCGTACATTCCCTTATAACGGACACCTGCCGGGATATCAAGACCCTTTCCGGCGGCGAGTCATTTATGGCGGCGTTGTCAACAGCGCTCGGTATTGCGGACTGTATTCAGAGTACAGGCGGAGGAATCCATCTTGATATGATGTTTATTGATGAGGGTTTTGGCTCTTTGGATGAGCACGCCAGGAATACCGCGATCCGTATATTAAAAGATCTGGCTGGCGGCCAGCGGCTGATCGGTATTATTTCGCATGTGGCAGAACTCAAGGAGAGCATTGAGGACCGGCTGGTTGTGACAAAAAATAATGAAGGCAGTTTCGCGTCATGGGATTCGTAAGGTGTATATCCCACATAAGCTCTTTTGGACAAATGAGGTTGAGAGTTTGTCCAAACAGAGCCTGATCTGCC
>CAJTZF010000025.1 GCA_910584245.1 uncultured Eubacterium sp.
TTTTAGGAGAAAATTTTTCCCATTTTTCTATTGACATTTATTAGCTGGACTTTATTATTTATACTACCAGTTCATCTCCTGTAAATAATCTCTCAACTTCTTTTCCCTTTTTTCATCTGACTCAACATATTTTCCAAGGTCACAATTTCCACACACCTTTCCGTCGCGGAAAAATAAGACACGATTTCCTCTCAATGCAGATTTTATATCATGCGTAACCATAATGACACTTTGTCCTTTTTCATTTATATCACTAAGAATATCTAATACCGCCAAGCTGGCTGCCGAATTGAGCGCACCTGTCGGCTCATCTGCAAATACCACCTCCGGGTCATTAACAATGGCCCGAACAATTGCACACCGTTGTGCTTCCCCACCGGAAACCTGGTTTGGATATTTTTTTTGAATATCTTCACTAATATGTACTTTATTAAATAATTCCTTTGCCTTTTGTATCAGCTCTTTTTTATTATGGTTTTTTAATATTCCCGCCGCCAAAATATTATCCATTATACTCATATATTCCAACAAAAACATCTGCTGAAAAACAAATCCACAATGTTCTTTACGAAAACCAGCTAACTCATTACTTGTCAGATTAGAAATTTCTTTTCCATTTATCTCGATAAAACCGCTGCTTGGCTTATCCATCCCGGAAAGTACATACATCAACGTTGATTTTCCAGCCCCTGAGGGCCCCATAATTACTGTGAAATCCCCTTTATAAATATCAATATCCAGGTGCGTTAATATATTTGCCGCTGTCCCTTCCCTTTCAAATCTCTTACATAAATCCCTTGCTTTTATTATAATCTCCTTCATGTTATCTCCTTTCCTCAAATGTTACTTGTTCATCAAATTCCTTTTTGCAAATACTTCGAATTTGCATTTCATATTTTGGATCGCACTGTATAATCAGGCGGATAGCATTTTTAAAAAATACCATTTGAATAAAAATCCCTCGAAAACAAATATCCTTTGAGTATTCTTTTTTATCCTTAAATATCTCATCTAAGACATCCGGGTTATACTCTATTTCCGCCACATTAATATTTACTAACGGATACCTCTCAATACGACTAAAATCTATATTTTCCTGATCAATAAGGTTGGGATATTTGTATCTCATTTCTCCTTGCAGCATTGTATCAATTAATGTTTGCATGGAGGAATCATCCCCATGCCTATAGTTTAACTGATACAAATTGATAAATAATCCCATTACATGCGCGTTATCCTTTTCTCTTCCATGATGGACGTAAAGTACTGGGATATCCCCCTTATAATCATTATTATAAAGGCTATGTATTCTATCTAACAGCTTGGCAATATAAGTTGGTGCATTTTTCTCAATCTGTTTTCGAATTTCCGGATTCTTACTTATTGCAACAATCTCTAAATTATTTTTTTGTTGAAATGCTTTTGTGTATTCCTCCTTATATAATATCCTAATACGTTCGTCGCAACGCCTTTTCTTTACAAATGCTCCATAACTTACTGGTTCTTTAACAAGTTTTTCATGATTTGCACAAAAAACCATCTGTAACTCCTGATTCCAAATATGAATAGAAACCATATCACTTACCATGTGATGTGAAAAGATATACACGATATGCATATAATCTGATATTTTAACAACATAATGCATAGTAAGTAACATCATTTGTTCATAACGCTCTAAACTACAACCAATCTTTTCAATGCTCTTAAAAAGTGTTTGCCTCTCTTCCCTACTTAATAATGACGCATTATAATACGGTATATAAATCCCTTCTTCATTTTCTACCTCTAATATTTCCCGATTTATAGGATCATAATAACTGCGCAAAACAGACTGCCGTCTTATTAATATTGCAATCCTGTGCATAATCTCTTGTTTCGCAAATTTCCCAATTATTATCTGTTTCCCGACACATACACCTGAAAAACTAGACTCCGTAAAAATCTTTTGTCTAAATAACATTTTATAAGTAAACTGAATGTTTTCCTTACTTAACTTTGCATTCTTTTTAAACTCCCCTTCTATCATTCTTTCAGTCCATTCATTTATTTCCTTTTGTTTCGAATGTACATATTCCTTTGTACACTGATATAAATAATATACGAACTGTCCTACTTCCTCCTTACTTATTTTTTCTGCGGCATATATCCGATAAGAAATAGATCCATCCTTTATAATAACATCAATAAAAAACAAATTCGCGCCATACATTTCATCCGGATAAATTTGCTCAATATAAATCCCTGATTGATTTGCTCTTTCATATAATTCCTCTTCAAATATAACGTGGATTATTACATCGTTTGTGTCTCCAACAACCCCAAATTGCCCAATCGGGCATGTCCCATAATTTGAAATTCTCGAATCGCCCAGCAGCTCGGTAGTTATGCCGGACCCTCTAAACTCAGTTATTGCATGATTAATAATAAAGTATAAAAGATTTTCAATTTTCTCATTTTCCTTCTTACCTTGCCTTAATAAATATTTTCCAATACCTTGGTCAATATTCAATGTATACTTATATTCCATCTTCCTTTGATTTCTTCTAACGGAAACTTTATTTTTGTCTAACCAGTCAAAAAACTCTTTATTTTCTAATTCTCTGGCCTCTCCAGCTTCTAGCCTTCCAAACGCCATCCAGTCATTATACATATTAAGAAACGCGTCTAATAATAATAAATAGGTTGTATTATCACAAAACAGTAGATTTAAAGAAAGTGCAACATACTGTATCCCCCCTCTTTTTATCTGAATTAATACAAATGGATATTGTATCTGTTTCACTAATATATTTTTAATTTCCTGTTCTACCGCTTGTCTATTCTCTACTCCCTCTATGGCACAAGTCAATATAGGAGCAATTTCCTCTCCCAGAATTAACATCTGGGAATCCGGTTTATATCTATATTTCAAAAGGGAAAAACTATTAACTAAATTTTCATATATTATGTTTAATGTTAAAACATCTATTCGAGAGGAAAGTTTAAGAGAAATCACATGAAAAGGTAGCCTGGCATAGGATAACATACTTTGATAAGGCGATAATCCATATTGCTTTTTTTCAACCGAATTAACGGAACTATAAATATTGTTTCTATCCGTTACAATCGCTGCAATTTCCTCTGCGTTTCGTGCAGTTACAATTTCTCCCAAATCAATATTTATATGTTCCTTTTTCAACGCTGAAACAAACCGAATTGCACTAATTGAATTTCCACCTAACTCAAAAAAATTATCCTTACTCCCTACCTTTTTTACCCCTAAAACATTTGTCATAATATCGCATATCTTTTTTTCCAGTTCGTTACGGGGTGCGACATATTCACTTTCACTTTTTATTTCAAATTTCAATAACTTGCTTTTATCAACCTTTCCGTTAATCGTTACTGGTATCTCATCAATCTGCGTGAAATAATCTGGAATCATATAAGAAGGAAGTATTTTAGAAAGCTCGTTTCTGACTAATTCTATACTGATCTTTTGATCCGAAACTAAAAATGCCGCTAAACATTTCTCCCCATAGTTATTATTTATAGCAAGAACAGTACAATCATTAACCAATTCCGTTCTTCGAATTCCTACTTCCACCTCATTTAACTCAATACGATACCCCCTTATCTTCACTTGTTCGTCTATCCTCCCGAGAAATTCGATGTTTCCATCCGGAAGCCACCTTGCCAAATCACCTGAACGGTACATCTTTCCTTCCCCATAAGGATTATCTACAAATACACGATTCGTCAATTCCTTTTGGTTATGATATCCTCTGGCAACGCCCTTCCCTCCTATACAAAGTTCTCCAGGTACACCGATATCACAAAGATT
The DNA here is from genome assembly GCA_910584245.1 of uncultured Eubacterium sp. Taxonomy (GTDB): domain Bacteria; phylum Bacillota; class Clostridia; order Lachnospirales; family Lachnospiraceae; genus Eubacterium_F. Next base: position 3,827 of record CAJTZF010000025.1, read on the forward strand.
ATTTCCTTCACATATGTATATCCAATAATTTGTATGAGGTTTTCCAATCGGAATCCGCTTAGGAATATGCTCTCCTTTTTTACAGGACCAATAAGCTGCACAGATTGTTGACTCTGTCGGACCATATGCATTAATATAATTTACATATTGAACAATATTTTCAACGACAGCATGATTTGCCTCCGAACCGGCAGTCAACATAAGTTTACAATTAACCTTTTTCATCTGTGATGCAAACTGTGGCGGAAAAGATATTAATGTTATTTTCTCTTTCTCAACAAACTGACATAGATATTCGATATCATTAATATACTCTCGCTCGGGTATAAAAAGTGTCGCCCCATTTAAGAGTGCAAGCATAATTTGTCCAACAGAAGCATCAAATGTTATACTTGCAAATAATAATAAACGATCTTCTTCCTGTACATCATAATCGGCGCCGCAACATTTACAAAAATTTACCAAGTTGCGGTGTTCTATCATTACCCCTTTAGGATTACCAGTTGTTCCTGAAGTATAAATCATATAAACAAGATCCTCTGGTGTTACAACGGATTCAAAATGAAACGGATATCCTTGTACTTCAGACAGTATTTCCAACGAAAGAATAGGAAGCTCACTTACTATATCACAACCGAAAGTTACAATCGCTTTAGGTCTGCAATCAGAAATCTTAAATTCTATTCTCTCCCCTGGTTCTGCCGGATCAATCGGAACATAACATGCCCCCGCTTTTATAATCCCTATAATACCTATAATCATTTCCATACTCCACGTAGATAAAATAACAACATAGTCTCCAGACTTTACACCATGCGTGCGTAAACGGCTTCCCAACTTATTCGCTGCCTTATTTAACTGATCATAGGTCATAGATTGATATTGTCATCATTCTCACCACATTGATAAGAAACACCTTTTTCCAGAATAAGCTTTGTAAGACCTGATTGCTCAATGGCAAAATCCACTTTTTGATCCGAAAATTCTTTATGCATAGTTATATTTGTAATAATATCTGCATCAAATACGAATACATCCTGTTGCATCACCGACATATATTCATAAAGGCTTTCCGATTTTATGTTCGACAACTCGTTATCATCAATAGTAATAGAACCTTCATAATCACGATAATACCCCATTAATAAGTTTAAAATTGTTGATTTTCCGCTTCCACTCACTCCCACAATTGCATAACTTTTGCCTTTTTCAAAACATAAATTCAAGTTGTTTATCACCTTACGGTCCCCATAAGAATAGGAAACATCCCGAAATAAAATTTTATTATGAAATCCGGTTATACTAATATTCCCATCATCACTTTTACTGTCCTCAGCAATCTCAAAAGTTTTATCCATTAGTCCCTTTGCCGCAGACATCTTACTGATAATTTGCGGAATTGCCGATAACGGATTAATAATATAATTCACCAACTGGATATATGCGGCCACAACTCCAATTGATAGATATCTTTTAATCACAAGTACTGATCCGACCAAAAACACAACAACAAATACAAATAACCCTGAACATTCTGATGCTACCGAAATGTAATTTAACATCTTTCTTTTTTTATACTTTGACTTCTCTAAATCGCCATTTGCTTTTTCATATAATTTTTCGATTTCATTTTGTACCTTAAAACTCTTAATAACAGTAAATCCTGCCAACATATCTTTAATGTATGAGAAGAAGTTTTCATTTTTATTAGATACAATGTGTTCCTGCTGCTTAATTCTTTTTCCAAAAATCAAAGTTGCAACTAGCGGCAATATAGACGAAATAATTACGCACAAAAAGAAAAATGCGTTTGTAATCACCATAGCAACCAAACTACCCACAAGTAAAAAGATTTGCTCCGGAAATTTAAACACATTTTCTAAATAATTTAATTCGATTGAATTAACGTCATTGCTCAATACTGATAAATAGCTTCCTATACTCTTCTTTTGAAAGGAATTAAGATTTTTATTTTGAACTAACTTAAATACCTTATTTTTATATGTAGACAATGCTTTACGATAAAAACGATTTTGAAAAAATAACGCCGCATGCATTACTAAACCATAACACACCAAAGTACTAATACATAAATATATCATAGACGGAAGTTTCTCTAAACTATCCGATAATGCAAAATTCATAATAATTTCCATCAAAAAAGCAAATAGGATATTCATAAACGACTTTACAATCCCTAAGAAAACTCCTAATATAAAATTTATTTTATTATGTTCTAAATACCCTGATAAATAATATTTTTTCCCATTTTAGTTATAACTCCTTATTACCAATAGCAGTAATTCAAAAAATAAATTATAATTGCAAATATTTTTATTATTATATACTATATTAAAAATTAAATTAAGATATCAAAAAACTTTATATTACTATAATACACAATTTTCTTAATAAAGCCAACACCTTTTTTATTATTTATAAAGGGACATAAAAATCCGGCAGCCTTTAAAATGACCACCGGACAAAAAATTTACACTCTTTACTTGACAACATCTATAACATTTTATAAAGAATCGTCATCCAATTTTCTTTCGGTTTTTCATAGGGAATCCGGGCAATCTTTTCCTTTGTGTCCGTTTCATAAAAACAAGAACACCCGCCGCCTCCCAGTCCGGGAAACTTTTGGAACCCGCCAAACACAATATATATATCCCCCTCTGCATTCCTTTGGCGCAGAAAACACTCAAATGCCTGCCGATCGACATAAACATAATCATCGTCATAGTGGATCATCCGCCCAAGGCTCTGGCTGTCCGCGGAGAGAATCGTACCTTCCTGTTTATACTCATAAACCAGCATACTATCTATCTCACTGCATCTCGCATATGAGCTACTATGTATCCCCACAAACAATAAACCGATCGCCACGGCTGCTATGACCGCGCCCCCGACGCAAACCATTTTCCGATATGGCTGAAAAGCCGCAATATTCCTGATCCTCCTTTTCATTTCCAGAAATTCTTTTTCTCCCACATAAGTGACCGCAGAGGAAACCGCCCCCTGCTGGGTGCAGAGCAGCTTCAGACTTTTCAAAAGCATCTGTCCATACGCGTACGCGTCCCCTCCAGTGTTTTGTATACAAACCCTGTCACACATATCCTCCAAATCCGCCCGGAGATATTTCTGGCATACTGATAGAAATGGATTGACCCATATCAGACACCGTATAATGTCCCATGCAAAGTACCACCAAAGATGCCCTAATCTGCCATGTATACGTTCGTGCTGTACAATCGTCTCCAGCTCTGCCGCACTATAGTCCGTCACCATAATCTGGGGTAACACGATCATAGGCCTTATTAATCCAATCGTAAATGGCGTGATATTCATATCCGTGACACGGACTTCCCGGTCTCCCACATAGGTCCGCCCCATACGGGAAACAATTCTTCGCAAATGCAGCCGTTTTCCAAATATGCACACGAAAGCCACCGCTATGCCCGCCATGTAAATGCGCCCAATCCACAGACAGTGTGTCGTAATATATATCAGCCGTCCTGTTGCCATGAGAACAATGACATTTTCATAAAATAATCTCAATTTTCCCAAAAAGGGAATCATAAGAAATAACGACCACAAAATCCCCTTTGCAAAAATACCTCTCGAAAATACCGTCCTTCGCAATAACATAACGATACCAGTTAAGACAAAGGAAAAAATAGCGCACCGCTCAAACTGCAACGTCAAATAAACGGCGCTTGAATCGAGAAATGCGCCAAATTGTGACAAGCTGGACATAACCGTCACCCCTTCTTCTGCTCTCTGCTTCTTCTCAAAATTTCTTCCAGCTCTTCTATCTGTTCATCCGTCAAATCAAAACTCTGTAATAATGCCGATATCGCATTTGTCGCCGCCCGTGTTTTGTTTCCAGAGAAATAGCTGTCCGTAAAATTCTCCGTCTTTTCTTTCAGGCACTCGTCCCTCGTCCGGAGCGGCGTGTAATGGTAAACTCTCGAGTCGGCCGGATCTACTTCATATCCAAGCAATCTTTTCTGGGTTAGCCGGTTCATCAACACCCGTATCATCTTTGGCGTCATAGGATCATCGGTCCCCTTCATGCGCCGGATTACCTCAGCAGAGGTCAAGGAAGTCTCACTTTGCCAAAGGATCTCCATAATCCTCCATTCGCTCTCACTTGGCGCCCGTTCGTCCTTTCTCACCGCTATCACCTTCTTCCAAACTTATATAGTATATCGGATCATACCCGCCAATCATTAACATATGTTTATCTTTTGCGCGCAATATACCATTTCCCTTTCAAATGGTATAAGCCCGCTACTCTTTCGTTCACACGTCCAAATACTTCTCCCAAAATTCCCTCGTCTTCAGCTCGTGCGCGTGCTGCTGGTAATCTGACACCACACTTTCATAGTTTTTATTTATGAGGCGCCGCGCCTTTATACATCTCCCGACCGTGACAAACACCTGGGACCATCTTCTTTTTACAAGGAATCCTTTCTGTGTGTCAGGGTCAAATAAAAGCGCCTTCTTACAGCGGTACCAAAATCTTGGGTGTGCCCCCATCGCAATCGGGATACAGTCCTTTTTGCCAGGGAGAAGCCACCCGTTCAGTGAAAGCTTGTGCTTTAATGAAAATGGCTGAGGATGGTAGAGTTCCTGCTCCGAAGGCTTTTGATAATATTTGTCCACCCGGCACTGTTCCAGCAAAGACGATACGTCCTGTTGCGGATACCCCATCTGCATAATCTCCCCATTAAGTAAAACGGGGTCCTTTTCCTTCAAAAAACCGACTCCCTTGCAGTAATCCTTAACGCCCCTCAGAATCACCAGCTGATCCTCATACCTGAATTTCAAAAGCTTGGCAACCAATTGGTGGCAAATCCTGTCTTTTATCCTCTTTTTCGTATATTCCGGATGGTGAATGGCGTCGCAGATTAATCCGTTCCGCATATCATAATATTCCATAGAGGAAGCCCTGCGGTTGAAAAACGCACCGTGCCACACACCGATACCATTTAATGTAATAATATGGCCGTCATACCGCAGGCAGTATTCAACATCATCTATATGAATAAACACCGGAAGCGGGAATGAGCTCCCAAACTCTTCTCCCATAGGAATACAGCAGTACCACCAGCCGTTATACTCGACCCGCATGCGCTCTTCATTTTGGACGACATTGCTCTCCTGCCGGAGATCATAACCGGATTTGAGAACGCCAAATTGTCCATTTGTCCACATCGCGCCATTTTCATTCTGAATATAAGGCAAGTCCAGACGGAGCACGCTTCCTCCAAGCAAATACCCGTGAAACTCCTGCCGCAGCACTGACAAAAACGCATACGTCCGAAATATCGCCTCTGGCTCTAATATAATATCATCATCCATCAGGAGAATATGAGTAAATGAATAGCGTTCCTGCGAACGGAGCGCCTCCAGCATGCAGCGCCCAAACCCTCCGGAGCCGCCCGCATTTTTATTATATACAACGTGAATCTTTTCCCCGCTCAGCTCGTCCACAGAAAGCGTGTTTCCATTGTCCGACACAAACACCTGTACATGGCTGCCTAACTCCGACCCAGTATTTTCCAACACCTGTGTGCGCAAAGTTTCAAGCGTCTTTTTTACATATTCCTCCCGGCGGTACGTGCAAATACCGATCGCAATAGAGACCGGCTCCCGGGAAATTTCTGCCGCCGTCTCATACCCTCCTCCTAAAATGCGCGTATCCTCTAACGCTTTCACGGATACATAATAGATCCATTCTTCCTGTCCGGGCGTAAATGGCAAACATGACCTGCCATCTTCGTGCCGTGCTCCCTTTGCTTCACCGACAAGTTCCCGCTCCAGTTTCTCTCCCCTCATTCTCGCCCGGCACAGGGACACCTCACATCTTCCCTCAAATTCCAGCACTGCCTCTACGTCCCTCACCCGCGTATATTCCCGCCATTTTCCCGCAGAAAAAGAATTAAAATACGTCAGAAAAGAGACTGCCTCCCCTTTTGGCACAAACAGATGCCCGTCTTCACAAGTGGCAGTCCCTTCCCTGTCATGAAAATACAGCTCTTCTTCCTCGCAAATTCCTTTTTTCGGAAAAATCATATTTTGTAAAACCATAATTCCCTCATTTCTGCATCGTCGCCATATAGGCGTCGCACACTTCATTTACCTCTCCGACACGCTCCACCACGCCCTTATTAATCCACACCGCATGGTTACACAGCTTCCGGACCTGGTCGATCGAATGCGACACAAAGAGCAGTGTCGTTCCTCCACTCATCATCTCATCCATCCGCTTAAGACATTTTTGCTGGAACGCATAATCGCCGACCGCCAAAATCTCATCCACGATCAGGATATCCGGCTTCACAATCGTAGCGACGGCAAAACCAAGCCGCGCCCGCATACCAGAAGAGAAATTTTTCACCGGTGAATCCAAAAACTTCTCCAGCTCCGCAAATGCCACAATTTCGTCAAAATGCTCCTCCATATATTTCTTTGAATGGCCGAGCACCGTTCCATTTAAAAAAATATTTTCCCTGGCCGTCAAGTTCATGTCAAAGCCGGCCCCCAGCTCCAAAAGCGGGGAAACGGTACCGTTTACAACAACCTCCCCCTTATATGGCTTAAGAATGCCGCAGATCGCTTTCAATAATGTGGACTTGCCTGAGCCGTTACTTCCTACGAGCGCCCATGCCTCTCCGCGCTTTACCTGGAACGTCGCATCTTTCACAGCTAAAAATTCCTGAAATAGAAGCTCCCGCTTCACAAGCTTCACAAAATATTCCTTTAAATTATCTATTTTTTCTGACGCCAGATTAAACCGGATCGTCACATTTTTTACGTCTATCGCAATATCACCCACGCACAAGCACCTCCCATCAAATGTACAGAATAAACTTGTCCTGGGTTTTCGTAAACACCCAGGTGCCAATAAGCAAAATAAGGATCGCATCCACCGTTCCATAAATAACCATGCTCAGGTCTGGTACCGTATTATACAAGGTCAGGCAGCGCAGCTGGGTCACATACGCGTACATCGGATTGCAGTGCACAACGATATACCGCAGCGGATCCGGTAAAAATTCAATCGGATAAAACATCGGCGTGAGATACAGCCAAGCTGTCGTAATAGCATTGTAAATATACTGGATATCCCTGAAAAATACATTGGTAGCCGCGAGAAACATGCCCAGCCCCAAATTGAATACAAACTCCTGCGCGAGCACAAATGGAAATAAGATGAGATGCCAGGAAAACGTACCGCCGGTAAAGATCATAACAATTAAAAGTGCCCCCATCGAAAAAATACAGTCCACCAAACCGCTTGTGATTTTAGATACAGTAAAAACGTATTTGGGCAGATATGTTTTTTTCAATAGCGATGCACTTCCGTTAATAGACTGAATGGCTGATTTTGTGGACAGATTCATAAAATTGAACATCACTTGGCCGCTCATAAGATAAATTGGATAATTCGGTATATTACCGCGTTTAAACATATGGGAAAATACGATAGCCATAATAACCATAATAAAAAGTGGATTTAATATACTCCACAAATACCCCAGCACACTGCGCCGGTATTTCAGCTTCAAATCACGGCTGACAAGCTGTCCCATCAAATCCTTATACTTAATAAACCCTTGTATCCGGGCGATAAATAATCTCATTGTCCCTCTCCTTCCTCGCAATGATAAGCCTTCCGGCAGGCGGCGCACGCCACCCTGTACAAATGATAGCCGCTGAGCCGCAGCAGTTTTACGGACCGATTTGACACATTTCCATAAACCTCTGGATACTCCTCTTTCATCCTTCTATCTAAAGACTGAATTTTCTCCTTCCACTTCTGTCCGGCGGGAAAGCTCAGGTAAATTTTGATCTGGCTTACGAGAATGCGGGCGATGCCCCTGGCGATATAACGGCGTTTCCCCTCCGAAATCCCACTCTGGCATTCTGAATAAAAATCCAGTAAATGCCGAAGCACTCTCTCGTGATGTTCACAATTTTTCTGCATATTCCGTATATTCATACTCTGGGTTGTCATACCGAGACGGTACATATAAACCGGATGTTCTAGAAAGGCAACGGTCTTAATATACGGCACCGGATATAAAATGTATTCGGCATCGACGTAAAAGCAATGCTCGTCCAGTCTCCGCGCCATCTCTCTCAATCGTTCTGTCCGGTATGTGGATGCATGCATATTTATATACACCTGGCCACATACCTCTTCCCACTCGTAAACGCGCAAATATTCTTTTCCCGCAAACCCGTTTCGGTTCTCATCGGTCACCTGGCCGCTGGCATCGTCAAAACACTGGTAATCGGTCACCACCAGATCTGCCCGCGTATGCCTCAGAAAATCAAGGAGCTGCTGAAGCCCTTCCTTCTGGACAAAATCGTCACCGTCCACAGTCTTAAAATATGTGCCTGCCGCCTCCTCAATCCCACGGTTCACAGTAGAACCATGTCCCCCGTTCTCTTTATCAATCAGGCGGAATACACTGGGATAACTCTGTTCATACTGTCTGGCAATCTCGTTTATGCCTTCGCCGGACCCATCGTTGATAACAAGCACCTCAAGGCGCTCTTCTGCCTCCGGGATTAAAAAAGAATCCAGGCATTGCCTTAAATATTTTTCGACTTTATATGCAGCAACCGATATTGTCAGAATTTTATCCATAATCATCCCTCTCCGTACATATTTCATAATTTAGTTTAACATAGGTATATATAGAATACAAGAAAAATGTGGCTTCTGCCTATTGTAATACCTTTTCCGCGTATTCGTATATGCTCTGCATTTTCCTCTCCACCTGTTCGAGAGAAAATTGCCGGATTCGCTCCCGGTTCCACTCCCCCATCCTTTCGGCCAGCTCCGGCTGCCCCTTCATCCTCTGGATGGCATGTACATACTCGGATACATCGCCATTTTTTACGAGTATCCCCCCTCGCCCGTCCTCGATCAGGTCAATATTCCCACGGATCTCCTTTGCCACAACCGGCAATCCGGCCCGCATAGCCTCCATAACGGCCATCGACAGCCCCTCCCGAAGTGACGGGAAAACAAAAAGATCCGAGGATGCCAGTATATGCTCTACATCCGGACGGTAGCCCGCAAATATAACCTGGGATTCTAAATGGTGCTCCCGCACAAAGTTCTCAAGCTCTCCTCTCCTCTCCCCCTGCCCGCACAAAATATATTTCACGGAGGGATCCCCACACTGTACAAGTGCGCGGAGAATCTGTATATGATTTTTATTGGCATTGAATTCCCCGACGCTCACTAATACAAAATCCGTTTCACGGATTCCAAACCCCATCCACTCCCGTTCCCGCCCACGGATTGGGCAGTCCGTCCAGCCGCCAGACGGCTGCACACAGATTCCGACCCCAGGTATTTTCTCTACCCGGCCCCGAACAGGAAACGACCCGGCCCTGCGAAAATCTTCCTCATTCATTGTTATAAGGCAATCCGTATATCTCGCCAGCCACCTTTCGGGCAAATAATAAACCCAGTTTTTCAACGGAGCGCCCTTAAAAAAATGAAACCCGTGCGCCGTATACAGCACTGGGACGTGCCGTCCCGTTTTTCGCCTCACCGCCTGTGCAGCCATGCGGGCAACCACGCCCGACATCGGCATATGGCAATGAACCAAGTCAAACGCCTCCGTCAACATCAGCTGTTTCAGGCTCTTATAAGCAGTTCGGACATCCGAAGACAGGGGCGACCGGCAGAACGGAATATGATGGCATACAATGCCGCTCCCTTCCAGGCGGCTATTATCCTTTCCATACACGACCACTTCAAAATTTGCAGCGTAGTGAACCTCGTATCCAAGCTGCTTTAAAATCCTTACATTATTCATCTCAAACTGCGGCAAAAAGCCGCTGACCCTCGTTATGATTAATGCTTTTTTCATATCAATCCTTCTTCGTGATATTCTGTACCACCTGTTCCACATCCGACGTATCCATTTCCCTCACCGCCGTCACCTGCTTTTCACTTACTCCCTCCGTCGACTCCCGTTTGAGCAAAATCTTTACTGTCATTAAAATAAGTTTGATATCAATCCAAACTGAATAATTTTCAATATAAAATAAATCAAGCTTTAATTTGTCGTACGGAATCGTATTGTACTTTCCATAAATCTGTGCAAACCCAGTCAATCCGGCCTTAACCCGCATGCGGAACTTAAATTCCGGCATGTCCTCCATGTACTGCCGGATAATCTCAGGCCGTTCCGGGCGTGGGCCGACAAAAGACATATCCCCAACTATAATATTATACAGCTGCGGGAGCTCGTCAATCCTTGTGGCACGGATGAACTTCCCAATACGCGTAATCCGGCAGTCATCCTTTTGCGCCAGCTTGGCAATACCGTCACTCTCCGCATTTTCAACCATACTCCGAAACTTAATCATTTCAAATTCCCTGCCGTCCTGGGTGCACCGGATCTGCTTATACAATACGCTGCCGCCGTCGTCCAGCTTAATCATCAACGTTGTGAGAAGCATGACCGGGGACGTCAGAATAAATACCGGAACTGCCAGCACAAGATCAAGCGCCCGCTTCCAGAAACGCTGGTCGAAACTTAGCGAATACCCTTTTTCAAGGAGAAACGGGGTATCAAAAATATGGATACGGTCGCTTCCCATCATAATAATATCCGATATTTTCGGTATGACATACGCGCGTATCCCATTTCCATAACAGTATTTCAACACATCATTTCGGTCTCTGGCATTGATATCCCCTATAATAACCGCCTCAAAATTCTTTGCTTTTTCCGCAATCGCCTCCAAGCCCTCGCTCACATTAATTGCATCCGAAATCGCATACTTGTCCCGGCGCTCCTCCACTTTATAAACGAGATCTGTCGCCGGCCGTTCCCCATATATGAGTAAAATTTTCCACGATTTAAAAATGCGCCCATACAAATGCCCCGCGCAAAAACTCCACACCGTAGTAATCAAAAAATCGCCGAGCGTCATAACAACCATCGGAAGCACATCAATCAAACGAAATGCAAGCAGGGAAATAATCATATACGTAAAAATATTTGCGATAAAAATAGAAAGGTACTGCGACAGAATCACCTCGATCCTGCGCAGCTGCCCAATCTTCATCGCCCCATACATCCGGTAGAAAAATATAAGAAACATTGCATACAAGGCGATCACTGCATAATTTCCCCGCCGGTAAAACTTATAAACATACATCGTTCCCGCAAAAAATTTATACCAGAAAAAACCAAAAAGTATCGTCATCAAAATAATATTTAACAGCGACAAAAAGAATAGTATCGTCTTTTTGTATGGATCGTAGTTCCTCATCCTATCCTTCCTTTTTCAATTTTATCACACGGTTCACGGCATAGCCGGTTCCAAGTAAGATCCAATATATATTCTGCGAACCGACAACGGTATCGTTCGTAATGCCTGCCACGGCAAACGAAAAGATTCCTACAAATAGTCCCAGGCCGATTTTCTGAACATCGGTATACCGTTTTCTTCTCCAGAAAAGCCTCGCACTTTCTACAATATACATAATCCACAATCCCGCATAGGCAATAGCTGAAATACCACCTGTCTGAATATAAATCTGCAAAAATGCATTATGCGGTTTATCAACAAGCGTCGTATTTCCTCCCACACGCTTGGAACCGACAAAATCATCATTGGGAAACGCAATGATAAATGCATTCGGCCCAACCCCTTTAAACCAATATGTTTTCAGCAGAGGTATGGAGCGGGACCATATAAATCCACGCCGGTTTGCAATATTCTGGTATTCCTTGAAACCAAAGCTTTCCACCTTGCGAAGCTTCAAAAACTTTCCAAATGGCGAATAATATTTCCACTCATTGTCCACGTACATAAACGTCCAGGAAATTCGATTGGGCGCATCATTGAACCGGAATCCGGGATACATTTTGCTCTCTACACTAAACCTCACATTTTCCAATGTAATCATGCCAAACCGCTCATCCCTGACGACAAAACACTTCTTATCCTCGGCATATTCAACCTCTATTTTCTCGTTATTTTTGTCAAACGCCTCATAGGAAACACTCTGGTCGTCCTCACAAGACGGAACAAGAACAAATTCCTCATCATTGCGCAGCGTAACCTCCAGTCCCCTGTCTGTATTGACGATAGATGCTATATTTCTCGTATCCTGCCCACCTTGTAATAATTTATTCACGGTACTTTTGAAAAACTCTGTCCTCGACACACCGACTGCTGCCGCCACAATGGCGAGAACAACAATACCGCTAATTATATATACCTTGGACGATTTCCCTTTCTTCTCCTCTCCGTCGTCCACCTGCCCTTTGGAAAAAACTCCGGACAGTATAAATAGCAATAGGACAACAACCCCTGCCAACACGGCAATCGCGCCGGCAGACGAGGAGGCGCCAAACAGTGACACAAGCAGTCCCACGGCAACTAGTATTCCCGCCATACGGCAAACGAATACTTTCTTTTTATTCTCAGAAACGCGGATCCCCACAAAACATACTACAATGGGAAGAATAAGTGCAATATATGGTCCCACGTAGTTTGGATTGCTAAATGTAAGGATGACGTTTGACACGCCCTCTTTAAACCCGATTCCATTTACTTTACTCTGGCTCGTAATAATCTTCTGCACCCATCCCCAGCTGAGCGGATTCTTTCCAACTGTCTGGAGCACCCCGATAAGCGCGAGAAACCCCGTCGAAACAAACAGGCACTTAGTTACTAGCAATACACGGTTCTCCGAGTTGACATACATATACGCGTACAAAAACAGCACGACAAAACAAAGAAGAACCCACATTGTCTGCCATTGGCCATAACCGCCGCCGACAAACGCCAAATGCGAGTATTTACTAAAAATAGATGAAATAACTACCATTATAAAATACACCGCACACAAAACCAGCACCTTCATGTCACAGTTCTCAAACAGCTGCTTTTTTTTCTTGTTTTTCCTGTATTCGCTTACCGCAATTACCAAAGCTGCAACCGTTCCCATAATGATTACACATATGCTTTTTGTATACTCAAAGGAGTCGATCTGGTCAATCTCCGATGAATTAAACCAGTCGAATTTGGAAAATTCCGTCTGGTAATCCTTTGTCAGTACGACAAAGGGAATAAGGCAGAGCGCAACCAGCATCGGCAGAAGCGCTTTCATGTCCTTTTTTGTCGTATTTACCTTTTTTCTGTATTTCATGCTTTCCCTCATCTCTGCTCTGTAGAGCTTTCATATTATGAACATAATACTACATTTTGCCCTGTTTATCCACTATTTTTTATTTTTTTACTCGCCTGCCGGCATCTTCCTAAAAAACGATATCACAAATGGCACCGTCAAAACAAAGGTCGCAACATCAGCCACTGCCTGGGATACCTGAATGCCCGTGAGGTCAAATAATGCCGTCAGAACAATAAGAAACGGAATAAAGCAGAGGCCGCTTCGAAGCGCAGACAAAAACGTTGCCCGCCCATTCGCACCAACACTCTGAAACATCATATTCCCGCATACCGTCAGGGGAATGAAAAATAGTGAGATAAACTGGACCCGAAGCGCAAAGGTGCCGATTTCAATAACGGCCGGATCATCGCGGAACAGGCCAATCAGCTCAGATGACATAAACATGCCCACCACCGCAAATGCGCCGAGCATAACCTCCCCTGCCATGACAGTGAACCAGAAACTTTTCTTCACCCTGGCGTACTTTTTCGCTCCATAATTAAATGCACACACCGGCTGGAATCCCTGTCCCAAGCCAAGTCCTACGGCAAAGATAAAGAAACAAATGCGGTTCACAATCGACATAGCCGCCACTGCCGCATCCGTGTAAGCACCGGCATATCCATTTAGTATCATCGTTGATATACTGCTCAGTCCCTGCCGCATCATGCTTGGAAATCCCGTTTTTACAATATTCATAATTGCATTGATCTTCCAGGAACACTTTCGTACCGACAGCTTCGACTGGGTTTTTCCCGACAAAAACATGTAAAACAGCAGGAAAAAACTAACACATTGGGAACAAGCCGTAGATATCCCGGCCCCGTCCATTCCCATAGAAAACTTTGTCATCAGCAGCCAGTCGCCAAAAATATTGAGCATGCCCCCCGTTGTCAATCCTACCATCGCGAACATTGCCCTTCCCTCATACCGGAGAATATTGTTCAACACGCAGCTTCCCGTCATAACAGGAGCCGCAATTAAAATATACGTTCCATATGTTCTGGAATACGGAAGAATCGTCTCCGTACTGCCCAGCAGCCGCATCAGCGGATCCACAAACAAAAGTCCGAAAACCATGATCATCAATCCTGCGATTAACGAACAGGCAAAACTAGTCGACGCTGTGACCGACGCATCCTCCTGTTTCCTCTGCCCCAGCTTTCTCGCAATGATACTGCCTGCGCCGTGGCCAAACATAAAGCCGAATGCCTGTATAATAGCCATCAGCCCAAATACGACACCGACCGCACCGCTGGCGCTCGTATCTATCCTGCCAACAAAAAATGTATCCGCCATGTTGTAAAAGCTCGTGACGAGCATACTAATTGTGGTCGGAATTCCTAGAGAAACAATCAGACGGGAAACCGGCGTTTCCGTCATTTTTATATAATGCTCCGCCGAAGAATCTCTCATATGCAATACCTCTCTTCTTCAAGTGTCTCCTGGTATTATAGCACATCTTAACATAAATTGCATACGATTGGAGTAAATGAATAAAAGAATGAGAAATAAAATGTATGATTCAAGATGTATAGGAACCATTTTACACGCCGCAGCCCCACAGGCAACGGCACAAATACTTGGTTCGGAAAAATATGATAGTCTGCGGGGTGTCGTCTCGTTTTATGATATTGGATATGCCATCCTCGTGACCTCTTCTTTTTATGGAATTCCAGACCAGCCGGGCAACTGCCGGCACCTTGTACTTGGATTCCACATCCATGAAGGCACTTCTTGTACCGGAACGGGCGACGACCCCTTTGCCGATGCCAAAGGCCATTACAACCCGGAAAATTGTGAACACCCCGCACACGCGGGAGATTTGCCCCCTATCTTTGTGAATGACGGAACCGCCTGGGGCGCCTTTGTGACAACTCGGTTTACAATCCGGGAAATACTCGGAAGAGCAGTCATCGTACACGCTATGCCAGACGATTTCCACACACAGCCATCCGGTGATTCCGGCGAAAAAATCGCCTGTGGCATCATTCGAAGAACATAATCTTTTACAATCCCAGGAAGCTGCCCATCGACCGCACTGCCTTGAGCATCTCAACGGCAGGGCACGGTGTGGCATACCGCCTTCCTGTCTTTAGAAACTCTGAATAATTTTCCCTCTGCTCCGCCCGCTTTTCAAACCAGATCTCCAGCATTTTTTTGCGCAGCAGGCGGCGTTGTTGGTCTTTCTTCTGCTCCGCCTTATTCTCCCTGGCATGGCGGACCTGGACATCCATGTATATATGCTTATCCCTCTTCGCCTCTGCTTCCTTGCCCAGCTCTTTCAGCACCCCTTTGAGCACAGCTTCCTCAAGCTCCGGATCCGACTTCATCATAACCAACGCCATATCGCTAAATCCTACCGAACACGGAAATCTTTCCCCACAAATTAAGCGGACACTTCTCCCGATTTTTTCCTTTAAATACTGCCGGTATTCCACAAGCGTCATTTCGCTGGGTGATTTCGTCCCCGCCCTCTCCGCAACATGCTCCAAAAACCCTTTCGGCCGTCCCATATGACGATCCTCTGTTTTTTTATTTTCGACTCTCGAATACTCCACCTGGTTTTGCGCATTTATTCCTACATAAATCATATTTTCCATATTATCCGATCCCCCCTTTTCGATAAAAAAATAAGAACAGCATATATTCAATGTTTTTCCCTCCATTGAAACACACTGCTCTTATTTTTGGCTATTGTAACTTATATATCGGACCAATCTTTAAAATACTTTATACCTTTTTTGAAAAAAAGTTAAATTTTTTTTAATATAAAAGAAAGCACTTATACATATAACAGATGACAGTACGGATCCAAGGGGCGCCGCCCATCCCATCGGATACAAAGTGCCCGGAAAATACACAGACGCCAGCCATGCTCCCGGTATGCGCATAAGCACAATCGAAACCATATTGTGGACAAAGGAGAGATAAGATTTCCCCATCCCGCAAAAATATCCGCTAAAACAAAAATGAATGCCGGCAAACAAACAATCGAACGAATAAGAACGCAAATATTCGCACCCGGCCGCTAACACCTCCGCTTCCCTGTTAAACAGGCGGATCAGCACATGAGGCCAAACCTGGCAGAACGCCGAAAACAACAAACCACTTACCACCGCCACCGCCAGACTATAGCCAAGCGACTGGTTCGCCCGCTGTTGCTTTCCCGCCCCCATATTTTGTGCTGTAATCGCGGACACGGCCGATAAAAGAGCCGACGGCACCAGAAAAAGAAAACTGATAACCTTTTCAACTACCCCTACCGCCGTGGCCGCCACGAGACCTCTGCTATTGGCAATCATCGTAATAATTAGAAAAGACACCTGAATCAAACCATCCTGAAGCGCTACGGGCGATCCCACCGACAACATCCGCTTAATCACTGTTTTGTCCGGGCGAAGATCCCTCCCCGTCACAACAAGGCCAATCCTTCGTTTCCTAATGACGAACAAGGCCGACACCGAACTGACTGCCTGGGACAAAACCGTGCCCAGCGCCGCCCCGGCGGAGCCGAACGCAAGCACGCCAATAAAAATATAATCCAGCACTACATTTACAACGCATGCCACCGCCACGAAATACATCGGCATACGGGAGTCGCCCAAACCACGGAAAATACTGCTAATAATATTGTAAGCAACAATAAACGGAATGCCGGCAAAGCAAATCACCAGGTAACGAAGTGTATCCGGGGCGGCCTCTGGGGGTGTGTTCATCCAGGCCGTAATTCCGGGCGCCAGACTCAGCAAAAATACCATCAGAACAACTGAGAATATACCAAACATAACGATGCTGTTTCCGGCAGCCTTCGCCGCCCCCTTTGCATTCCCCGCCCCCACCTCATTTGCGAGAATTACCGTCGTCCCCATTGCAAAACCGATGATAATTACGGTGATCATATGCATAATCTGGCTGCCTACCGCCACCGCCGTCACCTCTGCCGCACCATTGAATTGCCCGGTTATATACAGATCCGCCAATCCGTAAAACACCTGCATAAAGCAGGCAAAAAAATAGGGAACCGTAAACCGGACCAGCGTCTTAAAAACACTTCCCTCCGTCAAATCACCTTTCATTCCAACATACCCTCATTCTCTTATACCTCTGGCAGGCTTTACCTATGTTTGGCCAAAGGTGGTTATCCGTTTAAAATACGAATGAAACGCCACTGGCAACATATATTTCTGGTCCAGCTCCTCCCTTGTCACAAAAACCACATCCCGTGGAAGTCCAGGTTCTTCTAACCCGCCATCCAAAATGATATGATATCCCTTCATGCGCCACTCCACATGTGAAAAAATATGCGTCGCCCCGCCAAGAGGGGAAATTTTATAACCTGTCATACCCAGCTGTTCTATTTTCTCTTTCATTCCCTTTTCCGTCACCCATCCATCCAGTGATGGAAATTCATACGCCCCCGCCAAAAGTCCCTTTTCCGGGCGCTTCTGGATACCAAGCCTACTCTCCCACTCCCATACAATGATTGTCCGCTTTTCCACACGCCTTGGCTTCTTTTCTGCCTTTTTCGGATACTCCTCCTGACATCCGGCAGCCCTCGCCCGACACGTTTCCTGAAGCGGGCATTTCTCACACAGTGGGGCTCCATTCGGAATACAGATTACCTCGCCGAGCTCCATTATCGCCTGGTTAAAATCTCCGGGACGTTCCGGCATAATCGAACAAATGTGCCGCTCCACCTTTTTTCGCACCGAAATCTTAGAAATGTCATCGTCACACTTCATATACCGCATCACGACCCGGAGCACATTTCCATCAACTGCCGGGGCTTTAATGTTAAAGGCCATAGAAGCAATTGCCCCCGCCGTATAAGGGCCAATGCCGGGCAAAGAAATCAATTTATTAAAATCAGCGGGCAGCTTACCCCCATAATCCTGGACAACGATTTTTGCTGCTTTTCTTAAATTTCTCGCCCGGTTATAATATCCCAGACCTTCCCAAAGCTTCAGCAACCGCTCCTCACTGACCCCCGCCAGACTTTCAATATCTGGAAGCTCCTCCGTAAACCGAACAAAATATTCCTTCACTGCTTCTATGCGCGTCTGCTGCAACATAATTTCCGAGAGCCAAATGTAATAGGGGTCGAAGTGGTCCCGCCAAATCATCTCGCGCTTGTTTTTATCATACCACTCCAGTAGTGGCGTAGAAAATTGTTCCGTATTCATATTTTCTCACATTCTGCCGCGCCAGCGGCCATGACTTTGCTCACTGTTTTAGTCACCTTTATACTAGCATAATACTATTTTTCTGTCAAAACAACTCAAATCATGTAAAAAGGAATGGATTTATGCTTGTCACTATGATAGAATAGAATCCAACAAGTATTTTATCAAAAGAAGGAGACTTTATAATGCAGCTTTTGAAAAAATTTATGAACGAATTTAAAGAGTTTGCCCTGCGCGGCAACGTCATGGATCTTGCAATCGGTGTCATTATCGGCGCCGCCTTCCAGGCTATTATCAACTCACTGGTAAATGACGTCCTCTCGCCCTTAATCGGACTGTTCGCACAAACTGACCTGAGTTATCTGGTTCTGACCTTAAATGATGTAGACATTAAATATGGTGCTTTTCTCACTTCCGTGATTAACTTTATCATTATGGTGTTTATCATCTTCCTGCTCGTAAAAGGAATGAACGCGCTGGCCAGCATCGGCAGACGCAAGGAAGAAGACAAGCCAGAACCGGCTGTAAAAAAATGCCCTTACTGCTTAAGCGAAATCGATATAAAGGCAACACGATGTCCACATTGTACATCTGAACTCCTTGTAAATTTAGAAGAGGAATTGTCCGAAAAGATAGACATTGAAGAGACGAAAACAACGGAGTAACCGTCGGGGGATAATGCCCAATTGAGGGCATTAAAGCCCTCTCAATAATCCGCTAAGCCCTTCCCGTTTATAAACATCCTTATAATATTTTACCTCACCTTGTATGAGTTTATCAATGACCTGCATTCCAAGCAGTTCTACCGGCGCCTTATCGTCAGTCATCACATAGTCCCCTGCTTCATATCTCTTCATTCCTTGCCGGATATGTCCCATCAGGTCTGCCAGCTCTTTTTGGGGAACTTTTTCAATATTTTGCTGGAACACCTGTAGCGCTTCGTCACAGTCAAAGGCGTACAGAGCACGGTTCGTACTTCCAGCCACATCAATCATATACACCTGTCCAAACACGCGGGAAATCGTATCCGCCAAATACTGGTTAATATTTCCTTCCTCCTGCCCCCTCATATTGAAGTTTACAACCATCACCCCACCGCCGTTTAGATGCTCCTTTACTTTCATAAAAAATTCCACTGTAGACATCTGAAACGGGATCGTAATATCCTGGAATGCATCAACCATAATGACATCATATTTTCGGTCAACCGCATTTAAATACGCCCTTCCATCATAAGTGACCACCGGCACTTCTTCCGGCAATTCAAAGTATTGTCTCGCAAGCTTCGTAATTTTCTCATCAATCTCCACTCCCTCTATACGAACACCATCAAAATATCTGCCGCATTGCGTCGCAAACGTGCCCGTTCCCATACCAAGCACGAGTACGTCTGTCTGGTCCCGGTCCTGAACCCCTGCCATCAGAGGCGCCGCCATCGCATAATCATAATACATACCTGTCAGCCCCTTGTCTTTTTTCAAAATCGACTGTACGCCAAACAGGACATTTGTAGATAAAACAACGCTCTCATCATCCTCCTTTACCTGAAGATAATTATAGACCGACTCTCCCTCATAGGTCAGTTGCTTCTCCCAAAATGCAAATCCTCCCGAAGTTCCTAGCAGGCAGCACACGAGAAATAACACAATACCCACAACCGCTCCCCTTCGCTTTGTCCTTGTGCTGATAAAATAAATAAGCGATAACACCAGCAAAATACCCGCAAAAATAAGAAAAGTCACCGAGGTTCCAACCGCCGGAATTGTGATAAATGTGGGCACAAAGGTTCCTATAATGCTCCCAATCGTATTGAACGCATTCAGCATTCCTACTGTCTTTCCGCTGTCATCCAGGCTGTCTACCGTATACTTGACAAGGGAAGGCGTAACTGTCCCAAGCAGAAAAAGAGGGAATACAAATATCACCATGCATGCTGCGAATGCAGCCACAATGAGGAAATTACTGCTGACTGAAAAAATGAAAAGAGCCGATATTCCAAGAATCAAATATTTTCCCACAACCGGAATAGCCGCGATCCAAATTGCCGCCACAATCATCCTGCCATACAGCTTGTCCGGATTGGGATTTTTGTCCGCACTTCTGCCTCCATATATATTACCGAGCGCCATTGCAATCATTATCGTTCCTATAATAATCGTCCATACAATCTGGGACGAGCTGAAATACGGTGCAAGCAGCCTGCTTGCACCGAGTTCCACCGCCATAACCGACATTCCGGCAAAAAACTCCGTCACATATAAATATGCCTTATTTTTTATAATCATACAAATTTAAATTCCTTTCCGCAAATACTCATTTCCTTTTAAAGATTATACGTTATATGCAGTCAGAGATCAACTTATAATTTAAATACCAGAATATTTATAATACTAACGTTCTATGGGTTAGTTGCAATTCACATAACATGGCCAGCTCTTCAAATAGATCATAATATAAAGGAAGCCTTATACTATTTGTTCATATTTCACACTTTATTAATACTTATAGTTCTTATTTGTATAATTTGGTTATATTATTAATTCATATTAATTTATTCAAAAAAATTAATTGATATCCCCCTCTATTTATGCTAATATATAAATAATATATTAGCATAAGAGGTGCTGTAAAATGAAAAACATTCAGTTGGAATGGGCAGAAGGAGTTAAACTACTAAAAGGCGAAGACAAAACACTAGTTGCAAATATAAACAACGCTAAAGGAATGTTTGTTTCTAATGATGTATTCATATTATTCAAACGGCATTTGAAAACAAGTTATCTCTTTCAGAAGTTCTAAGTAGTATTTGTGATATACAATCAAAAGAATACTTTTAATTATTAGTTAACCGCTTACAATCATTAAACATGTGGGCCGATGGAAATAAGCAAATAATCTTGCCAGAGGACATTGAAATATCTCTTGATATAACTAACGATTGTAATCTTAGGTGTAAGCACTGTTGTATTAGTGCTGGAGACGGTTTGAGAGGAAAAGACTTACCAACAACTAAATTGAAAGAAATTATTCGCAAAATAATTGATCTGAACCCTCATCTTATCTCAATATCAGGTGGCGAACCGCTAATTAGACCAGATTTTAGAGAACTAACAAATTATCTTCATATGAACTATACCGGAAAGCTTCTACTTATGACAAATGCCATACTAATTGATGATAATATGGCCCAGTTTATTTATGAAAACTATGACTATGTTGATGTTAGCATAGACGGTGTTGACGAGAATACATGCAGTAAAATAAGAGAAGAGGGCGTTTTCGACAAGACCCCGCGCGGCATACAACTATTAGTTGCCAATAGTTGTAAAGTAACTGCGTCAATGGTAGTAACGGAAGATAACAAACATTTAAAAAACAAGTTTAGTGAATTATGTGAAAAAAAATTAGGTATCAAGTATATGTTCAGGGTTTTTGAACCTGTAGGAAGAGGAGAAATTAACAAAGACTTTTTGCAAATCAACACATCCGAAGAACAACAGCCTAATCTTTGCTGGGAAGAATGTGAAAAAAAATTTGTTGAACATAAATTGTACAAAAAAATTCCTCAAATTTTTGCCTGCCAAGGCGCTAAGAGACAATTCCAGATCGATCACAGAGGGAATCTATTCCCTTGCGCCTCCCTTATGGAGAAAAGTTTTAACTTGGGAAACTTATTGGAAATAGAAGATTTTAAAGATTATATTATAAATAGAAAGTTTTCAAAAACTTGTGGTTTTCATAATTTTGAAAGCTGCCTCCATTACAATGTTCCTAAATGCAAGGACTGCAATAAACAATTACTTTGTTTTAGTTGCGCTAATACCGTAAAACAACACTTAAAAAATAACACAATAGATAAAGTTTGTGATGAAAATAAGAATTTTTTCGACTTATATTGGAGGTACTATGGCACTTGTTAATATATGGGTTACAAACTTTTGCAATTTAAACTGTTCCTATTGTTACGAAAAAGAAACTTACCTAAAGGAAGAGCTTTTAACTCCAACTATTGATTTCATTAAAAAAATAGAAGATGACAATGCTTTAACTATAAACTTTCATGGCGGAGAACCACTCCTTAATTTTGAAGTCATAAAAAAGATAGTAGCTCAATCCAAACTTGAAAATATTTTTGCGAACTTTTCTCTTACAACAAATTTATTGCTTATGAACAATGAAATTGCAGATTATGTTTCCTCGAACCATATATACTTATCTATAAGTTTAGATGGGACTGAACATGTGAATGACATTAACCGAATAGACAAAAATAACCGTGGTACATATAAAAAGGTAATTAAAAAACTCAATATCCTAAAAAAATATAATATTCCCTTCCGCACCAGAATGACAGTTACTCCCTTTACCATTAACTATTTATATGAATCCGTTACACATTTAATTAATATTGGATGTAAAGAAATTGTTGCAGCCCCCGATTTATTTTGCCAACATTGGGACGAAGAAAAAATAAGTCAATTATCCCTTCAATTGGATTTAATCTATGATTTTTAATAAAAATATAAGATGTATTTTACAGTTATGTTTCTTCTCTCGCTGTTCACTTGTGGAGCTACATATATCGCGCCCTTAATTAATGCTACTATAATAGATCAGGGAATTAATGATAAAAATGGATTTATACTTGCTTGCTCCGTATCCAGTCTCTTTTTATTATACTTAATCTTAGAAATAATATCCTTACTTAGTTTTCATCTCCGTAATAAAACAAACTTTGTTATAAAAAAGGAAATTGAAAACCAGGTCTTAGATTATTGTTTTGAAAAAGGGCGCTTAATCGTATCATCCGGCGAAATAGATACTATTATAAAAAGAGATGTTCCCTGCTATATTTCTTTTATTTGTAACTTCTTTATTGATATTGTTAAAAATATATGCAGCGTTTTATTTGTTTTATATATGATGTTATCTTTACAATGGAAATTAGCATTAATAATAATTTTTCTTCAAATTATTTTGACTATAATACGGCTAAAACAAAATTTTACATTAGAACAAATAAGTTTATCCTCAAGAAATATGTTTATTGATTTCATGAATGTAATAAATGAAATTACTACAAATATTAAAAATATAATTGGAACAGGTGCAAAAAAGTATTTAAAAAGAAAATATAACGTTTCAATGCAAACAGAATTTGAAATTGCCCGAAAGCAAACAATGTTTGAACTGAAAATTGCATCAGCCTTTTCTCTTTTCTCTTCCTTTATAACATGTGCTATTTTAATGATAGGAGGTTTTTTTGTTATCAAAGAAGAATTAACAATAGGATTATTACTATCGTTTTCCCAGTATTCGTCTGTTTTTTTAAATCCCGTAATCGAACTATTGAATATTCCCACAGAACTTAGTAGCCAATACTCGTCCATTAAAAATGTATCGGATATTTTGGAATACATGAATGACAACGGTCTTAATAAAAACCTTACAATTAAAAACATCCGCAAAATACAATTAAATAATATAAGTTTTTCTTATAAGGACAAAAAAATACTAAACAATTTAAGTTTTGAATTCAAAACCGGCAATATTTATTATATAATAGGGGAAAGTGGAGTTGGAAAAAGCACTCTTGCAAGATTGATTTCCGGACAACTTCAACCGCTATCAGGGCAAATAAACTATAATGAGTATTCTATAGACCAAATGAGCGTTGAAGAATTAACGAACTATATGGCATGGGTATCACAAGATACTATTTTATTTCATGATACTATATTAAATAACATCGTGCTCGATGAGAAGATAGACATGAAACGGGTCAGGGAAGTTTGCCAAGCCTGCCAAATACTAGAATATATTGATAACTTGCCACTTGGATTTGATACCATGCTTGCTGAACAAGGCAATAACTTTTCGGGAGGACAAAAAAATCGTATTTGTCTGGCAAGAGCAATATACAAAAATAAACCTATTATTATTTTGGATGAAGTCACCTCAGGAGTTGATAAAATAACAGAAGATAAAATAAAGAAAGGATTGAAAGGCTATTTTACTGATAAAATAGTTATTATAATTACCCATAGCAAACAATTTATACTGGATACCGGCAGTATTTATCGTCTTATAGATGGAAATTTATTACCTGAAAGTTAGCATTTTTATTGGAGGGACATATGAATTACAAACTTTTTTACCAATCCGTAGCTAAATTAAAATTACTGTCCGTTATATTCATAGTTTTATTTACACTTGCAGGTCTCTATATGCATTATTGCCTTCTTTCGGCCAACGCTGGAGAACGAAAGTGGAAACCATTGTCAGAATTAACAGGCGACTGGTACTATTACATGAGCGATATACCAATGGAAAAAAAGGATCCCACAGAAGATTATATTTTGGAAAACCAAAAAGAGATCATTATTTCGAGCGGTCTGTCCAGCAAATATCCCGTCGATCCGTCATGGAAATAAACCTTTCTATGGGAGATACTGAAAATGAAAAACGTGTTGAATTCCAAGTAGTTGGTGAACTTGCGCAAGAGGAAATTCTATTTCGCACACCACATTCAGAATATATATCTTCTAATGACATAGGTACTATGTGGAATGGTAAACATGTAACTTTTTCTGAAACCAGTTTAAAAAACCAATTTATACTTATACATCCGAACTTTCTCACGGATTCAAAGGAAGAATCCTCTGGTCTTTTTTTCAGGCAAGCCAAAAAGATCTTGATTACGTGAGACAAATTGCTTCCCCTACAGGAAAAATTGTTTCGGTGAAAGAAACCCTCAAGGACAATGAATCAGAACAAATATTGTCAAACAATGAAATCACTATAGGATTATTATTCTGGTTTATTGCAATATGCTATATAATCCTCTGGACCGGATTTCTAATGTCAAAATGTGATCAAGATGCTTATTATCTTTTATATATTGGGTTTTCACAAAAAAAGTCATAAAATGTTACAGCTGCATGCACATGAGAATGCTTATACCAGCATTTCTACTATCGTACCTTGGATACTTTCTGCCAAGCCAGCTAGAAAATTTTTGGAGCGCAGACATACTAGCATTTTTAACAGTTGAATGTACCTATGTCGTCATAAGCATATTGGGGACCCTGATTCTAAATACCGTATTTGCAAAAAAGAAATTTAAAACCATAAAAACATCCCTTTTATCCGCAATTTAACACTGGAGGACAATATCGTGTTATATTTACGCGCAAATGGTTATTCTGCAAAAGCGGCCAAAGGATTATGCAAAACAATCTTAAAAGAAAAAGAAATCAATTATTGTGCCAAAAGGCGCATGGCGATATCCGGAGAACGGGAATTAAACCGTTTTCGTGAGATTATTTTACACTAGCAAACTCCCCTCTCAAAAGCCAAACATTCCCATTAAACGGACATATCCATCCCCTTAGCCGCTGCCCGGGATTTTCGCAGCAAATAAAAAAGGCAGGCATCTGCCCGCCAAATCGGAGCAACAGGATTTGAACCTGCGACCTCACGGCCCCCAGCCGTGCGCGCTACCAAACTACGCCATGCTCCGTATCCCAGTTTCATAGGTTAGTATACCATAGTTTGGAAACGATTTCAAATACTTTTTCGATTTCTCAAAAAATACCTTGTGGTTTTTCATATTTCCGTTATAATATATAAGGAGGGAAGTGTGAAGCAAACGCGCTCTCCTCAACATTGTTTGTGCTGGTAAAGCCGACATAGCAGGAAGTTTGTGCCCGCATGCGAAAAAGCGTGCGCAAATGGACAGAAAAATGACAGAATTAGAAGGAGAATATTATGCCAAAAAGAACTGACATTCACAAGGTACTCATTATTGGCTCTGGTCCGATCATCATTGGACAGGCCTGTGAGTTTGATTATTCCGGTACGCAGGCATGCAAGGCTCTGAGGAAGCTTGGTTATGAGATCGTTTTGGTCAATTCCAATCCCGCCACGATTATGACTGACCCGGAAACTGCTGATGTAACCTATATTGAGCCATTGAATGCGGACCGTCTGGAGCAGATCATTGCCAAAGAGCGTCCAGATGCACTGCTTCCGAATTTAGGCGGGCAATCCGGCTTGAATTTATGTGCTGAATTGAATAAAAACGGAATTCTTGACAAATACAAAGTAAAAGTTATCGGTGTCCAGGTCGACGCCATTGAGCGCGGCGAGGACCGTATCGAATTTAAGAAAACAATGGACAAGCTGGGCATAGAAATGGCACGCAGCGAGGTTGCCTACAGTGTAGACGAGGCGCTGAAAATCGCGGACAGCCTCGGATACCCGGTTGTGCTGCGCCCCGCTTATACGATGGGCGGCGCCGGCGGCGGACTTGTATATAATAAAGAGGAGTTAAAAACCGTCTGTGCCCGCGGGCTCCAGGCAAGCCTCGTCGGACAAGTACTGGTAGAAGAATCTATTCTTGGCTGGGAGGAGCTGGAGCTAGAAGTTGTCCGTGACTCAGAAAATAACATTATTACCGTATGCTTTATCGAAAATATTGATCCTATGGGCGTACATACGGGTGATTCCTTCTGTTCCGCCCCTATGCTCACCATTTCTGAGGAGTGTCAGAAACGTCTTCAAGAACAGGCATATAAAATTGTAGAGTCCGTTCAGGTCATTGGCGGCACTAACGTACAGTTTGCCCATGACCCGGTAACAGACCGTATCATCGTAATCGAAATTAATCCACGTACCTCACGCTCTTCTGCCCTTGCATCCAAAGCTACCGGTTTCCCGATCGCACTCGTATCCGCCATGCTGGCAACCGGACTGACATTGAAGGATATCCCTTGCGGAAAATACGGCACTCTGGATAAATATGTGCCGGACGGGGATTATGTCGTCATTAAATTTGCACGCTGGGCATTCGAAAAATTCAAGGGCGTGGAGGACAAACTGGGGACCCAGATGCGCGCAGTCGGAGAAGTTATGAGCATCGGGAAAACCTACAAGGAAGCGCTGCAAAAAGCCATCCGAAGCCTGGAAACCGGACGCTACGGCCTTGGCCACGCAAAGAATTTTGATTCCTTAAGCAAGGATGAGCTGCTCCAGCTTTTGATTACACCATCCAGCGAACGCCATTTTATCATGTACGAAGCGCTTAGAAAAGGGGCGACTGCGGATGAACTTCACGATATAACAAAAGTAAAAACCTACTTCATTGAACAAATGAAAGAGCTTGTCGAGGAGGAGGAGAAGCTTCTCAAGTCCAAGGGAACTATGCCGGAAGACAACCTTCTCATCTCTGCTAAAAAAGACGGCTTCTCAGATAAATATTTAAGCCAGATACTGGAGATTCCAGAAGAAAAAATACGCAACCACCGTCTGGAGCTGGGAATGGAGGAGGCATGGGAAGGCGTCCATGTCAGCGGAACCGAAAATAATGCCTATTACTATTCCACCTACAATGCAGAGGACAAAAATCCTGTCAATACAGACAAACCAAAAATCATGATTCTGGGAGGCGGACCAAACCGTATCGGCCAGGGCATCGAGTTCGACTACTGCTGCGTACACGCGGCTATTGCCTTGAAAAAGCTTGGTTTTGAAACCATTATCGTAAACTGTAACCCCGAGACCGTGTCCACTGATTACGACACCTCAGATAAATTATATTTTGAACCGCTTACACTGGAAGACGTGCTGAGCATCTACAAGAAAGAAAAGCCCGTCGGCGTCATTGCCCAGTTCGGCGGCCAGACGCCGCTGAATCTGGCGGCAGAGCTTGAGAAAAACGGAGTGAAAATACTGGGAACGTCACCATCTGTCATT
The DNA here is from genome assembly GCA_910584245.1 of uncultured Eubacterium sp. Classification (GTDB taxonomy): domain Bacteria; phylum Bacillota; class Clostridia; order Lachnospirales; family Lachnospiraceae; genus Eubacterium_F. Next base: position 32,000 of record CAJTZF010000025.1, read on the forward strand.
GATCTTGCAGAAGACCGTGACCAGTTCCGCGCGATGATGGACAAGCTCGAAATTCCAATGCCGGAATCCGGTATGGCAGCCACAGTAAAAGAGGCAATTTCCATCGCTGAAAAAATCGGCTATCCGGTTATGGTGCGTCCATCGTATGTCCTTGGCGGCCGCGGTATGGAAGTCGTGTACGACAACGACAGCATGACCGAATACATGAATGCGGCGGTCGGCGTCACGCCAGACCGGCCAATTCTCATTGACCGCTTCCTAAATCACGCGATGGAGTGTGAAGCCGATGCCATCAGCGACGGCACGAATGCCTTTGTTCCTGCTGTTATGGAACATATTGAGCTGGCCGGCGTCCACTCAGGTGACTCCGCCTGCATCATTCCTTCGGTCCACATCTCTCCAGAAAATGTTGAGACGATCAAGGAATATACGAAAAAGATCGCCGAAGAAATGCATGTCAAGGGATTAATGAATATGCAGTATGCCATTGAAAATGGAAAGGTTTACGTGCTGGAAGCCAACCCGAGAGCCTCCCGTACTGTGCCGCTCGTATCAAAGGTCTGCAATATACGCATGGTTCCAATTGCCACCGACATTATCACCTCCGAATTGACTGGAAACTCTTCACCAATTGTCGGATTGCAGGAGCAGAATATTCCGAATTATGGCGTCAAGGAAGCTGCTTTCCCATTCAATATGTTCCAGGAGGTTGACCCGGTTCTCGGACCGGAAATGCGCTCTACTGGCGAGGTTCTCGGTCTGTCGCGCTCCTATGGCGAAGCATTTTTCAAGGCGCAGGAAGCTGTACAGTCCACTCTCCCATTAGAGGGAACCGTATTAATCTCTGTTAATACAAAGGACAAGGGCGAGGTAGTGGAAGTAGCTAGAAGTTTCGCGGAAGATGGATTCCGGATCGTAGCGACCGGAGGCACGTATGACTTGATTCATGAAGCTGGTATTCAGGCAGAAAAAGTGAAAAAATTATATGAGGGACGGCCAAACATACTGGATATGATAACCAACGGCGATATTGACCTAATCATCAATTCCCCGATTGGCAAGGGAAGCGTACACGACGACAGCTATCTCCGTAAGGCGGCAATCAAAGCGAAAATCCCATATATGACGACCATCGCCGCTGCCAAGGCAACCGCCGACGGCATCCACTATGTAAAAACGCACGAAAGCAGCGAGGTGAAATCCCTTCAGACACTTCACAGTGAGATAACGGCACGGGAAAAATAATTTGCCACAAAGACACACATAACCAAACAATATAAATTTCCCTTGCTTATTGTCCACGGCGACAAAGGCAAGGGAACATTTTATTAATATGAAGGAACGTGAAAATATGGATTGCTACATTACTACATATAGCGGGACACATTTTGTACCCACGAAACCAGAAGCCAGTAAAGTACATATTGTAGATATCGCACACGCCCTATCCATGATTTGCCGCGGAAACGGACATGTGAAAACCTTTTTTTCAGTGGGACAGCACTGTATCCACTGCGCTCTGGAAGCAGAGGCAAGAGGGTTTTCCCGCCGAATTATCCTTGCCTGCCTTTTACACGACGCAAGCGAGGCTTATATGTCAGATGTGCCGCGGCCGTTTAAACAATATTTACCTCAGTACAAGCAGTTAGAAAAACAGCTGCTCTCCGTCATTTACGAGAAGTATCTCGGTTCTTCCCTCCGTGACGAGGAACAGCGGATCATAAAAAAAATTGATGATGATATGCTGTACTATGATCTTTCTGAACTACTCGGCGAACAATCAGACCAGCAGCGTCCCAAAATGAAGACCTCATTTTCATACGAAGTGCTTCCTTTTGAGACAGTCGAAAAACAGTACCTCTCTCTATTTAATAAATACAGCAAGTAATCCCGTATTATCTCAACCGTTTGAGATAAATTCCAAAAATTCCCGCTCGGGCAACGGTTTCGAGAAATAATACCCTTGGATGTAGCTAATCCCCAACTTTTCCATCACACGGTACTGCTCCTTCGTCTCAATTCCCTCAGAAACGATCTGTAGCTGCATACCCTGGATCATATGCATGGCGGCATCCATCACATATTTTGCCTTTTCGCTATGGAAATAGGACTGGATCATATCCCTGTCAAACTTTACAATATCAACCGGCATTTCTACAATATAATTCAAATTGGAATGCCCAGTACCAAAGTCATCAAGGGAGAAAGAAACACCAAATTCCCTCAGCGCTTTCATATTCGTCAAAAGAGTCCGCTTCTCATTCAGACTAGCCGTCTCCGTAATTTCCAGATTGATATAATTGGGATCAATATCATATTTTTTCATTATATTGATGAACCCTTCTGCCAAATGATCAAAACCGCATTGGATCAAAGAAAGATTCACTTCTATGTACTCAATTCCATATCGCGCCGGATTTTCTCTCTGAATAAAGCGGCATACCTTTTCAAACACCATCTCTCCCAGTTTTACGATTAACCCAGTCTGCTCGGCTACCTCGATAAACATATTGGGCGGAATGATGTTGCCCGACGCATCGTGAATGCGGGTCAACGCTTCTGCCGAAACAAACTGGCCTTTCTCCGTTGAATAAATTGGCTGGAAGAAAACTTCAATCCAGTCCTGTTTCATTGCCTTCAGCAATAGCTGCTCTACTTCCTTTTCCTGGTTGAGCTCCCGGATAATCGACCCATCAATCACAGAATAATCATTATCCTCTCCGCTTCCTATACTTTTTTGCAGCATATATTGAAACAGCTCAAGCAAATCCTCCGCGCGGTTGACGATTCCGGTATCCGTCAGGCTAAACCACTTAGGACGAATGATATGCATCCTCCCCTTGCCCCAAGGCTTCTTAAACCGGCTTCTTAACTGCCGGTAAACCCGCTCCTCCTCTTCCTTATCAAAGAATAGAAAAACGATTTCATTTTCGGTAATACGAAACACCTTTGTGCCTGAAATTTTTGATATAAACCGCGTCATTTCCTTAAAAACAATTTCGTCTGTGCCAGACGACGTATTTTCGCTAGTCCCAAGCGAGCAGGACATGCACAATAGATAAAATTCCCGCTTCTGAAACAGCTGCTGCCCTGTGTAGAGTAAAAAAGCATTCTGATTAAAAAATCCCGTCTTCCAGTCGAGATTCGCCTCGGGATTCTCCAGTCTCAAATAAATAATAAACGTCCCGACCGCACTTGCATACCCGACAAGTAAAAGAGCATCGTCCCAAAACTGTATACTGACAAACTCAATCACCGCCCCCAGCAGCCAAACACCCATCCATGCTCCCATGACACGGCGAAGCCGGGCACTTGTCGAATCCCTGTATCTGTACAACAGCCACCCAAGAACAAGAAGCACAAGTAATGCCAAAAAATAAGTAAGATATGTTGAGGGACCATATGTATACGTCTTAGACGTGCTTTCCGTGCGCATATAAATCGGCAGTATGTAAACGCCAACCGTAAAAAGCGCGCCGCATAAAAAGAGTTTTTTCTGGTATAACTGATACTGCGCTTTATAAATATCCGCACACACATAATTTACACAAAAGATCGCCACCCAGACAAGCGAGGCGACATAGGCCTTGCATCCGGTCTCAACGACAATGTCCGGAAAGGCATGATGATACGTGAGCAGCGCCATAGACATAATATCTAAAAGCAGGCTCGCAAACGTGACCCTCCATATGCCCATGAAAGCCCGTTCTGAATACAGATGAACTTTTTTCTGCGTGCTGTGGAAAAATAAAATTACAATCATCAATACAACACCACAGTATTGTGCAAGTATATTCATACCTTTCCTCCTCTCTCCCAGAGGGTTCTCTTCGTTGGAATCTTACTATATAGTATAGAACAAAATGGGGAATTTTACAAGAGTAAAAGTAACGGCAAACGCCCGTCTATTTTGGCAAAAACGTCATATTTCTGGCAGCAATGTCACAAAATCGAATGGAAGAACGAACTATTTTCTGATATAATTGAGAAAACTGGAGGTGAATAAATTGAACATTGCACTCGTTGACGATGAAACAACCTATCTGAAAGAAATGGAAACGCTCTGCCACAATTTCGGCGCACAAAACCAATGCCAAATTGAAACCGTCTGTTTTTCCAGCGGAGAACAATTTCTTGAAGCATTTGAACAGGATAAGTTTTCCATTGTCTTTATGGATATTTACATGAAAGGGATTAATGGCATAACCACCGCTCTAAGTATGAGAGAAAAAGACAACTGCTGCCTCCTGGTATTTCTTACTTCCAGTATGGAATTTATGCCGGATGCTTTTTCCTGTCACGCCTTCGAGTATATTACAAAACCATTCTCTCCCGACCGCGCGTATGCCATTTTGCATGATGCACTACAAGTCTTGCCGCCTCCCCCCAAATATATAGAGATCATCAGCGACCGAAAAACCTTCTCTCTCTTCCTGCACGATATTGTATCCGTTGTGACCGACGCTCATTACCTGGTGATTGGGACGACCGACGGTTCCGTCCTGCGCACCCGCATGACTATGCCAAAATTTTTACAACTGACAGGCAATGATCCGCGCTTTATTTCAATAAACAAAGGCATTGTGCTGAATGCCGATTACATCCAGGATTTCGAAAACAATTGCTGTATTTTAGACAATGGCGCGCGATTCCCTGTCCGCGTACGTAACCGCCTAAAAATCGAACAAGCTGTGCGGGACTATAATTTTGAAAAAATACGCAGCCATCAGCGCATAAAAAGAATGCATTAAGCAAATATCCCATCAACCTAGCGCTTTCTCTTTCCACTTTCCGCGCACATAAAATATCATCGTAATGACAGCTCCAATCAGCCAGGAGCACAACAAAGAAATGAAAACGCATTCCTGCCGTCCATTTGGAAGCTCTGCACTTCTCGTGAAGTACGCAATCCCATATGCCACGGGTACGCGGACGACAATCGTCGTAAACAGCGAAATCCACATCGGGGTGAGCGTATCCCCCGCTCCACGCATAACTCCGGACAAGCTCTGTGTCACCGCCATTGCTATGTATCCTGCCGCAATGATGCCCATCATACGGCGGCTCAAGTCGACCAGCTCAGACGTATCCGTAAACACTCCCATCAACGGTTTCCCGAAAATAAGTATAACCGCTGTAATGACAGATGTCGTGAGCACTGCGATCCACGTTCCCTGCTTTGCCCCCTGGACAATGCGCTCATCTTCCCGTGCCCCCACGTTCTGTCCCGCATACGTCGTCATCGCGGTGCCAAACGAAAAGTTCGGCAGCATGGCAAATCCGTCCACCCGCATTACAATTACATTTGCCGCGATAAACATCTCACCAAAACTATTGGTAAGCGACTGCACAACAATCATAGCCATAGAAAAGATCGCTTGTGTCAACCCCGAGGGCATTCCGAGACGAATAATATTTACCGAATACTTCTTAACGAACTTGAGGTACTTCGGTTTCATATCAAAAATTTCCGTAAGCTTCGTGAGCCGCCGGAAACACAAAACCGCAGATACCGCCTGCGCTATAATCGTCGCCAGCGCTACGCCGCTGACGCCCATTCCAAATTTGGCCACAAACAGCAAATCCAGCACAATATTCAGAGCCGTAGCCACTAACAAATACAGCAGCGCGGAAAAAGAATCGCCAAGTCCGCGCAACACACCGCTCAATATATTATAATACGCCATTCCCACAATTCCCAGAAACATTATTAACAGATAAGAACTGCACCAGTCAATAATACTTTCCGGCGTTTTCAACAATACGAGAAGCGGGCGCACTGTAACGACCGCCAGCACCATAATAAATACGACGGCAACCGCAGTCAGCACAATGCAGTTCCCTATTGTATAAGAGAGGTCTTTCCTCTGCTTCGCTCCAAAATACTGCGACACCATAATACTTGCGCCCATACTGATTCCAATAAAAAGCACAAGGAGAAGATTCACAATGGGCCCTGCGCTTCCCACCGCTGCCAGCGCATTGTCCCCTACATAATTTCCGACCACAATACTATCTACCGTATTATACATCTGTTGCGCTATATTCCCCAGAAGCATCGGTACTGTAAACGTAATAATCTTTTTCCAAGGCTCACCAACCGTCATATCAATTGCCTGAAATAGTTTTTTAATCTGCTGCATCTTCATTTTCACTAATATCCTCCCTGTCTTTTTCACATTATATAATAACCTCTATTATTCGAAAAAGCAAGACGCGACTTTAAATAAGGTTGACTTTTTGTTATACTGCCTTTAAAGATGTAATAAAAGCCATTACAACAATAGGCTAGTATGTAAACGCTGAACATACGGCCTGTGTATCCGACGGCCCTGACTTTCCCGCCCTATTCAAGCCGCTGGCAAAAGCTATGGCAAAGGCGCTTGAAGAGCTCCGTCAACGAAATGATGTAAAATGGACATATATAAGCCCTTCCGGCAATTTCCAGGCAGACGGGAAACGCAGTGGACAGTATATTCTCAGCGGGGAAGAACTAACCCTGAACGACAGAGGCGAAAGTATTATCAGCTACGCCGAATGGTAGACGAAATAAAAAAGGAAAATCATCTTCAACAAAGAATATCGGTCGTAAGAAAATAGCTACCAGCAATAAAAACGCAGAAATTACGAGGGGGAGACGGGATGATACAATTTCAGAAAAACAATAGGACTCCAGAGCCCTATGTAGAACAAATAAAACGTGCCCTGGATATGATACAAGAGGCACAAATTGTATTAGTGGGCGCCGGCGCAGGTATTTCTACCGCCGCCGGACTTACCTATAGCGGCAGACGTTTTACAGATAATTTTAGTGACTTTATCGAAAAATATGGTATGCTATATATGAAGGATATGTATTCCGCGGGTTTTTATCCATTTCCCACGCAAGAAGCAAAATGGGGCTATTGGTCAAAACACAGCATGATAAACCGCTACCTGCCGCCCGGCCTGCCCTTGTATAAGCAGCTTTATGAAGCACTAAAAGAAAAAAACTATTTTGTACTGACAACAAATGTTGACCATCAATTCCACAAATCGGGCTTTTCCCCTGACCGCATCTTTGCAACACAGGGCGATTACGGAAATATACAGTGTGAAAAAGGGTGCCATCAGAAAATTTACGACGCGGAAAACATGTTCCGTAAAATGGACCGGGAAAGGAAAGACTGCCTCATTCCTTCTGATCTGGTCCCAAAGTGCCCTGTCTGCGGCGGCAATATGACAATGCACCTCCGCAGCGATGAATTCTTTGTCGAAGATGAAAACTGGCACATGGCGGCAACCCGCTATGCCAGTTTCTTGAGAGAGGCAGAAAATAAAAAGGGCGTACTATTGGAACTTGGCGTCGGTTTCAACACCCCTGCGATTATTCGTTTTCCCTTTGAAAAAATGGTATGGGAAAACAGTAATCTTTCACTGGTGCGTTGCAATCTTTATGAATCCGCCGTACACGAGAGCCTTGGAAACAGGGCAATTGGTATCGGCGGAGATATGGCGGTGACAATATCCGATTTATGTTCCCGCTTAAAGAAAGGTGAGTGACAACATGGACATAAATGATACTACAGATACTTTTTTAGCGGAACTAAAAAAAGACTTTCCCAAATACAAAAATCTCGAAACAAGCCAATACAGCCTGACACAAAAGAAACATGCAATCCGGTCCCTTATGAATATCCGAATGCCAAAGACCGTTTCCGGTGAATTACTGGATTTGCAGGACGCATACTTGCAGGAAGACCTTGCACAAAAAGGTATCGTGTCCCTGTCAACAATTCCAACAATAAAAGAACAGCTCGCCAGCAAATCTCCTTTTTCAGACAAAATATCACTTTGGCAAGGGGATATCACAAAAATACAAGCCGGTGCAATCGTAAATGCCGCCAATTCACAGTTGCTTGGGTGTTTTATACCCTGTCACAAATGTATTGATAATGCAATTCACAGCGCGGCAGGTATGCAGCTAAGAGCGGAATGCAACCACATCATGAACAAAAGAAGGAGCCGCTATGGCAGGAAATATGAGGAACCGACGGGTACAGCCACCTTGACTAATGCCTATAATCTCCCCTGTGATTATGTCATACATACCGTAGGCCCAATTGTATACGACAGATTCAATGCTTCACATTGTAAAGAGCTGCAAAATTGCTATAAAAACGTTCTAAAATGCTGTGTCGAAAACAAGATTAACTCTGTGGCATTCTGCTGCATCTCGACCGGGGAATTTCACTTTCCAAATGAAAAAGCGGCAGAAATCGCCTGGAACACCGTAGCTACCTTTTTAGAGGCGCAAGGAAGCTGTATCGAACGCATTATTTTTAATGTTTTTACGGATAACGACCGAAAAATTTATGAAAAAATTTTAGGCACAAATCGAATGGAACGGACGTGATATCTTCCCTAAAATGTACCACCACAACCATTGCACGTAAATGATTTATTTATCTTCTTGCTATAAATACCAAGAACAGCTATTGAATCAACCCTTTCTATTCCCGTTACTCTTTTTACGTTTGTACTATGACAATGTGGACAACGAACCGTATTCACTTCTCATATTTTAAAACTATCGGCTTTTATAAAATATTCAGAATCATTTTATTTACGAGTATTATAACATATTTGTATTTCGGGGCGTTGATTTTAGGAATACGATTTGTGGCAACAAGAGAAACTTACCCGAAGCCGCTGAAGAACTATCAAAACAACGGCGCCGTCCGTTTTTAGCTGCTCCCTGTTCAATATACAAATAAACATCCTTTCAGAATAGCATGATCTGGATAACCAGCGCAAACGGATCTTTCTTTTTGGTTTTCTGCCCACTTAAAATTCTTCCCCCCACGATAAATCATTGGATCATGCACAGTAAAATCCCGGTCATAGGGAGCCGTATCTACTTTTTGGATTCCTCTTGTAATAAAATGATCGTAGGCAAATTGACCGCCCTTGTTTTGTACCTGATAAATACTGCTTCCATCCGGTGTACCCCGCACAAATCCAAACGGCTTCATCCTGCTGTCCATAACTGCCAGACTCCAGTCTTTACAAGGAGTTCTTGTACGGAAATTATTAAAATCCCCCGCGATGACAACCGGATTTTTTATATCCCCCAACCACTCCAGAAGCCACGTAAACTCCTTCTCTCGAAAAGCATAATCTTCTTCTAAACTCTTTATACGAACACCAACCACAGAAAGAATGGTACCATTACAATCTATGTCCACCCGAAGATTTTCCGGAATAAGATGTGGAAATTGTACACCAGCGCCATAGCAGGGCGTCCATATACTTTTACGAATCGGAAAGTCATTTTTTACAGCGATAAAAACATTATTCCCTATAATGTGCTGAGAGACGCTGCATTGATAACCTCTGTCATCCAGATCCCCCATAAAATCCATACTGCGGTCAAACTGATATTGTCAATATTGGTTGACACTTTTTTTACAAGGATATCAACGCCTAA
>CAJTZF010000026.1 GCA_910584245.1 uncultured Eubacterium sp.
CTCTCAATCTAATAAAACTATTATCTCCTATCAGACTGGAGATGTAAAGAAGTAGGTCTGAGGGTTTATAGGTATCCCTTGAATAACCTAAATACATTATACAAGGAGGGAGAGGGCAGCAGCGTGCATGCCGGAAAGATGATTAGTAGTGATGTGATTCGAGGATACAACGATACGATTATCTTATATCTTTTGCAGCGCGAGCCGTCGTATGGATATGAGATTTCGAAGGAAATAAGGCAGATTTCAGAGGAGAAGTATATTATTAAAGAAACGACGCTGTATTCTGCATTTACCCGGATGGAGAAAAACGGATATATCGAATCGTTTTTTGGAAATGAGACGGGCGGAAAGCGAAGGACCTATTACCAGATCACAGATGCGGGCCTGGATTATTATAAGCAAAAATGCGAAGAATGGGCAGTGACGAAGGAAGTTATTGATAAGTTTGTAATATAGTAGATGAGGAGGATATGATGGAGGCTATCAGGGAATATCTCAATAATTTATTTATGAGTTTGCCGGAGACACCGGAGGTGCTTCGGGCAAAGGCGGAACTTTTAGAGATGATGGAGGACAAATTTGAGGAGCTTGTCAGCGAGGGGAAGACCGAAAAAGAGGCGATCGGCATTGTTATTTCAGAATTTGGAAATTTGCAGGAGCTTGCCGAGGAGCTGGGTATCGACAGCTATATGAAAAAGGCGGGACATAGTGAGGAGGAAGAGCAGTCGAAGGAAGAAAAAGCAAAAGGGGCGGCTGCTGGGCCGGAGAAAAAGCGAAACGTGTACTGCTGGAGTTTTGACGAGGCGAGGGATTATATTTCATATGCCTGGAGACATGGTTTGTATGTCGCTCTCGGGGTGCTGCTCTGCATTTGCGCGCCGTTTGCGGATTGTATTATTTCGTCTTGCAGGGAAGCGGGATATATGTCCCCTTTGTTGACAAATATATTCGGAACGAGCTCCGTATTTCTTTTTGCCGCGGTTGCGGTCGTACTGTTCTGTACGGCATCCAGCGTAAAAAAGGGATATGGGAAAGTATCGCGGTATTGCTTGCTGCTGGATGAGAAGGCTAGCCGCTATGTGGAGCAGAAGCAGCAGAAAGATGTGCAGACGCGTTTTACAATGAGAATCGTTGGAATTGCCTGTTGTATCCTCAGTGTTTTCCCATCTAGCGTGAATTATTTCACCAATCCGCTGCTGCGGGAGATTGTGGATTCAAGTGTATTAGTGATCGCGGGAGTTGGCGTATTTCTGCTTGTTTTATCCGCCAGTGTAGGCAACCGCTATACGGAGCTGGAAAAGGCAGTAAAAAATGCGGGAAATATGGAGGGAACGACGTTTCAGGGCGCCGTGTGGCACACAGCCCCGAAAAAGAGAATGTCGGCGACAGCAATACTTCTGTTGGTATTGATTGGTTTCTTGATTGTAGGGGGCAATTTGGCAGCCGGATTGCTGTATATGAGATCTGAAGATGCGGGTTATTCAACGGTGAGCGAAGCAAAGGAATACGATTTCGGGGAGATTCGGAAAATTATAGTAGACCTCGATTTTGCAGATCTGAGAATTGAGAGAAGCGAAGCAGAAGAGGACGCCGGAAAAGTGAAAGTGGAATATGACGGAAATTCACGTTATAGGCCGGAGGTAACTTCATCGGAAGGGAAGCTTCAGATCCGGGAGAGAGGAAAGGGATTCCGGTGGTTTTCTTTTGACATTGGCTGGTTTACCCGGTCCAGGGAGCGGAAAGCCGGGGTGATAGTTACGCTGCCCCCCAATATGGACCAGAAGGAGTATGACATACAAATTGATACAGATATGGGAAATGTCACTTGTTCGGGCATCCAGGTATCCAATCTGAGCATCGATCTCGATGCCGGAAATGCTTTGCTTGAGGAATGTAACGTTTCCGGCGAGGCGGCAGTAGAGGTAGATGCCGGTAATGTTGAAGTCAGCCATTCGGCAATTGGCTTCATGAAAGGGGATGTGGACGCCGGTAGCGTCACATATACGTTGACGGGTGCCCCGATTGATTCATATACGATGGATTTGGATGTAGATCTGGGAGATATACAGATCAATGGGGAGAGAAAGGGAGGCAGCTACAGCCAGTCGCCCCGCCAGCAGACGGATGGGACCCGGTCTGACCGGATTCAGCTCGAGGTTGACTTGGGGGATATTGATATTGAGGCGCCTACGCAATGATGTAGCGCGGTATGTTTATTTATTTGTTTGCTATTTTTAGCGGAATTGGAGGAATTGTATGAAGAAAGATAATGTCTTTTGGGGGGTTTTGCTGCTGCTCGCGGCATTTTATATCATTATTAACAATCTTGGCTTTATGCCGGATGTGAATGTAGTCCGTCTCGGGCTAGCCGTAATTTGTGTCGTCGTATTTTTCAAGTCTCTTGCCCGGCTGGAATTTGGGGGAATGTTGTTTTCGCTCGCTGTTCTTGCCATACTTTTTGATTCCCAGCTGGGAATCACCGCCCTCACGCCGTGGCCGGTTTTGATAGCGGCGCTCTTAGGAAGCATTGGATTGAATATGATTTTTGGGAGCGGTTCGCGAATGTATAAAAAGGGGAAGCAAAGTGTTGGGGAATTTAAGGGGACGGAGTATGTCTCAGGGGAGGAGATTTACATTAGCGGCCGTTTCAATGGCTACAAAAAGACAATTTCCTCGGACAATTTTACGCGGGCGACAATCCAGTGCAAGTTTGCGGGTATGGAGATTAGTTTTGACGATGCTGTCATACAAGGGGGGAAGGCAGTCGTTGAGCTGGATGTAGCGTTTGCTGGCCTGGAGCTCTACATCCCGCAGTCCTGGCGGGTAGAAAACCATACGGAAGGGATATTCGGAGGCTTCGAGGAACACCGTTCGCACAGCGACGGGGAGGGGCCGACGGTTGTTTTTAAAGGAAATGTAAAGTTTGGCGGTGTGGAAATATACCGGATATAATCAATTTTAGTCTTGCATTTTAAATCATATTGTGATAAGATAGAATTCCTCTCACAGTCTGGGAGGAATTCTATTTTGAATAAGCCGTGTTTCTTTGGCAAAATCCAAGGAAGATATACCGACTTGGCAAGATATGAAGGACATTTTTTGAGTTCGAGGATGTCGTAAATATAACTACCAGGAGGAAATGTTCGTGGGGGACCACGGACGGCCAGCGGGTTTATGTCTGGCAAAGAAAGAAAATGATTGAAGTAAAAAATATTTGCAAAAGCTACCGTATCGTAAAGCGGGAGGCTGGCTTTCGTGCGGCCTGCCGGAGTTTTTTCCACAAAGAGTATGAAATCGTCCACGCGTTGGATGAAATCAGTTTTTCGATCGGCGACGGGGAAATGGTCGGCTATATCGGGCCGAACGGAGCAGGGAAGAGTTCAACGATAAAGGTTCTGAGCGGGATCCTGACCCCGGACAGCGGTGAGTGTGTAATTAATGGGAGAATTCCGTGGAAAAACCGTATGGCCCATGTGAGGGAGATCGGAGTTGTGTTTGGACAGCGGTCACAGCTCTGGTGGGATGTGCCGGTGGCGGATTCGTTTGAGTTGCTCAAGGATATTTACCGGATTCCGCCCAGTACATATCAGAACAACCTGGAAGAGCTGGTGGAACTTTTGAATTTGAGCGAACTGCTTAAAACGCCGGTTAGGCAGCTTTCCCTGGGACAGCGCATGCGGTGTGAAATCGCCGCTTCGCTCCTTCATGATCCGGCAATTCTCTTTTTGGACGAGCCTACCATCGGGCTGGACGCCGTCTCGAAGCTTGCCGTGCGGGAATTTATACTGGCAAGGAATAGGACCCACGGAACGACGGTTATTCTCACGACACACGATATGCAGGATATTGAAGCGTTGACGAACCGGATAATACTGATTGGCAAGGGGAAGATTTTGATGGATGGCGGTCTTTCCATGCTGCACCAGGGCGGCGCAAGTATTGATGAGACGGTGGCGGAGCTCTATCGCTCCTATGAGATTGAATAGGAGGGCTTTTATGAAGAAGTATATATCTTTTTTTGTAATCCGTTTTTCGATGGGACTGCAATACCGGGCGGCGGCGTTGGCGGGAGTTGTGACGCAATTTGCCTGGGGGATGATGGAAATTATGATTTACACCGCCTTTTATCAGACAGATGCCGCTGCTTTTCCGATGACAATGGCAGCCACAGCCTCTTACATATGGTTACAGCAGTCATTCCTCTGTTTGTTTATGTCGTGGCTGACCGACTGGGACATATTGAATGCCATCCGCGACGGAGGGATCGCTTACGAGCTGTGCAGGCCAGTGGATATTTATTTTATGTGGTTCGCTAAAAGTATGTCAAACCGGCTGTCAGGGGTCGTTCTCCGGTGCCTGCCAATTCTGGTTGTTGCTTTTATAGTTCCGGCGCCGTATGGGTTGTCATTACCCGCGGGAATCGATTCTTTTGTGATGTTTGTTATTACGCTTATTCTTGGGTTATTGGTGATGGTGTCTATTACGATGCTTGTATATGTGCTCAACTTTTACACGATCTCTCCCCAGGGACTGCAAATATTTTCCGTGGCCCTGATCGACTTTTTGTCCGGAGGCGTGATCCCAATCCCCTTTTTTCCGGAGCGGATGCGCCGGGTGCTGGAGTTTCTTCCGTTTGGATCTGCGCAAAATATTCCTTTTCGGGTTTACAGCGGGGATATTCAGGGGAGAATGGTTGCGCAGGTAGTGTTTATCCAGATTTTTTGGATTGTCGTACTCGTCTGTACCGGGAAGATTTTGTGCGGAATTGCACTGAGGCGGGTTAAGGTCCAGGGAGGATGAGTGTCTAATAAAGAGAGGAGGAGAAGGGATGAATAGCTTGCGGCTATACGCGCAGTATGTATCCATTCATATAAAAAGTGCTTTACAGTATAAGGTGTCCTTTTTTTTAACTGTGATTGGCCAGTTTTTCATTTCATTCAGCGTGTTTTTGGGAATTTATTTTATGTTTCAACGGTTTCCCTCCGTGAAGGGGTATACATATGAAGAAGTGATACTTTGTTTTGGAATTATGTTATTGGAGTTTTCTATTGCGGAGATGGTAGTGCGGGGGTTTGACCAGTTTTCATCAATGGTGAAAATGGGAGAGTTTGACCGGGTGCTGGTTCGTCCGCGCAGCAGCGTACTGCAGGTTCTGGGAAGTAAATTTGAGCTGTCACGTCTCGGGAAAATATTACAGGGGGTGGTTGTTTTTGTATATGCCATCCGCGCAGCGGATGTCTCGTGGAATGGCTGGAAGATCGCTACGGTCATATTTATGATTGTCGGAGGGGTGTCATTGTTTTCCGGCTTGTTTATGATTTACGCCGCCCTGTGTTTTTTTACACTGGAGGGGCTTGAGTTCATGAATGTATTTACAGATGGAGGAAGGGAATTTGGCCGGTATCCTATCGGGATCTATGGTAAACGCATACTTCAATTTTGCACATTTGTGGTTCCCTATGCGCTTGTGCAGTTCTATCCGGCTATGTATGTGATGGGGAGGGAAGACGGGATCGGCTATGTATTTTTGCCGCTGCTCGCCTGTCTGTTTTTGCTTCCATGTTACGTACTTTGGCGGGTCGGCGTCCGGCATTATCAGTCATCGGGGTCTTAACATAATAATTGAGGCAGATGGGTTGTTTTATATGCTTAGCTGGAGTGTTTTTTCTGCCTGTTCATATTTCCGATACACGACGCCGGCGGATTTCATCATTTTTTTGGCCGAAATGACGCTGGCAGTATCGGAATATTTATCTTCCAGGTAGATGACTTCGCAGATACCCGATTGAATAAGGGCCTTTGTGCATTCATTACATGGAAAAAGAGTAGTGTAAATATGAGCCCCTTTTAGCTTGAAGCCGGAATAATTGAGAAGGGCATTCAATTCCGCATGGCAGACATATAAATATTTTGTATCGAGGGGTTCTCCCGTGCTGTCCCACGGATATTCATCGTCAGAGCAGCCGCATGGCATTCCATTGTACCCGACCGACAGTATTTTATTGTCCGCATCGACGATGCAGGCGCCTACACGGGTATGGGGGTCTTTGCTCCGCTGTGCGGATAGCAGGGCGATTCCCATAAAATACTGATCCCAGGAAAGATAATCTGTGTTTTTCATTTGTTCCTCCTAAAATTAGAAAAATAATATAAAAAGCGCCGTAAAATCCGACGCTTCTCTATGCGAACAGGTTGTAATTTATGTTTACGCAAGCTTATTTACTGCAACAGTTAAACGGGACACTTTTCTTGCAGCAGTGTTTTTATGATAAACGCCCTTCTGGGTTGCTTTATCGATCGCAGATACTGCCTTTGTCAACGCTTCGCTTGCAGCTGCTTTGTCATTTGCCTCAATGGCAGCGTTTACTTTTTTGATTGCGGTCTTAACCTTCGAACGGATCGCTTTGTTTCTGTCAGCTCTTTTCTGTGAAACAAGAATTCTTTTCTTTGCAGACTTAATATTTGCCACTCTTAACACCTCCATCTCGATTTAGTAATAGATTTAATGATGTCTGGTTAAACGGACACGGACATTAACACAAACACACTTTATTAATCATAGTACAAAACAACTTTTGTGTCAATACATAAATGAAATTATTTTGGAAAATCTAACAGTAAATATATTTGAACTATTTTGGAGGGAATATGTCGGAGAAAATAACAGATCTTGCATTGGAAATCAGAGAGAGTTTTCCGAGAAATAACGTGGAAATCAAAGGCGTTGTACTGGAAAAGCGCTATGACGAAGAGGGAAAGGCGCATATTACGACAGTCCACATTAAGGATGAACGGGGAAGCCGCGCGATGGGAAAGCCAAAGGGCTGCTATGTGACGATCGAATCTGAAGATATGCCGAGGGATGATATTTCGAAAGAAAACCTGCTTATGTGTATTTGCCGGGAGCTGGAACACATGGTAGATGGGCTGCGTCAGAAATCCGTGCTGGTTGCCGGACTGGGGAACCGCCAGGTCACGAGTGATTCACTGGGGCCAAGAATGGTTGAATGTATTTTCGTAACCCGGCATTTTGGGCGGGAATTTGGCGAGGAATTTATGAGGACAAACGAATATGGAGATGTAAGTGCGATTGCCCCAGGTGTTATGGCACAGACGGGTATGGAGGCGGTCGAGGTGCTGGAAGGGATTGTAAAAAAGACTTCGCCGGAAGTCGTTATTGTCGTGGACGCCCTGGCTGCCCGCAGCATGTCCCGTCTTTGTACGACGGTGCAGATCACGGACACGGGAATTAGTCCCGGTTCCGGAATTGGCAACCACAGGCGGGCGCTTTCGAAAAAGAGCCTTGGGGTTCCCGTTATCGCGATCGGGGTTCCCACTGTCGTAGATGCCAAGACGATTATTAGCGACCATTTGGAAAAAGTACTTACGAAGCAGGGTTACAACGAGGATGAAATTGACAAATTTATAAAAGAGGTTTTTCAGGATGAGATGGATAATTTGTATGTCACGCCAAAAAATATTGATGAATCCATCGCGATTATAGCAAAAGATCTGGCAAAAGTACTCAACCATTGTTTGCAGAAAAAGGTGAGCAGGTCATAAAAAGAAAGAATTTTGCTATATTTATATAAAAGATATCGGTCTTGAATAAAACACAGTATATAAATGGGGGAGAGCGGTTGAAAGGAAAATTGGCAAGAATAGTATTGGTCGCAGGTATAATCGCGTTACTTTTTGGGGTCGAATGCCTGGGAGACGGATATAAAAGTGTAATACTAGAGAAAATTAGTACATCCCTATACAAAAATTCCCTGCTTGTGTCGAAGATGCCGGGTCACTTGATCGTTCAAATCGCTGCGGGAAATAAGCTGTTTTTCGGCATGGATCAGACGGCAGACCAGACGAAGAGCCGTTTGGTTTACCGGGAAAACCAGGGAGGGACAGACCGGCAGATGGCGGAGGCGGAAAATGAGTCCCAGCTGTATAGTTCAGGGGATGCCTCGGCGGTGGCGGGGGAAAATCTTGCCCAGGTGCAGACGATGGGCGGTGGGTCCGGCACCGCGGCCTACGTCAATAAGCTTCGTGAAAATAAGGATGTGAGTTATTTATGGAATCATTTTTATATTATTGATTCTACGACGTCAGTTACAAAAAAGCTTTTTAATGTAGAACAAATGCTTAGCAGAAATATGACGTTGAAGCAAAAGCAGGGGAAAAAGCAAATACTCATTTATCATACGCACGGGGCTTCCGAGGCATTTTGTGACAGCCGGAAAGGGGAAGAGGCGGACTCGGTAGTAGGAGTGGGTATGGAGCTGGCCAAGGAGCTTGAGAAAAACGGCTATTCGGTTTATCACGATAAGACAAAATACGATTTAATCAATGGGGCGATTGACCGTAGCAAGGCGTATAACACCTCTCTCGAGGGAATCCAGAAAATTATGCAGGAAAATCCGGATATCCAGGTGACCATTGACCTGCACCGGGACTCTGTCGGTAAAAATAAACATACATATACGATGATCGACGGGAAAAAGACGGCAATCGTTATGTTTTTTAATGGAATGAGCCGGTCGAAATCAGGGAAAATAGATTATCTGTTTAATCCAAATCTTGAGGCGAATCTTTCATTCAGCCTACAGCTTAAATGTCATGCAATGGAAACGTTTGAGGGATTTACGAAGCCAATCTACCTGAAAGGATACCGATATAATCTTCATGTGGCAGAACGTGCACTATTGGTAGAACTGGGAAATGAAAATAATACAGTAGAAGAGGCGAAAAATGCAGCAAGTCCGTTGGCAAAAGTGATTGCAGATGTTTTAAAGGGCGAAGTGACTGGACGTTAAAAATACCTTTTGGTATCGTTCCACGGAATTCCATTCCGATGCGGTATGGATTTGTTATTTTCATGAATGCGGTTTATTGATTCCGCAATAAGACACAGTGCGGTCACTTCGTCGTCGTTCAGATATTTGGCGTACTGGACGAGCCGTTGAAGCTGGGGGGTAAATAAGCATCTGTCGTGTGTTTCAAAAAGCAGTTGACAGGGAATATCCAGTTCTTGTGCAATGCGCAGTAAAGTATCCGCTTTGGGATTATTTAGCCCCCGCTCTATTTTGCCGATCGTTGCGGTGGCAAGTCCCGCCTGGCTTGCAAGCTGTTCCTGGCTGATGTTTTTTGCCTCGCGGAAGTTTCGTATTTGAAGTCCGATATGTCTAAAGTCTTTCGTATTCACTGCGGATCCTCCTTTTGCAGAATGGTATATATTTAGTGTAAATGCTGGGAGAATTGTCCACAAGAAACTAAAGTAGTTTTTCTCCTCATATAAAAGTTATTTTAGTTTCTGTTCATTGTGCAGAGGATCGTGTAAAATAAAAAACACACGTAAATAGGGAGGGGTATAGGATGACAGAAGCTGTAAATAGTGCTGTGGGCAGGCGTCTGCGGAATATACGGGAGATGCTTGAGGTCAAAGTGATGGACATGGCGGACAGCCTGGAAATCAGCGTGGGCTATTACCGGAAGCTGGAGAGGGGCGATCATGCGATCCGTCTTCCGTTACTAATTCTTTTGCACGAAATATATGGCATTGATTTGAATTATTTGATTACGGGGCGGGCGAGGGAAGAGGATATTGCCAGGGATCTTGTCTGCGGAAATCCAGAGGAAATGTTCTATTTACTGCACCGGCTTCTGAATTCGTGTGAAAAAACGTATATGGCACACATTCAGGAGGGAAGGGAACATGGCGACAAAGAGTATTGTTAGAGAGAATTCGGATGTATTTGTGTGCGTGGATGGAAAGATGAGCCATATAAAGATAGAAGATATTATTTATGTGGAGCACAATAGCAGGGCGGTATTTTTATATACGGTAAATGGAGTTATCGGCATACCTTATATGACGTTAAACGGGATTTATCATATTCTGGGGAAGGATTACCTGTTCCAATGCCACAAGTCATACCTTGTAAACCGCATACATATTGAAAGTATTGACCGGACGGGAAACTGTATTATTTTGAAAAATTACCCGGGGACGGTTTCCGTGGGCAGGAAATATAAAGGGGAACTATTGCGCGAAATGCACTATCTTCCATCATAGTAGTTGCCAGGACTTTTTCCTTGTGCTATGATTATGTTTGTGTCAGAGAAGAAGGCATATCTGAAGGCGTTTTAAGCGTCCAGAATGTGGAATCATGTAAAACAGAGGGATTCGAAGATGAGAACAATGAAGATCGCCATTGTAGAGGATGAAAAGGCCCACGCGCAATTGTTACAGAGCTATATTGCTGAATGGACAAAAGACAACTATATCCATGCACGTATTTCTATTTTTTCCAGCGCAGAGAAATTCCTTTTTTTCTGGGAGGACAACTTGTGTCTGGACGCGTTGTTTTTAGACATTCAAATGCCGGGTATGGACGGCGTGGAGCTGGCGAAGAAAATCCGGGAACAGAACCGGGACATCGCGATCGTTTTTACGACGGGAATGACCGATTATCTTCAGGAGGGGTACGAGGTGGCGGCCCTTCATTATTTAGTTAAGCCGCTGGAGAAAGCGAAAGTGTGGGACTGTATGGAGCGCATATGTGGCAGGCAGGAGAGTGGGAAAAGCCATATATTTATGCTTGAGGCAGAAGTCGAAGAAACCGGGGAGAAGTGCAGTGTGCGGTTTACCGAACAGGACATTCACTATTTAGAGGCGGCCGGGCACTATACAAGAGTCTGTACGGATAAGGCCGTGTTCCGGGTGAAAAGGGCAATTCGCCAGTGGGAGCAGGAACTTGACGAAGAGGCCTTTGTATTTAGCCACCGGTCGTACTTGGTAAATCTTCTCTATGTCAGCCAGATCAACCGGAAAGATCTTGTGTTGGACGACGGCGAACGGATTCCGCTGAGCAGGAGAAATATAAAAGCTTTCCACGATGCTTTCATTCAGTTTTACGATAAAGATTGCCATACAAAAGAGGAGGGAACCGTATAGATGGGATTATTATTTTACATGGCGCTGGCGGGTGTACTGGCACTGGCCGGGTTCTTCTTTTTGCGTTTTCTGTTTCGGTATATGATAGACAGAAGGATTTCTACCTATCAAAGCGAGCTGGTTGAAAAGCACTGTGAAGAGGTGGAAAATATGTACCGGCAGGTGCGGGGATGGCGCCACGATTATAAACATCATATCCAGACGATGAAGGCGCATCTTGCCATGAAGCAATATGATGTGCTGGAGAATTATTTGAATGATTTGGATGTTGACCTGACGACTGTCGATACGGTCGTCAAAACCGGCAATGTCCGGATTGACGCGGTGCTGAATAGTAAGCTGGCTGTGGCTAAAAAGAAACAGATTCCGGTCAATGCCAAGGCGATTGTGCCGAAAGAACTTCCGGTGTCTGAGGTAGATCTCTGTATTATCCTTGGAAATCTTCTGGATAACGCGATGGAGGCATGTGAAAAACAGCCGGCAGAGGATAGTCGGTTTATCCGGGTCTATATTGGGATTCTGAAATCGCAGCTTTATATTTATGTGGCAAATTCTATGACAAATGATATTAAGAAGCAGGGAAAGACCTATCTCACGACAAAGACGGGTGGGCATGGCTTTGGCCTGCTGCGGGTAGACCGTGTGGTGGCACGGTACGGGGGATACTTGAACCGTCAGCATGAAACAGGGGTTTTTGCTACGGAAATTATGCTGAATATGTAGGAATAACCACTTGTGCACAGGGGACGACCTTCTGTGCACTCTTTTTATGTCAGGGAAAATATATGTTATACTGTGGAATAGAGGAAAGGAGGGATAAGTTTGAAGATAGAAGAAAAAACATATTCTGTGTTCCAAAATATTTTATTTCTTATTAGGGAGAGCAGGGAGTTAGACAAGCGAATTTTATCCTTTACGGCAATTGCGATTGTGACGGGGGTAATGATGCCGGTGTTTGGGATCTATCTGCCCAAGACGGCTGTGGACCTGCTTGCGAGGAGAGCAGGAATACGGGAGATTGCGGCTGTTATGGGAGGCCTTGTGGCATTTATGCTTGTTATATACGGAGTCGGGGGGATATTTTAAGAGAGCGGGCTATTTTTTCTGGAATAATTACCGGAAGATATGTATGCAGAAACTATATTTTCACTCGGTGGATATCCATTATGCCTATGCGGAAGATGCTGGCTGCCGGCAGCAGTACGAAAAGGCGGTGACAGCGGTGTCATATGGGGACTACAGCGGACCATCGCGGCTGTTCCGGCAAGTGCCGGACCTGATTATTGATATTCTCTGTTTCTTTTTATATTCCGATATTCTATCCTCACTTCACATTATGGTTGTCCTTTTATTACTGTTCAGCGCTTTGGTTATATGGCTGTTTGAAAAAAAGGAGGCGGCTTGTCATGAGAGAACAATGGAAGAGTATGCTTTGCTTGGGAGGAAATACCGGTATACGATGAACAGCTGCCAGGATGTGAGGAAGGGAAAGGATATACGCGTGTATGATATGTCCGGTTGGCTGGCATGCATTATCCGTTTTCTGCAGGAGGGGAAAAATAAGTGCATCAAAGAGAGGAAACGCCAGGAGTATATTACCCAGGTTGCCGGCTGCGTATTGAATCTGCTCCGGGATGGCATTGCGTATACTTATTTGATTTATATGGCAGTACAAGGAAAAATCAGTCTTGGGGATTTTATGCTCCATTTTGGTGCAATTACCGGATTTTCCACATGGGTGACAGGAATTATATGGGGAATCGG
The DNA here is from genome assembly GCA_910584245.1 of uncultured Eubacterium sp. Lineage (GTDB taxonomy): Bacteria > Bacillota > Clostridia > Lachnospirales > Lachnospiraceae > Eubacterium_F. The sequence goes on from CAJTZF010000026.1 coordinate 12,719, forward strand.
AAATATCAAAACTGGGAATATCCAGTTCAACTATATCCGCACTTATTTGGATATTCCCGTCGAGGATATTAGGAAATCGGAGTGTCCCATGCCGGATCTCTCCCGTGGGGTGGAAATCACGTTTGACCATGTAAGTTTTCGGTATCCCGGCAGTGATACGGATACGGTACACGATGTAAGTTTTACGATTCACAAAGGGGAGCGGGTGGCGATTGTCGGGTTGAATGGCGCCGGAAAAACTACGCTTGTCAAATTGATGACTGGTTTTTATGAGCCGACTGGGGGGAGCATTCTGGTTAATGGAACCGAGTTGTCCAAATGGGGTAAACAGGATATATATGCGCTCTATTCAGCGGTATTTCAAAAGGCGATGATTCTCCCTTTTATGTTGGATGAAAATATTGCGCTGACCCATAAAGAGGAGATCGACCAGGAACGGATCAATGAAGTGCTGGCACAGTCTGGTTTATATGAGGATTTAGTCAGGCGGAATATCACAAAGGACCGTTATATGACCCAGAAGCTGACGCGGGACGGGGTCAGTCTCTCCGGTGGCCAGCAACAGAAATTTCTTTTGGCGCGGGCGCTCTACAAAGATGCCCCGGTACTCGTACTGGACGAGCCGACGGCGGCCCTGGATCCTATCGCAGAGAAGGAAATGTATGAGAAGTATGATATTCTCTGTCGTGGGAAGACGGCATTATTCATTTCCCACCGCCTGGCGAGCACCCAGTTCTCGGATCGGATTCTTTTTATGAAAAAAGGGGAGATAACGGAATGCGGCAGTCATGAGGAGCTTCTTTCGATGGATGGGGAATATGCCCATATGTTTGAAGTCCAGAGTTATTATTACAACTTGTCGGAGGAGATGGACGGGGAGGTGTGGGCATGAATATAAAAAATAAGAAACTTACGGAGCGCCTTACGCTGTCCGAGAAATGGCATGTGTGCCGGCGGGTTCTTGTTGAGATGAGGAGGATGTCTCCTGCCTTTTTTCCCGCTACGCTTATCCGGCAGCTGCTGGAAGTGTCCCGGGGGTATTTAGGGATCTATGTGTCGAGTGAAGTACTGAGTGGGTTAGAGCGGGGAGTGCCGGCCAGGTCTCTAATCATGAAGACAGGTTTTATACTCGGAGCGATTTTTGTGTTCAGCCTGCTTGCGTGCTGGCTCCAGAGTTATAGCAACCGGGTAAAGGATCAGGTATATGATTTGCTGGCAGGGAAAATGGCAGTTAAATCGGCGCAGATGGATTATCCAGAGCTGGACAGTCCCTATCTAAACCAGCTGAAAAACCGTATAAATGAAGATAATAGCTGGGGAAATGGTATTTATGGGGCATATTTGTGTGTAGAATATCTTATTTACCAGTTTTGGAATGTATGTATGGCAGCCGCGTTTCTATGGCCGGTCGCCTCCTGCATCATTCAGGTGGAAAACCCGTTTTTCTGGGTGTTTGTTGCCGTTTTGTTGTTTGTGTTGGCGGCAAATGGACTGGGTGAGAGTTTTTTTGCAGAAAGGCTTGTCTATTATATGCAGCAGGAGCCGGGGCGGCCGGAGGATATGGACCTGACATGGGACTTTGTAGAGGGGGAAAGCGGCCGGGCCGATAACTTAAAGGATATAAAGCTGTATGGAGCCAGATCATTAGTTTATGAATATTTATGTGAGCATGGGAAACAATTTCGGGATAGGAAGAATGAAAATATGTCAAAGGCAGATGGGATAAACGCTCTTGTAAATAATGTTCTGGGAGCCGGCGTCCAGGGAATTTGTTATTTTTTCATTACACTTTTGGCAGCAGGAGGAAGCGTATCGGTGGGTATGATAGTCCGGTATGTGGCATGTTTTGAGCGCATTGTAACGGCGCTGCAGGCAATTATACGGGATTTACAGGGCTTTCTTCTCGTGGCCAGGAGACAGGCCACGACGATGGAATATTTGGATGCGGCGGGATCCTTGTATAAAGGGATGCTTCCGGTGGAAAAGCGGAACGATGATGAATATGAAATTGAATTTCGAGATGTATCCTTCCGTTACCCGGGAAGTGAAGTGGATGCGCTGAGCCATCTTTCTTTAAAGATCCGGATTGGGGAACGGATGGCGGTAGTTGGGAAAAACGGTTCGGGTAAAACGACAATGATTAAATTGCTCAGCCGCCTCTACGACCCAACAGAGGGGCAAATTTTGTTAAATGGTATTGATATACGCAAATTTGATTATTGTGAGTACCGAAAGCTTTTCTCGATTATTTTTCAGGATTTTTCCCTCTTTTCCTTTTCGATTGCCCAAAATGTGGCTGCCAGTGAGGAGTACGATGCGGAAAAGGTGAGGGGGTGTCTGGAGCGTGCCGGATTTGGGGAACGTCTGGCACAGCTTTCAGATGGGATTGAAACGGTGATAGATAAGGAATGGGAGGATAATGGCATTCTGGTTTCGGGTGGTGAGCGGCAAAAGATTGCGATTGCCAGGGCGCTTTACAAGGAAGCCCCTTTTATTCTTCTGGACGAGCCAACGGCATCATTAGACCCGCTGGCAGAATTTGAGGTGTATTCCGCCTTTCAGGAAATGGTGGGGAGCAAAACGGCCATTTATATCTCGCACCGTCTTTCCTCCTGTCGGTTTTGTAATGATATTGTCGTATTTGATGCTGGAAGGATTGCCCAGCGAGGAAGCCATGAACAGCTTATGAAGGAAAAGAGGGGACTATATTACTCTCTTTGGTCGGCACAGGCGGAATACTATGAGAAGAAAAGATAAGATGTTTGCTTGCCAAACCGGGATATTCGGTATATAATGGATGCGGAACAATCGAATGTTTACTGGTTGGAGGAATCTATGAAAGAGATTTTTTTTATCCGGCATGGCAGACAGAGTTCCAGGCTCTGTAATGTAGATGTCAGCCTGGATGATGCGGGGAGACGCCAGGCGGCTTTGGCAGCTGAGCGTCTCCGTACTTATGAGATCGGAAAATTGTATACGAGCGGATTGAAACGGGCGGTGGAGACGGCGGACATACTCGGTTCGCGCATGGGGCTTTCCCCGGTTGTGGTGGAAGAGTTCCGGGAAATTGATTTTGGAGCGATGACGGGAAAGGAAGATTCCGTTATTGTGAAGGAATATGCGGATTTTCGCCGGGAGAGGGCTTTGCAGACGAGTGACCTGCCTTATCCCGGGGGAGAGTGTGGAGCGGATGTGGTGGCCAGGGCCATGCCCCGGCTGGAGCAAATTTGCCGGGGGCCGGAACAGCGGGTGGCAATTGTGGCACACGGAGGCGTGATACGGTCGCTGTGCGCGCATTTACTCGAAACGGATTTAAAAAATAAGCTGAAATTTGCCATTGACCTGGAGAATACGAGTATTACACAGCTTAGCTACGATGAGGAGAGGGGGCTGTACTATTTGGAACGGTTCAATGACTTTGCGCATCTGGAACGGTATCCAGAACTTTTGAGAAATAGCTGGAAGTCATCATTGATAAGGAAAGGATAGGAGATACGACTATGGGACAGACAGAACAGAGAACAGAGACGGATAAAAGAGAAGAAAATAAAATGGGAATTATGCCGGTGAAGCGGCTGATCGTAAGTATGTCGCTTCCGATGATGGCTTCAATGCTCGTGCAGGCATTGTACAATATTGTAGACAGCATATTTGTGTCGAGAATCGGGGAGGACGCCCTGACGGCTGTCTCAATGGCTTTTCCGGTCCAGACGCTGATGGTGGCGGTAGCGGTAGGGACTGGCGTGGGCGTCAATGCCCTGCTTTCCAGAAGTCTTGGTGAGAAGAATTTTGAGATGGCAGACCGCGCGGCAAACGCGGGTATTTTTTTGATGGCAGCCAGTTACGTGGTTTTTTGTATTTTCGGCATTTTTGGTGTGGGAGTGTTTTTTGAATCCCAAGTGGATATGGCGCAACCAAATGCGGCGGCTATTGTAGAGTATGGGACGAGTTATTTGTTTATTTGTATCATCGGTTCGTTTGGATTTATGCTCCAGATGATGCTGGAGCGTCTGCTGCAGGCGACGGGCAAGACATTTTATACGATGCTGACCCAGGGAACCGGGGCCATTCTCAATATTATACTCGATCCGATATTGATTTTTGGTTATTTCGGCATGCCGGAGATGGGCATACGGGGGGCCGCGCTGGCGACGGTGGCAGGCCAGATCGTAGCAATGATTATGGCGTTGTGGTTCAATATCAGGAAAAATAAAGAAATTCATTTATCTGTCCGCAAAATGCGGCCGGAGGCCGCTGCTATAAAGAAGATTTACTGGGTTGGCGTGCCGTCTGTCATTATGCAGGCGATCGGTTCTGTTATGACATTTGGCATGAATAAAATATTATCGCCGATCTCGACGACGGCGGTCGCCGTATTTGGCAGCTATTTTAAACTGAACAGTTTTATTTTTATGCCCGTGTTCGGGCTTAATAATGGCCTGATTCCGATTATTGCATACAACTATGGGGCGAGACAGAGAAAGCGTATAGTCGAGGCGGTCCGCTTTAGTATGATGATAGCGGTCAGCATTATGTTTGTCGGGCTCTGTGTGTTTCTTGCCATACCGGACAAGCTTTTGCTGTTATTCGATGCTTCGCCGCATATGCTGGAGATCGGTGTGCCCGCCCTGCGCATTATTAGCACGCACTTTATTCTCGCCGGGGCGTCCATCGTGCTCATGTCGATCTACCAGGCGTTCGGAGAGGGTTTTTTAAGTCTTGCCATCTCGGTTTTGCGGCAGCTTGTAGTCATACTGCCGGCCGCTTACCTTTTGTCTAAAGTGGTAGGGCTGGGAGCCGTGTGGTGGTCTTTTCCCATCGCAGAAATCTGCTCGCTCTCCCTCAGCATAATATTCTTTAAAAGGCTTTACAAAAATAAGATTCAGATGTTATAATCGGAGAACATAGACGTAAGGAGGAAATAGAAAATGAAGCTTGACAAATTAGCAGGTGACAGATTTAAAGAAAGACCGTCGGATTGTGTCATTGACAGCCATGCGCTGATGATCCGCGGCGGTTATATGAAAAATATGGCGAACGGTATTTATTCGCAGTTTCCGCCTCTCAGACGGGTAACTGCGAAAATCGAACATATAATAAGAGAAGAGATGGACGCTATCGACGGACAGGAAGTTTTGTTCCCAGTTACGATGCCGGGGAGCCTGTGGGAGGAGTCCGGCCGTTATGAGAGTGTCGGAAGTGAGCTTCTGCGGTTTACAGACCGGAACCATTCCCAGATGATACTTGGTATGACCCATGAGGAGGCAGCCGTGCATCTTGTCAGGGAGTACGGTAATAGTTATACCAAGTATCCGTTTATGATTTACCAGATCCAGACAAAATTTCGTGACGAGGCCCGTCCGCGGGCCGGTCTCATTCGTGTACGCGAGTTTACAATGAAGGATGCGTATTCGTTCCATACTTCCCAGGAGGACTTGGAGAAGTACTATGCGAAGTGCTATAAGGCATATGAACGTATTTTTGCCAGAGCGGGCTTATTGGACGTAGTAGTTGTGGAATCCGATTCCGGTATGATGGGAGGAAGTGTTTCCCACGAGTACATGCTTTTGACGCCGGTGGGAGAGGATTCTATTGTCCTGTGCGCAGATTGTGATTTCCGCGCGAATATGGAGGCTACGCCATGTATCGTGGAGCAGGAGCAGAAGCTTGCCCAGGCGGAGGTGGAGCTTGTCGATACACCCGGAAAACATACGATTGAGGACGTCTGTGAGTATTTGAAGCTCCCGGTTGAGCACTCATGTAAAGCGGTCGTCTATCAGAGAAATGCGGATGATTCATATATTGTACTGTTTTTGCGCGGGGATCTGGAGGTGAATGAGACAAAACTGACAAATTATGTCGGATGTGCCATTCATGCAGCTGTCATCACAGAGGAGTGCGGCCTTCATGCCGGTTCTATCGGGCCTTATAAGCTCAATGGCGACTATACCGTGCTGTACGACCGCTCCCTGGAGGGAATTCACAATTTGTGCTGCGGGGGCAATGTTGATGACAAGCACTATGTAGGGCTTGATATGAAGCGGGATATCGGCGATGTGGAGTATGGAGATTTTGCGAAAGCAGTAGAGGGCGGCATTTGCCCGTGCTGTGGAAAGAAGTCATTGCGGATTCAGAGGGGAATTGAGGTTGGAAATATTTTTCAGCTCGGGACAAAATATACGAAACCGATGAATATGGAGTATCTTGACAAAGATGGAAATAAGCATAACCCGATTATGGGTTGTTATGGGATCGGGGTTGGCCGGCTTGCGGCCTCTGTCTGTGAGGCGTCCCATGACGAATATGGTCCGGTCTGGCCGATCACGATCGCACCGTGGGAAGTGCATCTGTGCTGTGTCCGCGCTGACGACGCAGAGTGCCATGACTATGCGGACAAGTTATATGAGACGTTGCAGAACCAGCACGTGGAAGTTATTTACGATGATCGGAATGTACGCGCGGGAGTGATGTTTTCCGACGCAGATTTGCTCGGTGTGCCGGTACGGGTTGTAGTCAGCCCAAGAAATAGAAAGAACGGATGTGTAGAAATCGTCACCCGGGATAAATCGGTTAGCAAGCAGGTGCCTTTGGATGAGGCAGTACCGGCAATTAAGGAATGTATTCAGGAGTTGTATCGGAAATATGAAGTTTAAGGATTATGTAAAAGAGGGATTTGTCCTGCTTGACGGCGGGACGGGATCCAATCTCCAGCTGCATGGCATGCAGGCGGGGGATTGTCCCGAGACGTGGATTTTAGACCACCCGGATGTGTTTGTGGAGTTGCAAAAAGGTTATATTGAGGCGGGCAGCGATGTGCTGTATGCGCCGACGTTTACGTGCAGCAGCATTAAGCTTGCCGAGTATGGCCTGGAGGGCCGCCAGAAAGAGCTGATAACGGATCTGGTCCAATTAACGAAGCGGGCGGTTGAGGAGAGCCGCACGGAGCGGAACATTTATATTGCCGGAGATATGACGATGACGGGGGAACAGCTTGAGCCGGTTGGTTCGCTGCCGTTTGAAGAGTTAATAGACGTCTATAAAGAGCAGGCGGCATATTTGTACGATGCGGGTGTGGATCTGTTTGTCGTAGAAACGATGATGAGCCTGCAGGAGTGCCGTGGCGCCGTGCTGGCCATACGGGAGCAGTGTGGGGACGACATACCAGTTATTGTGACGCTGACGTTTCAGGAAGATGGAAGGATGCTTTATGGTACAAACCCTGAGACGGCCGCCATCGTTTTAGAGGCGATGGGCGTGGATGTCATAGGTGTGAACTGTTCGGCCGGGCCCGACCGGATGGTGGATGTAGTACAGCGGATGCGGGATGTTTCCGGGATCCCGGTCGCAGTCAAACCGAATGCGGGGCTGCCGGAGCTGGTCGATGGGAAAACGGTATACAATATGGATCCCGTCCAGTTTGCGGAGGCCATGCTGCCTCTTGCCGATCTGGGGGCGACGGTTCTTGGCGGCTGCTGCGGCACGACGCCGGAGCACATACGGACGCTTCGGGACCGCCTTTCAGGGAAAAAGGCTGTTCTGCCACAAAAAAAGAAAGTCCGGGCACTGACGAACGAGCGGAATTTTGTGGAAATTGATTTGGACGGAACGTGTCTGGTTGTCGGTGAGCGGATCAATCCGACCGGGAAAAAGGATTTACAGGCACAACTCCGGGAGGGACGGCTGGATCTCGTGCTGTCGATGGCAGAAGAGCAGGTGGACCGGGGAGCCAAAATTTTGGACGTCAATATGGGAATGAATGGAATTGACGAAAAAGAGATGATGCTGAGGGCGGTAAAGGAGCTTACGCTGACGGTGGACGTGCCGCTCAGCATTGACTCCAGCTATGTGGATGTAGTAGAGGCGGCGCTCCGCATATATCCGGGACGGGCGTTGATCAATTCGATATCTCTGGAGGAGGAGAAAATCAAAAGGCTTCTTCCGGCGGCAAAAAAATATGGGGCGATGTTTATTCTGCTTCCGCTATCCGGGCAGGGGCTTCCGAAAACGATCGAGGAGAAAAAGAATATTATCCAGACAATTATGACAGAGGCGAAGCAGCATGGGCTTTCGGAGAAGGACATCGTCGTCGACGGACTTGTGACGACCGTCGGCGCGAATAAAAATGCGGCGCTGGATGTGCTGGAGACGATCCATTATTGCCGGCATGAGCTGGAAGTGGCGACAATTTGTGGTCTCTCTAATATATCGTTTGGATTGCCGGAGCGTGCGTTTATAAACAGTGCATTTCTGACAATGGCAATTGAACAGGGTTTGACGATGGCAATTGCCAACCCGGGCCAGACGCTTCTCGTAAATGCGGCGCTGGCTTCCGACCTGCTTTTAAATAAAAGAGGCGCCGGTCCGAATTATATCAGCGGTGTGTGTAAGGCGGAGATTACAACGGTTTCCCAAAGTCCGGATGCGTCCGGTCCGGCCGGGAACACGGAGAGTGCCGGGGGGCATCCGTTATTTCAGGCCGTTGTCAAAGGAAAAAGGGGCGCGGTTGTCGATCTGGTAAAAAATGAGCTGGAGCTTGGGGAGAAGCCGGCTTCTATTATTGATAACCACCTTATTCCGGCGATCAATGATGTAGGGGAGTTGTATGAAAAGGGGACGTATTTCCTGCCGCAGCTTATATCGAGTGCAGAGACGATGGAACAGGCGATTGACTATTTGGAGCCGCTATTGGCGAAAGAGCGCGGCGGCAAAACGCTGGACACCATCGTAATGGCGACGGTCAAGGGTGACATCCATGACATCGGTAAAAATCTCGTAGTTCTTATGCTGAAAAACTATGGATACCGCGTTATTGACCTGGGCAAAGACGTAGATGCCCAGCGGATTCTCGATACGGCGAGGGAAGAGAATGCCGCTGTTATCGGTTTGTCAGCGCTGATGACGACGACGATGATGGAGATGAAACATCTTGTGGAGATGGCGCGGGAGCAGGGGATTACTGCGAAGATTATCGTAGGCGGCGCGGTTGTCACGGAAAGCTTTGCACAGGAGATCGGGGCGGACGGCTATTCAAAAGACGCCAGGGAAGCCGTGCTGCTCGTAAACCGTCTGTTGGCGTAATGAAAATAAAGGGTAGAGGCATAACGGGCAGGCCAGGGAAAACATAAAAGAAGGGAACAGGAACTGTATGGCAGAGCAAATTGATGTGGTGATACCGGTGTTTCGGCCGGATGAAAAATTGGAACGTCTGATCCGGCAGCTGAATTCACAAACGAGAAAGCCGGATCATATTTGGTTTATGCAGACATTGGCAGATCCGGAGGAAGACGGAAGAGTGCGGAGGATGCTGGAGATGGCAGACGGTGGCGAAATCGTTCCTGTGGCCAGGGGGGAATTTGACCACGGCGGGACGAGGAACCGGGGGGCTTCGCTTTCGAAAGCAGACTATTTGCTTTTTATGACCCAGGATGCTGTGCCGGTGGACGGTGTTCTTGTAGAGCGTCTGTATGAGCGGCTGGCTTCGGATGCCCGGATTGCCGTGGCATACGCAAGGCAGCTGCCCGGTGACGGGGTTGGCCCGGTTGAACAGTATACGAGACAGTTTAACTATCCTGACAAATCCAATGTAAAAGACATAGGAGATTTGGACCGGCTGGGAATCAAAACTTATTTTTGCTCAAACGTGTGTGCCATGTACCGGCGGGACAAGTATGAGGAGCTGGGTGGTTTTGTACGCCATACGATTTTTAATGAAGACATGATTTTTGCCTCCGCAGTAATCGGCGCGGGATACAAGATTGCCTATGAGGCGGAGGCAAAAGTGGTGCATGCGCACAAGTATTCTTATTGGCAGCAATTTTCCCGGAACTTTGATATGGGCGTTTCCCAGCGGCAGTACCGGGATATTTTTCGAGGGGTCAAATCAGAATCAGAGGGAATGCGGCTTGTGAAAGATACAGCGAAGCATCTTCTGAGACGGGGGAAATGGTACTTGCTCCCCGATCTGGCCATTCAGAGCGCATGTAAGCTGATTGGTTATAAGCTGGGTTTGAAGTATGAAGGGCTTCCGAAAAAACTTGTTAAGAAATGTAGTATGAATAAACGATATTGGGAGGATTCACCATGACGCCTCAGGTTCACATTGTGCTTGCCACATATAATGGGGAGCGTTATATCCGGGAGCAAATAGATTCTATTTTGGCAAATACGGTAAAAGATATTTCCATTGAAATATGTGACGACGGATCCGCCGACCAGACTGTCAAAATCGCGAGGGAGTACGCGGAAAAGCATGCGTGTATCCATGTACATGAAAACGAAGAGAACCTTGGATATGTGAAGAACTTTATTGCCGGGATCCGAAGGAGCCGCAGCCCGTATCTTATGCTTTGCGACCAGGACGATATATGGGATCCGGATAAGATCGCCCGCACGCTGGCGGCGATGAAGGGTCTGGAACACGAGTGCGGAAACGATGTCCGCCGTCCGCTGCTCGTCTTTACGGATGCGGTCAATTATGACAGTGAGACGGGGAAAACGCTCGGTTCTTTTCATAAAAACAGCCATTTGAATGCGGAGAAAACAGATCCCGCCCATCTCCTTATGGAAAACAAGTGTATCGGCTGCACCGTTATGGTGAATGCCGCGGTTTTGCCTTATTTGGAAACGGTACCGGAGGAGGTGCGCGTACACGACTGGTGGTTGGCATTAATTTGCAGTCATTTTGGGAAAATCTGTTATTTGAATGAAACAACCTTGCATTATCGCCAGCATCGTGGTAATATGATTGGCGGAAGCGGATTTTTTCATTATTTAAAAAATCGGGTTTCTAACATAAAAAAACAGCGCTTGGCACTGGAACAGACATTTGCCCAGGGGAGGGCATTTTACCGCTTATTCGAGAAAGAGCTGCCGTCGGGGGACTGTCCCGCTGCGGCGTTTGCCCGCATGCGTGAGGCGGGATTTTTGCGGCGTAGGTGGTACGTCATCCGGTACGGGTTTTATAAAAGCGGGTTATTGCGGAATATAGCATTGTTTTTTTTATTGTGATATGTCATCCGTACTAGAACATAGGCAAAGGAATGGAGGACACTATGGCGAAAAGGAACGGTAAGGGGAAAAAAAGAGTGGCAGGAAAGGTTTTTCTGGTACTCGGAATTATTTTAAGCATGGCAGTGGGGAGCCTTGCAGCGGCCGCGCAGTATAATGTGAGCGGGTCGCTGGATTTATTAAATTTTGATACGATTACTTCACTGGATAAGGTGGATGTCTCCCAATATGATACGGTGAGCGATTCGGAGATCATCAACATTCTGCTTGTAGGGGCTGATAAAAATCTGGATGAGCAGAACTCGCAAGGAGCAGCCAGGCGTTCGGATTCGATGATGATAGCGACGCTCGATATGAAACATAAAAAACTAAAAGTGACGTCGCTCATGCGTGATATGTATGTGGCGATCCCCGGGCATGGCAGCCAGAAGTTAAATGCCGCTTATTCGCTCGGCGGGATCCAGCTTTTATATAAAACGATTGCATCGAATTTCGGAATTAAGATGAACGGTTACGCAGAAGTAAATTTTGACGCGTTTGTAGAAGTGATCAATGCGGTGGGCGGAGTAGAGGCGACATTGACGGAATCTGAGGCGGAAAACTTGAATGACACGAACTACATTAAGCGGAAAAAATATAGAAATGTCAAGGTGGGAAAACAAGTACTCAACGGTTACCAGGCATTGGGATATTGCAGGATCCGTCATGGAAAATGGAAGAACGGGCATTATCCGGCTGTTTTGACCGCTTCGGGAAAAGGAGATGATTATGGCCGCGCAGAGCGCCAGCGTCTTGTCATTCAGTCCTTGTTCCAAAAGATTAAGGCGATGTCGTTAAACGAATGGATGGAATTAGTGGAAATTGTGCTTCCTAATGTGAAGACCGATTTGAAGAAGGATGATATTTATTCTTATATATTGGCAGTCGTCCGCATGGGGACGACGGATATTCTTCAGTTCAGCCTCCCCATCCAGGATGGATACACGAGCCAGACCATTAACGGACAGGATTGTCTGGTGCCGGATATTGCAAAAAATAAGAAAGCCGTCTCCAATTTTATTAATGAAAAATAAATGTGGGGTGAAGAGGTTGACAACAATGGTCGAAATTGGTACAATTAATCTTTGAAAAGTAAGGAGTGAATAAGATGCGTAAGATGGTTCTTTCCATATTAATTGATAATACGCCAGGTGCGTTGTCCCGTGTTGTCGGATTGTTTAGCAGACGCGGGTACAACATCGACAGTCTCACTGTTGGAGAGACAGAAAATACCGCAGTATCACGAATGACCGTGGCGGTGACCGGGGATGGGATTATCCTTGACCAGATAGAAAAGCAGATTTGCAAGCTCGAAAATGTTATACATGTGAAGGAGCTGACCGGTGACGCCTCCGTGTGCAGGGAGCTCATTCTCGTAAAGGTATCGGCTGGGAAAGAGGCCAGGCCGGCGATTAATGCGATTGTTGAAATTTTCCGTGCGAAGATCGTCGATGTGGCTTCGGAGACGATGATGATTGAATTGACGGGAAATCAGGCGAAGCTGGATGCATTTACGAAGCTTTTGGACGGCTATGAGATCAAAGAGCTGGTCCGCACGGGAATTACCGGGTTGGCGAGAGGATTTCTGGACGAGAATTGATACCGCGGCTTGAGATTTTTCGCTGCGGGTGCGGGTGGGTTACATAGAAAACCATCTTCCGGTCTTTGCCGGAGGGGCTTTATATAATTATATATTAGGAGGAATAATAAAATGGCAGACGCAAAGATTTACTATGAAAGTGACTGTAACTTAGGACTTTTGGATGGGAAGACAATTGCTGTTATCGGCTATGGCAGTCAGGGACATGCTCACGCATTGAACGCAAAGGAAAGTGGCTGCAATGTGATTATCGGTTTATACGAAGGCTCTAAATCATGGGCGAAGGCTGAGGAGCAGGGATTTCAGGTATATACAGCAGCAGAGGCGGCAAAGAAGGCGGACATTATCATGATTCTTATCAATGATGAGCTGCAGGCGAAATTGTATAAAGAATCCATCGAGCCAAATCTTGAGGCCGGAAATATGCTGATGTTTGCACACGGTTTCAACATCCACTTCGGCCAGATCGTACCGCCGAAAGACGTAGATGTGACGATGATCGCGCCAAAAGGCCCTGGCCATACGGTGCGCAGCGAATACCAGGTAGGTAAAGGGGTTCCTTGTCTCGTAGCGGTACAACAGGATGCAACGGGGAAGGCGCTGGATATGGCGCTTGCCTATGCGCTTGCGATTGGCGGAGCAAGAGCCGGCGTTCTTGAGACGACCTTCCGTACAGAGACAGAGACAGACTTGTTCGGTGAGCAGGCCGTTCTTTGCGGCGGAGTTTGCGCGTTGATGCAGGCAGGTTTTGAGACGCTCTGCGAGGCCGGATATGATCCGAGAAACGCTTATTTTGAGTGTATTCATGAAATGAAGCTGATTGTCGACCTTATTTATCAGAGTGGTTTTGCCGGCATGCGTTATTCCATTTCTAATACAGCGGAGTACGGTGATTATGTGACAGGACCAAAGATCATTACGGAAGATACGAAGAAAGCGATGAAGAAAATTTTGAGCGACATTCAGGACGGCTCTTTTGCGAAGGAATTTCTTCTGGATATGTCCGAGGCAGGCGGACAGGCGCATTTCCGTGCGATGAGAAAGCTTGCTGCAGAGCATCCGGCTGAGGTGATCGGGGAGGATATCCGTAAGCTTTACAGCTGGAATGGCGAGGACAAGTTGATTAATAATTAATGATTTGATGCTTCAGCCCGGTTGGTATTGACCGACCGGGTTTTTTTCGGCAGTACAAACTGTACAAAGAGGATTGGAAGAGAAAATTTATGGAAAATGACATTTATCTGTGGCTTGTAACCTTTATGGCCCTGGCGTTGGTTTGTTTTGTTTTTTGCTTTATGTACATCCAGGTCCGGATGCGGGATCTGGAACAGAAAAAAACGGCGTACCAGTCTATTTTGAACCAGTCGTTGGAGACATTTGCCCGGGCAATTGATGCCAAGGACCGGGATACGAATGGCCATTCGATCCGTGTGGCCAATTATTCGCGCGAGATTGCGAGAAGGATGAACCTGAACGAAGCGGAGCAGGAGGAGCTGTATTATGCTGCTATGCTGCACGATATAGGGAAAATTGGGATTCCGGATTCTATTTTGAAAAAGCCGGGAAAATTAAATGAAGAAGAAATAAAAATCATACGCAACCATACGTCAATCGGGGGGGAAATATTGCAGGATTTTACGGCGATACAAGGTATTAGCGACGGCGCCAGATATCACCACGAACGCTATGATGGCAAGGGATACAACGAGGGACTAAAGGGAGAGCAGATTCCTCTGTTTGCCCGTATAATATGTGTAGCGGACAGTTATGATACGATGTCCAGTAAGAGGGTGTATAAGGAGCTGCACGATGAGGAATACATATTGAACGAGCTGCAGCAGTGCAGCGGCAAACAGTTTGATCCGGATATCGTTCCCTATATGATTGATATGATTCAGGACGGGACGGCAAAATTGCAGGGGATGATTGATGTGGAGATGTAGTGGCCCGGCATGTAAGTCAGGCTATAAAGTTTGCTTCTGGTTTTGCCGATATTAAATATAAGCTAAGGAGAGCGACTGTATTCAATGGATGGATATCATTTGAACAGTCGTTTTTTTATGTCTGAGAAAGGAGAATGATATGAGTATTGCAAATGTAACGATGGATAAGGGTGGACAAGGGGCCGGAGCGGCAGACGCATATTTGGGATTGTTTTCAAATCATACTGCCCGTGCATTTTCAGAAGCAGTCCAGGAGAAGCGGGAGGAGTACAGAGAAAAGATTGAGAAGGGAACGACCGAGCCAAGTTTTCAGATCGGGGCTGTCAGTTACACGGAAAAAGAGTGGAAAAAGCTGTTGCATGCGTATGATGAAGTCCAGGATGCCATTCGGAAGGCGGCCGGGCTTGAGGTGAAAGAGAAGTCTGGCGGGAATGTTTGTGAGGAGGAAGAAGAGGCGGATGCAACTATGCTTACGTCTGAGTATATTTGCTGTACGTGTCCGTCCGATGACGCGGGCCAGGATGACGGCCGTTACATTATCATTTATAGCAAAGATGGCATGCGGTGTATCGATGCGCAGACAGGGAAATGCGAGTGGGCAATTACGTTCCACAATGAATCCCAGTATGAGAAAATTATAGAAGTGCTGAAGGGAAGCGACAGGGATCATTTTGACATGGATGAATTTCGCGGCACGGTTGAGGAGATGTTATCAGACAAGTGAAATCAATCATATCGATTGCAGTCTGCGACGATGAGGTTGTGGCGTGCTGCGGCTTAGCAGAAAGAATAAGGAGTTATATGGAATCGGCCGGGGTTTTGTATGAAATTCGCACGTTTACGGGTGCGGGGGATTTTCTGCGGGCGAACGAGCATTTTGATATTATTTTTATGGACATTATCATGCCGGAGCTGGACGGAATGCGGGCGGCGGAACAGCTTCGCAAAAAACAGACAGACTCTTTACTTATTTTTATTACATCCAGTAAGAGGTATGTGTTTGACGCCTACGAGGTGGAAGCGTTCCAGTATTTGGTGAAACCTGTCCCAGATGAGAAACTGCAGCGCGTATTAGAACGCGCCGTTTTGAAAAAAGCGGGCCGGGAGGAGGACTTTCTCGTTATTCAGCAGGAGCGCAGTAAGAAAAAAATTATGCTGCGCGATATTTACTATATTGAAATCCGTGGAAGAATCGTAGATGTCCACGCGGCGGAGGGCGTTTTTTCGTATTATGAGCGGATGGGGGCGCTGGAAAGGGCATTGACGGAAAAGGGATTTTCCCGGTGTCACAAAAGCTTTCTTGTGAATTTGAGATATGTGTCGGTGTTCAATAAACAGCAGGTGACGCTTGATAACGGTGGAAAAATCCCGGTCGCCAAGCGGAGATATGACGCATTTAGTACCGATGTTCTCACATATATGAGAGGTAATGGGGGGATTTTATGAAGCCGGTTTTCATTCTTTTCTCTATCGTGTGCTACGCAGCATATGTGTTGTCGCTGGAGCGGTTGTGCTATAGGGCGCTCGGGTATGCGAGAGGAAACAGGATTATCTTTGTGGCAGCGCTGTTGGGCGGCTCGATTGGGCTGCAGGCCGTATGCAGTATTTGGGAGATTCCCTATATTGTCATTGCGCTGTGTAGGCACGTCCTGTTTGTGGGATTGGTGTGTATGCTGTTTCGCCGGGAGAGGGAGAAGAAGTGGATGGCCGCCGCTGCAATAATCGCCTGTAAGGAGCTGGTGGGGAATTTCAGTGGTTCCCTGCTTTCCTGTGCAGCGCTTGTCTTGCATTATGCCGTCAGCCGGGATGAAATGGCTGTCTTGGACGGCTGGCAGGCGGAACTCGTTTTATGCCTTTCTTTTATTCCCGTTATAGGGGTTATAAATTGGCTTGCGGGGCAAAGGGCGGCACGTATTTTTACGGGCAGGGGAAAAAGCTGGTACGTTATGGTTGCCATTTTGCTATTTACGAGTATCTTTCTTGTAGATTTGTCCAATTGGGGGGCGAGCCGGGGAATTTTATTCCGCGGCGGGGATAATTGGAGCCTGTACTATAACCAGCTGTTCAGCTATGGCGCTATGGGGGTTCTTACCGCTTTGCTCCTATGCATTTCATTTGGTTTTGTATACGGCATGAACCGTATTTATATGGAGCAGGCCCAAAAGGAACAGTACCGGGGCCAGGTTGCGTTTTACAGGGCGCTGGAGGAGCATTACCGTCAGGTGGAACGGGTCAGGCACGACTTGAAAAACCACATAATATGTTTACGGGAGCTTTTGGAAAAGCAGGAATGGGACAAAATGGAGCGCTATCTGGGCCAGATGCAAAAAAAAGGCAATGTGCTGAAGGACGGGGATATAACGGGAAACCGGGTTGTGGATGCGCTATTATATGAAAAAAGAAATTTGGCGGGGCGCGCCGGCATTGTGTGGGAATGTGACGCCAGCGTTCCCGGACGTCTGGCGATGGATGAATATGATTTGTGCGTGCTGCTCGGCAATATTCTGGACAACGCAATTGAGGAGTGTGGGAGAATCGACCGGGACCAGCCATTAATCCGCATAAAAGCGGGGATGGTAAAAGGATGCCTGCTTTTGGAGGTGTCAAATAGTTCGGATATAAAATCGGACCGGGAACTATTCGTCTCTAAGAAGGAAGACCCTGGGGAGCACGGAATTGGGTGGATGAATATAACCGAAACCGTGCAGAAATATAACGGCGTCATACATACAGAGCTGGCGGAGGGAACAGTAACCATATCCGTTCTGCTTCCTCTGGGACAGGCCGTACATGACAGCGAATCAGCAGTTTGTGACATCGCGCTAATGCGTGGCAATATTTGAACCGAAATGAAAAATAAAGGAGGGTCACGCATATGCAAATAAAGACGATGGAGGGGCTCGTGGGAGCGAGCTTTAATATGAATTTGGTAGATGTGCCGATGCGGGTATATAAAGATGCCTGCCGCCGGGGAGATTTAGCGACGATGGAGCGGTCAATGGGATATGTGACGGAGTTTTCCGGGCGGGCCGACGAATATGGGAAAAAGGCCGAAGAGGGAATGAAGGAAGAGGCGGAAGAAGCAAGAGAGAAGGAAAAACAGCAGCGGGAAGAGGCTCTGGAGAAGAAACGGGAAGAGCGGGCGGAACAGGAAGCTGCAGTGGACAAGGAAGGAGAGGAAACGTCAGTATCACAAGATACGAAAGCCGTGGCAGAAGCAAGCGGCAACGGCGGAACCGGAAAGCCGGTATTGCCAGAAAACTACGAACCGGCGTCAACAGGAAACGGACACATATCCGTTCTGGTTTAAGCGTTGGGAAGAAGCCTATTTATCTGTTGGCAGGCTAAAAGTAATAAAACCGCTGTAATCACCTATTTTGCCGGTGTTACAGCGGTTTTAAACTATGTCCGTTTATAAGATTTTATAATTATTTCTAAAATCATGTCACAAAATGCTGTTTTATTCGGTTATATATAGTGTAAGGACAACATGTGCGGATGCTGTCATCTATAATATTAACGGGAGGTGAAACCATGCGGGAATCAAAAAAAGCTGTAAAGTTTATCGAAAAGATGTATAAGCTGTATGAGCAGAAAATGTATAAGATTGCATATAGTATTTTGCGTGATTCCGGGCTGGCAGAAGACGCCGTGCAAGAAGCTTTCCTAAAGCTGATGAAACGTGATGTGTATTTTGAAGATCCGGCGTCCGATGACTGTAAGCGGTATCTGATTACGGTAATCAAGCATTCTTCGATTGATATCTACAATAAGAAGAGAAGAGAGCAGGAAGTTATGTGTGCCTCTTATGATGATGTGGAAGAAACGGTGGGGCAGGAGGACCGAAGCGGGGGATTGGATCTGGAAGAGATCATTTCCAGTTTACCGCCGAAATACTATGCTGTTGTAAACTGTCTGATTATAAAAGATTTAACGGTAAACGAGACGGCGGTCGAGCTGGGAATAACGGCGGCGGCAGTGCGAAAAAGATTTCAGAGGGCAAAATTACTGTTAAAAATTCAGAAAGGATGTGAAGGGCATGAAACAGGGAGTAGTTTATATAAATCCAGCGTCTCTTGAGATTTCGGTAGAAGAGTTTGATGCATTGGAAGGAGCACATGAATTTTCCCAGGAATATAAAAAGAGGAAAAGAGAGATGCTCCGGCAATACAAAAAGAGAACGGATACTTCAGACAGGCGCATTTACATGAAAGCGGCGGCTGCGGTTGTCATTTTGACAGTATCTGTGCCGCTGGTTGCACAGGCTGCGACAAACGGTGAGTTTTTTAAGAGAATCTGGGGGAATCTCGCAAGGGAAGATGTAGTAGCCCGTAGGGAAGTAATATATGATGAACAGGATCTTCCGCATGTTTATACATTTCCGAAGAGGGAATATGTGGATATAGATCCGGGAAAGGCAGAAGAACTAATTGGGGCCCATGTATTTTATAAGCCTGTCGTAAACAAACTGGGGGATACGACGCTTACCATATTGTCTTCGGTACATGATGGCAATGCGGCAGTGATAGAATTTAAGGTGGAGAGGAAAGGAGGGGTGAATGCTTTTAATTATAGCCAGATTGATAATGAATATCATGGTGCTGAGTTTTCTCAGGATGTCGACTTTGAGTTCCATTTTCCAGACTGCTCAGAACACATTATTGTCGATTTGGAAAAGTCGACAAAAGACGTACTTTACTGCTATAATTATATGACAATGGAGCCACATGCCTACGATACAAAGTCAAATGGGATTACGTTAGAGATGTCTGAGTATCCTTGTACCCGGCGGGAGATGTTTGAGGCGGATTCCGATACGTTTGACCGGTACAAGGAGCAAACAAAAACCAGCCAAATTGTAGTTCCGCTGCGCACTCCGGTGGAAAGGGAGGATTATAAAAATGACGCCGGCGGTATTACGAGTATATCGCCACTGTCTCTAAAGATTGATACGGATACAGGGCTCGGTCTGGAAGGACAGAATGAGGAATTGTATGACGAGAAAAACATTTACTATGTGTCAGTAAATTATAAGGATGGGACGAAATACGTTGTGTGCGAACATAAGTTAAAGGGAGTGCACTCCTGTAAAGTCAAAATAGACAATACGAGTTTTATCTCTTATGATGCCACAGGGAATCTTATTTTTGTATTCAACCGTCTGGTGGACCCGCAAGAGGTTCAGTCCATCACCGTAAATGAGACTATTTATACAAAATGACAGAGTAGTTTATAGAGTTCAAAGTAGTTGCTGGCCGTCTGAGTGTCATATTTCAGGCGGCCAGTAAAATTGTATATTGTGTTTCAATGCGAAACAGGATATAATACTTGGTAGGAATAAACGATGTAATTGCTTCTGTTGGGGGGAACTATGAGGAGGAGACAAGCAATGTCAGAAAATAAATTTTATGATTATGCAACAGGAAAGGAAGTTAAAAATAATCCAGAGGAAGTATATCGGCAGTTGTTTGAACATATTCTTATAGATGATTTGGGTTATCCCAAAACTCATATCGATATAGAAGTTTCTCTTCAACGGGGGGCAAAGAGGAATGCTGAAAAAATAGATATTGTTGTGTATACTAATGAAATACATAAACAAGAAAATGCGTATATTATTATAGAAATTGAAACACCAAAGAAAAAGTATGACTTGCAAGCATTTTCATATGTAACAGCCACAACAGCTCCATATTGTGTTTGGTTCGCAGGGTTTGATAAAAATAGTGAAGGTCCATATTATCATTATAGGGATATAGCTGTAGATCCAATAAAATTTATGGATATACCTACATTACCACGGTATGGGGAAACAAAGGAAACAATCGGAAAATATAAAAAACAAGATTTACAACCAGCCAAGGCGCTAAAACTTCTGTTTAGCCGTATGTATTATAAATTATATGGAAATGGACCGATAAAAAGAGAAGAGAATATTGCTGTAGAAGTAATTAAATTGTTGTTCTGCAAAATTATGGATGAGATTAGTCCTGAGGATTTATGTGAATTTAGGGCGACGCCATCAGAGCTTTCATCAGATGAAGGTAAAAAAGCAATTAGGAAAAGAATAGAGGGACTTTATGTTAAGTTATTGAAAGACCCTGATTTGGGGAGTATGTTTAAAGAAGAGAATTTAGAATATGACAATGACTGGATTTCCTATATTGTCAGTGAATTGCAAGGAATTGCCCTGATGCATGAAGATACCAATACGGATGCTTTGGGAGATGCTTACGAAATATTGTTGCCATCAACATTGAAGGGGGAAAGTGGGCAATTTTTTACTCCGCGTGAGATTGTACGTTTTGCAATGGATGTTATTAATCCTTCGTATAAAGATAGGGAGCTTATTTTGGATCCTGCATGTGGTTCCGGGGGATTTTTGTCAATAGCTATTGAGAAACTTAGAAAGCAGATTGAAGAATTGTATCGTAATAGAGGGTTTTCAAAAGATAAGTTAAATTCTATGTTAAAAGATTATGCGGATAAGTATATTTTTGGATGTGATATCGATCCGCTTTTATATAGAATTTCTAAGTCCTATATGGCAATTGTCGGGGACGGTAAAAGCAATATTTATAATTTTGATTCTTTAGAGCCTTACGACAAATTGAATTCAAATTTTAAGAGCAGAATTAAACCAGGTTCAGTGGATATTATTACGACTAATCCACCATTTGGAACTAAAATAGATGATACAAGACATTGTGTTTTGGAGAAATATGAGTTAGGACATAAATTAGTGAATGGAAAACCAACTCAAATACTTTTGGACGGGCAGGACCCTGATAAACTCTTTGTTGAACGAGATATTTATTATTTAAAAGAAGCTACAGATAGTGAAGATGGTGGGCGCATGGTAATCGTGTTACCAAAACAAAATTTATCTGGTGCACAAGAGGAGAGTGTTGAATTTAGAAAGTGGCTTTTGTCAAAGGTACAGATTATAGCCATTGTAGATCTTCCACGTGAAGCGTTTCAACCGCATACAGGAACAAAAACTTCTTTAGTTTTTTTAAAAAAAGTAAGAAATATTCCGGATAATTATCCTATTTTCATGGCGGTATCTGAGGCCGTAGGACATGATAGAAGAGGTAATCTGTTATTTAAAAAAGATGCTGCCGGGATGAATCTTTTAGATTCGAATGGCCAAGAAGTGATATGGAATGATTTGCCCGAAATATATAAACAATGGAACAATTTTACTTTAACCGGAATGGTTTCGGGACTGGATCAGGAGGGCGAGCATGTGCCGAGCTGTTTTGTAATTGATTATAAACAGATTATGGAGGATTGTTCAACAAGAATTGATGCATGGTACTGGGATCCTAATAAAAACAAAATAGCTAAAGAAATTGAGGAATCTATTGGAACAGAAGTAACAGAAATTGTTAGATTGGGTGATTTAGTTGTTGAACAGGGTATTTTTTATCCGGGACGCCATAAGCGAAATTATGTTGATGCTGGACCAGACAGTGTTCCTTTTTATTCAGGGACACAGATTCTTCAAGTACGTCCCTTTGATCTACAATATCAGCCTAAAGACTATAAACCAGCATTAAAACATTTTGTCAAAAAAGATTGGATTTTAATTACTCGTTCGGGTTCAACAGGTAGAGTTGTAATGGTAACAGATAGTATGGCGGGGTCAATGGTTTCAGAACATGTTATTCGGGTAATTTGTGATGAAACTTTGATTGATCCATATTATGTTTATGCATATCTTTCTACTGATAATATTGGGAAAGTTTTATTAGAAAAGGGAATTTATGCATCTGTTGTGGATCATATTACTCCCAATTTTGTTGCCACTATTCCTATTCCAAGATTAAAACCGGAAAAGGAAAAAGAAATAGCAGATAAAGTGAGAAGCGCGGAGGCGAAACGTGATGAGGCAAATAGGGTTTTTGTTCAGGAACGCAGTGAAATAGAAAATCTTATGTTTAGCAATATGAGTAGAGAGTAGCTTACTTTCGGGAGAATCATGTGAATATGATTTAATGCACTCTTAATCAGGAGGTCGTATGATAGAATTAAAAGGAAAGTATAATGAAGCGAAGATTTTTACCGATGTTGTAGACGAAGCATCTATTTCACAGGTGCTTCTTTTACTTAACCAGGAGTTCGTGGCAGGAAGTAAGATAAGAATGATGCCGGATATTCACGCCGGTGCGGGCTGTACAATTGGAACAACTATGACAATTACAAATAAAATTGTTCCTAATCTGGTAGGGGTGGATATTGGCTGCGGTATGGAAACCATAAAAATAAAAGAAAATCATATAGAACTGCAAAAATTAGATAAATTAATTTATGAAAGAATTCCGTCTGGATTTCATGTGCGGGAGAAAACACACAGATATTTTGACGGGATAAATCTCGGGGACTTATATTGTTATAACTATATTGATCCGAGAAGGGCGGAGAAAAGCCTGGGGACATTAGGCGGAGGAAATCATTTCATAGAAGCAAATAAAGATGATGAGGGGGATATTTATGTGGTTGTGCATTCGGGCAGCCGGCATTTGGGGCTAGAGGTTGCAAATTATTATCAGGAAGAGGGGTATAAGAGTTTAAACGGGTGTACGAAAAAGCATATAGATGAATTCATTGCGGAACTGAAGTCACAGGGCCGGGAACGGGAAATCCAGAAAAGTATTTCCGCGCTGAAAAATACGAAAAGGACAAATATTCCCAAGCAATTGGCATATGTATCCGGCGAACTGTTTGAGAAATATATTCACGATATGAAAATTGTCCAAAGATATGCCGAGTTAAACAGACAGGCAATGATGGATGAAATAGTAAAGGGGATGAAATTCCACGTTGTAGAGCAGTTTACAACGATTCATAATTATATTGATACAGACGCTATGGTTTTAAGAAAAGGTGCGGTATCCGCTAAGAGAGATGAAAAATTACTTATCCCAATCAATATGAGAGACGGCTCTTTGATCTGTATTGGCAAGGGAAATGATGACTGGAACCAGTCAGCTCCTCACGGCGCGGGGCGGTTGATGAGCCGGTCCACTGCGAAAGAGTCATTTACCGTATCGGAATTTAAAAAGCAAATGAGCGGGATTTACACAACATCGGTAAATAAAGATACGTTAGATGAGTGTCCAATGGCTTATAAGGGGATAGATGATATTGTAAATAATATTGGAGATACCGTCGATATTGTCCGGATAATAAAGCCGGTATATAATTTTAAAGCCGGCGGTGAGTAGCGATAGCCAAAAAAAGAAAGGACGCGGCGTTAATTAGAATTTAGGAGATTGTTATGAACGAATGTATTTTAGTGGTCGACGATGAAAAAGAGATCGCTGATTTAGTTGAGGTGTATTTGAAAAACGATGGATATAAGGTATATAAGTTTTATAATGGCATAGATGCGCTGGAGTGTATTAAACGGACCGAATTGGATCTCGCCATATTGGATGTGATGCTTCCCGATATCGACGGCTTCCGTATTTGCCAGAAAATCAGGGAGAACTTTTATTATCCGGTTATTATGCTCACAGCAAAAGTGGAAGATGGGGAAAAGATAATGGGCCTTACTATTGGAGCGGATGACTATATCACGAAACCTTTTAATCCGCTGGAGGTCGTGGCAAGGGTAAAAACCCAGCTTCGGAGATATAAGAGGTATAATAATAATCCGGTCACGGAGGAAGCGAGCGAATATGATATCCGGGGGCTGCTTATTAATCGGGATAACCATAAGTGCTGTCTGTTCGGAAAGGAACTGCAGCTGACTCCGATTGAATTTTCCATTCTCTGGTATTTGTGTGAGCATCAGGGGATTGTCGTTCCGTCGGAGGAATTGTTTGAGGCGGTATGGGGTGAGAAATATATTAATAATAACAATACCGTAATGTCGCATATCGGCCGGTTGCGGGAAAAGATGAAAGAGCCGGCGAGAAACCCGAAATTCATAAAGACAGTATGGGGGGTTGGATATACCATTGAATAATAAAGAAAAAAGGCGTCATCCCTATCGGTATTTATCCCGCCGTATATTTACCCGGTATATTATGTCTCTTCTTCTCGTGTGCCTTACGTTGTTTGGTGGCTTTTTTCTGGCGTGGTTTATGTGCACCCGTTATGTATGGCAGGAAACCGACCAGCTGTACAGGCTGTTGAAAGGTCTGGAGTCAATGTCCCCTCTTTTTATCGCAGTTGTTTTTAGTGTCAGTTTTCTTATTTTAACATGGAGGGCGGTCCGTAAACCGTTCACGTATTTCAGCGAGCTGATGGAAGCGGCAAAAGGCCTGTCCCATCCAACAGCGGAGCCGATTGAGCTGCCGGAAGAGCTATTGGAAGTACAAAATGAACTGAATCTGGCGAGAGAACGGGCGCTTAGAAGTATAAGCGTGGCAAAGGAGGCGGAGCAGCGGAAAAACGATCTGGTTGTGTACCTGGCCCATGATTTGAAGACGCCGCTCGCCTCTGTGATCGGGTATTTGAATCTATTGCGTGATGAGCGGGAGCTGTCTGCTGAACTGGAGGAAAAGTATCTTTCGATTTCTCTTGAAAAGGCGGAGCGCCTGGAAGAATTGATTAATGAATTTTTTGAAATTGCCAGGTTTAATTTGTCGAATATTCCGTTGCAGTATGGGACGATCAGCTTGAATCGGCTGTTAGAACAGCTGGTTTTTGAATTTAAGCCAATGCTGCAGGAAAAGGGACTGGATTGCAGTATCCGCATGGAAGAGGAGATAAAGCTTAGCTGCGACGCGGACAAGATGCAGCGGGTCTTTGATAACCTTTTGCGGAACGCTGTGTTTTATAGTTTTGAGAACACAACAGTTCATATTGTGGCCAGAAGGGAAAACGACAGGGTTCGCATCCAATTTATCAATCACGGACAGACAATACCAGAGGAAAAGTTAAACCGGATCTTTGAGCAGTTTTACCGGCTTGACGCTTCAAGGGGGACAAACCGTGGAGGAGCCGGCCTGGGACTCGCGATCGCGAAAGAAATTATAGAACTTCACAAGGGATCCATAACTGCTGAGAGTGAAAAGGAACAGATCAGGTTTGAGGTTTCGCTTCCAGACCGTATGGAGTAGATGGTTATAAGGCAGATTGGGTCCGGTATATGAATAATAGATAAGGTCTTCTATGATACACTATCAAAGGAGACCTTTTATTATTAAGCGAAATTCATACAATAGTTATAGTTAAATTGTACTATTATTAATTGTGGTGTTTATCACTTATAAAATCTTCCGCAACTTTTTCCGCAGATGGTCTAGCCTTGCATAGATAGCCCCTGTCGTCAATCCAACAAGCGGGGCAATTTCCTTTGTGGAATAGCCCTGCATTTTCAGCA
>CAJTZF010000027.1 GCA_910584245.1 uncultured Eubacterium sp.
AAAAATAATTTCGATTTTTCTCATTTTGCTATTGACATTTATTAGCTGGACTTCAGACAAGTGTCTATCGAAATGTCTGCCATTTCGACCTGCTCACTCTGGACTCTCGCTAATAGTAAAAGCTGATGAGCCATCTGCTGCATCCGGCGGCTCTCTTTGTTTATGTATTGAAGCGCCCGAAACTGCCTGTCCTTCTCCGGGTTTCCACGGAGTAAATACTCAGAATATCCGCCTATCGAAGTGAGCGGAGTCCGAAGTTCATGTGCCAGATTCGCCACAAACCGTTGCTGCGACTGAATCCTATTTTGAACCGCCGTTGTCATACGGTTGAAGTCTCTTCCCAATTCCGCAATCTCATCTCTCCCACCGGTCTGAATTAGCTCGTAATTTCCGTCAGCCACTTTTCGCGTCACCTCCGACAGCTGCCGGAGCGGCCTGGTGAGACGGCGCATAATAATATACAAAATGACTGCCAGCACAACAGATATCATTCCACTCAGAAACAAAAAAACGGCTTTTAACTGATCCCATAGTCTTGTCAATCCTGTAAGGCGCCGGATTGCCGCGAGCCGGTATCGGTCTCCGTTTACTTTAAAAGCCGTAATTAAATATATTGTCTGGATTCCATCCTCCCGACGAAGAATCATCACATCTTCCTGGGAAATATCCTCCATGTGAACTCCTTCACTGCAAAACACACGGGAATCATTCTGCCATAAATTAAAAAAAAGACGGTTATTTTGAAACATATCCTCATACACTTCCATTATGGATCGGAACTCACGCTCTCCCGGCGCCATTTTTCCAAACGCCGAAATATCATCCACAAGAGAACGGCGTATTATCTCGTTTTCTCCCATCATTCTCGTCTTTTCCTCTTCTAAATTGTGGCGGTAAGAGATGTGGTACACAAGAAAAATACCGCCGTTTATAAAAATTAGAAACAGTAAAAAAACAGAAAAATATATCTTTTTCCAGAATTTCATTCCGAATCCTCCAATCGGTATCCCATTTTATATACCGTCTTTATCTTTTTTTCCAATCCCAGCTTCTGGCGCAGTTTCTGAATATGTACATCAACAGTTCTCGTATCCCCCTCATAATCGTATCCCCAGGCAAGCTCCAAAAGCTTTTCCCGGGACAGCGCAATATTCCGGTTTTGCACCAGTACTTCAAACAACTCGTACTCCTGTGGTGTCAGTTCAACCGGAATTTTACTTTTATGCACCTTTCTGCCTCTCATATCAATCGTCACTTCTCCGATTGATATCCCAGGATCTCCTGTTCCGTTTCTTCTCAAAATAACATGAATCCGGGCAAGCAGCTCAACGATTTCAAATGGCTTTACGAGGTAATCGTCAGCCCCCGACTGGAATCCTTTCATCTTATCGTCGATCCCATCTTTTGCCGTCACAAACATAACGGGTGTATTCCCACAATACTGCGCCAGCTGGAATCCGTCCAGGCCAGGCAGCATAATATCGAGCAAAATAAGATCAAACTGCCCGCTCTCCATCATCTTCTTTGCCTCCCACCCATCCGCTGCCATATCACAGCTGTGCCCTACCATTTCCAGATTCCAGCAGATCAAATTGCGGATCGTTTCCTCGTCTTCCACCACGAGTATATGCGCCATTTTTTCTCCCCTTTCCAAAATCCCACGGCCAGCCCGGAATGTTTCACCGGGGCAGCCACACCGTAATTCTCGTCCCGAGTCCCTCCCTTGATAGTATCTCAAAATGTCCATGATGCTTGTCTACAATCCACTTTGCGATCGAAAGGCCAAGCCCGCAACCACCGGTGCCGCTGTTGCGCACCTCGTCCGAACGGTAAAACCGCTCAAACATATGGGTGATATCCTTTTCCGCCATTCCAATGCCAGCATCCTGCACAGAAAAAAAACACTCGCTTCCCCGTCTGCCAGCCAGAAATTTAATTTCATCCATATCCTTCGTATATTTCCTCGCATTGTCGGCCAGGATCCTCAATGTCTGTTTGAGCATTGTCGGATCCCCTGGTACTGTCCCGTCCCCACCGGAACATTCACCAAGCGAATAGACATGCCTGGGGTCAATCAACAGCGATTCCTCATACACTTCTTTTACGAGCGCGGAAAGGGACACCTCCTCCTTCACAAGCGTTTGCCGGCCACTATCGGACCGTGCGAGAAATAGCAGCTGTTCCACAAGAGCAGACATATGCTCCGACTCGTGCTTAATCGCCTCAATTCCCTCCTCCAGCACCGTCTCATCCTCCTTGCCCCAGCGGTCCAGCATATTTACATATCCCTGAATGACAGAAATCGGTGTCCGCAATTCATGGGACGCGTCCGAGACAAAACGGGACTGCTGCTGGAAGGATTCGCGCATCCGGTCAATCAGATTGTTGACAGCCAGCTCCAATCCTTGCAAATCCTTATCCCCAATATGAAGATGCTCTTCCCCGCTCCCCGGATCCATGTTGGAAATAGCATCCTCCAGCCGGTGAAACTTACTCTCGTCAAAGGCGATACGGCTAAGCTCCTCTGCCTTCTTTGCCAGTTCATTGAGCGGATACAGCTGATGCCGTACCTTTCTCGCTCCAAATATCAAATCTTGAATAATCGAAAAAATCTGCACGATACATACAACTGCCAGGCTTATGGCCAGACACCGGAAAAAAATTGTGCTGTCAATACGGATAAGTTCCGTTCCTTCTTTCGTAATATACTGAACCACCCCGCGTCCCGCATCCCACTCAAACCATCGCATCCCGCGGTTCCATACAAACGCCCCGAAGCGGCTTATCTCTGAGGAGATGCACCAGCACAAAACGGCCAGCAAAGACATAAAAAAATCCATACTGAGATAAGAAGCAAATTTTCGGCACACAAAGCTTCCATTAATTCTGCGCGCGATTGACGATGTTTTTGTTCCCTCGTGCTTTTGCATGTGCGCCTCACCTTCCCTCCCGTATGACGTAACCGACACCCCGTACGGTCTGGATCATCTTTATTCCAAACCGCTCATCAATTTTGCTGCGCAAATACCGGACATACACATCAATCACATTCGTTTCCCCCATATAATCGTATCCGCACACCTGGCTTAATAAAATATCCCTTGTCATAACCGTATTTTTATTTTCCAACAATATTTTCAGTAAGTCAAATTCCCTATTTGTAAGTTCAATCACCTGATCGCCATAGTACACTTCGTGACGGCGTTCGTCCAGGCACAGCTCGCCAAACGTAACAACCTGGGACTCCTGGCTGCCCTCCTGGGATGTACTGGCGGCATGCCGCCCGGACTTTTTCAGCACAAGACGTATTCTCGCCAAAAGCTCCTCTATGGCAAATGGTTTCGTGATATAATCGTCCGCGCCGCCATCCAGCCCCGCCACCTTGTCCATGACCTCATCGCAGGCCGTGAGCAATATAACCGGCAGGGCAGATGTCTTGCGGAGACGGCGAAGCACTTCAAAGCCGCTTAGCTCAGGAAGCATAATATCTAACAGCATCAAATCATAGCCGCCATTTTGCGCCGCAGAGAGCCCCTCCCTTCCGTTTACCGCCTTATCTACCAAATAGCCCTCGTGCATCAGCTCAAGCTCTACAAAACGGGCAATCTTTTCTTCGTCTTCCACAATCAGAATTCGCTCTGGCATAGGTGCCGCCTCCCAGTCTGTCATTATTTATCTGTGAACTCATTTTTTATCTGGTCTGCCGCGTCCGCCGCACGGTCCATCGCCTTATTTACATCAATCTGCACTTCTCCCGCCCCCTCAAAAGAATACCGGCAGTCAAGAAACAATCCGATTACCATAACCCAGACTATAGCCCAAAAGAACAGCAATACAAGCACTACGAACACCGTCACCGGAATACTTATAATATTCTTTCCGTTTCGGTCTACTTTGAAATTCATATGGTTGCCTTTTTGAATTAACGACCCGCACCAGCTAAAAAAGCGGTTCAGCAAATCCCTGACCCCGGAGTTTTTTTCCTCCTTCGTCATATCCCCGAAATCAACTGACTCTTCATACTGGGTCGTATAGCTGGTCTTGCCTGGCTTTTTGACCTTTCCCTGTTTTTCGAGATATACCATAGCGTCCAGCAAATCGCCGTTACACTCCTCCAGTGCCTTCTTTGCCTCTTCATAACTGACGTCTGCCCGTTCCCGCAGGCGCTCTACCTTTTCTAAATCGTCCATCGCCTTACTCCTTTCTACAACTTTAATTCACAACTTGATTACAAATCTCATTATAACTGCCGCGAATTAAAAAGTAATGGATGAAACATTAAAAACAGATTAATTTTTCTGAAATGTAATTCCCTCTGAAACCCAGACTTCATTTTTCTGGTCGACAAGTATACACTGCACATCCTCATTTTCACGGTCAAAAGCTATCGCCTTTTCCTTTCCCATGACAAACAGGGCGGTAGCCAGACCATCCGCACATTCCCCATTGTCAGACAGGACTGTCACGCTCGTCAAATCACTATCCGCCGGCGCTCCAGTTCTCGTATCCATAATATGGTGGTATACAACGCCATCCTGCTCAAAATACCGCTGGTAAGAACCGGAAGTAATCACTGCCCGCTCCCCTACCTCAATCGTCCCCAGCAGGCTCCTGCCGTCCGCGGGATCAGTAATCCCAACCGTAAATGGCGTGCCATCCGGTTTTTTCCCAAATGTCTGCACATTTCCGCCGAGGGAAATGACTGCTGCCTCCGCCTCCCTTTTTTGAAACAACCCGACCAGCTTCTGTGACAAATACCCTTTTGCAATTCCACCCAGATCAATCTGCATCTGCGCCGGCAGGCAGACTGTACGGTTTCCCAGTAGCTGTATCCCGCTATAACCGACTGCCCCCAACAAATTTCCGCGCTCGGTTTCATTCGGAACCCGGTAATTCTCAGTTGTAAATCCCCACGCGCGCACAAGAGGATAGATTGAAATATCAAATAACCCGTCTGTACGCTTGGAAATTGCAAGGCTCTTCTGAATGAGGTCATACGTCTCGCCGCTTACCTGAACGGGGCTGCCACCCGCTTTGTTCAACCTGGCCACATCGCTGGACTCCACGTTCACCGAGAATAATTGTTCATACTGACGGATGATCTGTTTTGCCTCGTCTAAAATATCGGACGAATGCTCTCCGTATACAGTCAGATCCATAATCGTATTCATGGCAAAAATCTCCGCCGTTTCCTTGCCGTCCTGGGAAGCTTCCCCAGCATAGCATCCAGTAGTGGACAGGCATATACATATAACGGCGAAAATAAGCCATTTTCTATTCCCTCTCATCTGTCGTTACGCTCCTTCCCTCTGGCCGGCTATTTTTTCTTTTACCTCCTGCTTAGAATAGACGCATCCGCAGTAATTTTGCCGGTACAATCCATATTCTCCCGACAATTCAATACTTCGCTTATACCCGTTCTTTTTCTTAAAGTCCGACGGCAGATACGCAATTCCGTACTCATCCCCGAGCCGCTCCCCTATTTCCATCAGCTTGTCCGCCCGCTTATGCGGGCTGATTGACAGCGTCGTGCAAAAATAATCCGCCCCCTTCCCAACTGCCATTTGAGCGGTTTTCTGAAGACGCATCTCATAGCAAATAAAACAACGCCTTCCGCATTCCGGCTCCTCTTCCAGTCCCCGCGTCATTTGGAAAAAAAGGGAACTGTCAAAGTCCTCATCCAAAATGTCAATCCCGCCGGGATAACCTCCCTCCCGTACAAGACGCATAAGCTCCGCCTTTCTCTTCTCATATTCGGCGGCGTCCGTAATATTAGGGTTATAAAAATATAAAACCATCTGGAAATAATCCGACAAATATTCCAATACGTAGCTGCTGCAAGGAGCACAACAGCAGTGCAGAAATAATACCGGTCTCTCCCCCGTTGTCCGCAGCTTATTTATTATTTCATCCAGCTCCCGCTGGTAATTTCTCTTATTCATCCTCGCTCATCCCTTTCAGGCGCAAACAAAATAGACTACCGCAAGCCAATGACGGCGGATAAATTTCCCCTTCTGCCATTTGTAAAGCGGTGCGAAAATAATTCTCCCGGATTCTCATACGTGCACACCCCGCTCACACTAATGTTCTCAGGACTTATTCCCGCCTCCTCCAGAACAATCCGGTTCGCCGTCCACAGATCCAGCTGGTAATGCCCGTTTGGTTTCTCATAATACAATTGTTTCCTATATTTTTTGTCAAACGCCTCGTCAAATTCGCATATTACCTCCCGGCTCACCTCATAGCACTTCTGGCAGATCGACGGTCCCACTACGGCAAGTATGTCCTCCGGCCGGGAACCAAACTCCCGCACCATGCTTTCCACCATGCACCTTCCCATCTTCTGCACTGTGCCGCGCCAGCCCGAATGGGCGTTTCCGATGGCCCGCTTCACCGGATCATAAAAAAGAAGCGGTACGCAATCCGCAAAAAAAGTCATAAGCACGACATTTTTTTCATCGGTAACCAGACCGTCCACTTCGCGGATACTCCGCTCCTCCTGGAACACCTGGCCGCAGTCGTCCGCCCCCACACGGAGAATATTTGTACTGTGAACCTGGTCGGAGAGCACCAGCTCTCTCACATCATATCCCACCGCACGGGCGAAAATCCGATAGTTTTCCTTGACGTCCCCAATCTCATCCCCTCTTGTAAAGCTCATATTCATCGTGGCAAAATCCCCGCCACTGACTCCTCCAAGCCTAGTGGAAAAACCATGTACGAGCGGATATGGCTCAAAAACCGGAAATTGCAAAAACGGTACTCCATCCCGTTCTATTCTTTTAATCGTCTCACTATTATGAATCATCATTTCACTTCCCGCTTTTATTTTATGATTGAATAACTTTCACTCAATATAGTATACTACAATTATACAAAAATGAACAGAGGTGATTTGATGCCATCTATTTATGCACACCACACATTCGGGCGGAAAGTTTTTCATGATCTGCCCGAAGATCTCAAAAAAATCATCCG
Source organism: uncultured Eubacterium sp. (assembly GCA_910584245.1). Taxonomy (GTDB): domain Bacteria; phylum Bacillota; class Clostridia; order Lachnospirales; family Lachnospiraceae; genus Eubacterium_F. The sequence goes on from CAJTZF010000027.1 coordinate 6,979, forward strand.
AAAATACCCGGATGCATTTAAAGCGGGGTTACACGGGCCGGATTTTTTATTCTTTTACCGTCCCTTTTTTCGCTGCCATACGAACAAGCTCGGCCATGCCCAGCACCGCATGCCATTCGATGAGTTTTTGGAGCAGATCCGCCCCACCATTCGGAAAAAAGGAAAGGAATGCGGGGAATATGCGTATTTGCTTGGTTTTATTTGTCATTTTATGTTAGACAGTGAAAGCCATACTTTCGTAATTGAAAAATCAAAAGAACCAGGTTACAATCATTTAGTGATGGAAATCGAATTTGACCGGTATCTTATGAGAAAGGACGGAAAAAACCCTTTTCTCTATCCGGCATGGAAATATATCAAATGGAATAAGGAGACGCTCAATGCCATCCACGGCATTTACCGTTCCTTTGAGATATCGAAAAAGAATATTAAGAAATCACTGAAATCAATGTCGCTCTACCGGTGGTTTTTTACGACTGGCCGTTCTGTCCGGCGAATGTTCATACGGACGATCATGTTCCTGTCCGGGTATTATGAAAAACTTGAAGGGCATATGATGGATCTGATCCCCAAACGGACCGCCTCCAAAACCAACCCGGTTCTGGAACGCATTTACAACGATACCATTCCCAAATGTATCGCAATACTGCGGGAATTTGACAACATGATCCTCACTGACAATCCATTTCAGGAACGTTTCCACACCACATTTCAAAAAAATGTGGTGTGATAACGTCTTTTTTGCGCCTTTACCCCTCTTCTACCAGATTATTTAACCATCTCCCCCGTATCAGGAGGATAAATCCCACAATCGCCTTTACGGCATCTGCACCACAACAGATAAAGTAAAGGGGCAGAATCGGAAGCGCCGTAAACCGGGACAGACAATACGCAAGCGGAATCGTTATGCACCAGATAAACCCGCTGTCAAATAAAAATGTGATAATCGTCTTTCCCCCGGAACGTATCGTAAAATACGTCGCGTGCAAAAATGCATTGACCGGCATATACACAGCCAGCACAAGAATAAACCCTTTAGCTAGGTCGCGAATGCGCTGCGTCGTCTCATAGACGTTCGGAAAGACGAACGACGCCCCAGCAAGACACATCGCAATTCCTATACATAGAATGGTCGAACAAAATATAATTTTATATGCGCTATGTTTTGCCTCTTTCATCCTGCCCGCCCCCAAAAGCTGTCCAACGATGATCGCCACGCTATTCCCAATCGACAAAAATACGACATTAAACAGATTATTCAGCGTATTCGAAATATTCATCGCCGCCACGACATCCAGCCCGCGCACTGAGTAGCACTGCATGAGCATGGCCATGCCGGACGCCCACAGCCCCTCGTTGAGAAGAAGAGGAAATCCTTTAATAAATATTTTCCGTACAAGCTCCTTCGGAATATGCAGTCCGCGGTACAATCCGACAACAAACGGGTTACGCTCCTTTTTCCGGTGTGTCCACACAACGATAATAAGCATTTCCACGATTCTGGCGGCCACAGTTCCGATCGCCGCCCCGCTCGCCCCCAGTGCAGGCACACCAAATTTACCATATATAAAAATGTAATTCAGCACTAAATTGACAAGGACAGAAATCAGCCCCGCCTTCATAGGCAAAAGCGTCTCTCCCGTCTCCTTTAACGTTCCTGCGTACGCCTGCACGAACGCAAATGGAATAAAGCTCAGCATGACAATGTGCAGGTAATCCAACCCATAAACAAGCGTATCCGCAATGCTGCCAGTACTCCCCTCCTGATGCAGGTACATCCGTATAAGGGGTTCCCCAGAACTGCCCATGACAATCAGTCCGAGTACGGTAATGATACCACAACATATCAGCTTAAACCGGACCGTATACCGGATTCCCTCATGATTCCGCTGCCCGAAAAACTGCGCCGTAAAAATACCTGGTCCCGACACAGCGCCAAATACAAGCAGATTATACACAAATACAAGCTGGTTAGCGATCGCTACCCCCGTCATCTGCTCGGTCCCGATCTTCCCTACCATGATATTGTCCAGCATGCTGGCAAAGTTGGTTATGCCCATCTGGATCATCATGGGCACTGCGATGCGGAACAATCTCCGATAAAACTTTCTGTCGCCAATGAGTTTCTCTCTCCACTGCTGCATTTCTTCCTCCAAACCTCATCTCTCCTGGCAGGCATCCAAAAACATCTGATGAATGCGCGTATCAGAATCCAGTTCGGGATGAAACGACATCGCAAACTGAACCCCATACCGGACAGCTACAATATTTCCATCCACCTCCGCCAGTATTTCCACACGCCCACCGACGGATTCAATATACGGCGCGCGTATAAATGTCATCGGCACAATACCGATCCCTTTCATTTCCTGTGATACATGAAAACTCCCAAGCTGTCTGCCGTACGCATTTCTTCTCACCGTGACCGGCAATGTACCGAAATAGACATGATTATCATTTGATAACTTTTCCGCCAGCAGTATCAGCCCCGCACAAGTGGCAAGCACGGGTACTCCGTTCGCAATCCTGTCCCGCAAATCGTCAAACATGTCCAATTCCCGCAGCAACTTACCCTGAACGGTGCTCTCTCCCCCCGGCAACACAAGACCGTCCAAATCATTCCTGAGATCTTCTTTTTTTCGCAACTCCACACACATTGCTCCGAGGGCTTCCAGCTTATTCCGGTGCTCAATAAACGCTCCCTGCACGGCAAGTACTCCGATTTTCATCTCACTTGCCCCTTTCTGCCATCAAAAGCTGGATTTCCTGTTCATTGATTCCGACCATCGCCTCTCCCAGGTCCTCCGACAATTGCGCCAGCAGTTTTCCGTCCTCAAAATTTGTAACTGCCTTTACGATTGCTGCTGCCCGCTTTTTGGGGTCACCGGATTTAAAAATACCGGAGCCTACAAACACACCCTCCGCGCCAAGCTGCATCATAAGCGCTGCGTCGGCCGGCGTCGCTACACCGCCCGCCGCAAAATTCACTACCGGCAGACGCCCATGTTCATGCACATAAGCAACGAGTTCATAAGGAACCTGCAGTTTCTTTGCCGCCTCAAACAGTTCATCCTCTCTCATCGCCGCCACTTTCGCAATCTCGCGGTTCATCATCCGCATATGCCGGACAGCCTGAACTACATCACCCGTTCCCGGCTCCCCCTTTGTGCGGATCATAGACGCCCCCTCATTGATCCTGCGCAGCGCCTCTCCCAGATCCCTTGCGCCGCATACGAATGGTACTTTGAAATCTCTTTTATTTATATGATAAATATCATCGGCAGGTGAGAGAACCTCGCTCTCATCGATGTAATCAATGTCGATCGCCTCTAAAACCTGGGCCTCAACAAAATGGCCAATTCTACATTTCGCCATAACAGGAATAGACACCGCCTGCTGGATGCCCTTAATCATCTTTGGATCGCTCATCCTGGACACACCGCCCGCCGCACGTATGTCAGCCGGGATGCGCTCTAACGCCATCACCGCACACGCTCCGGCCTCTTCTGCAATCTGCGCCTGCTCCGGCGTTGTCACATCCATGATAACGCCTCCCTTTAACATTTGCGCCAGCTGTTTATTCAATTCATATCGTTCTGTGCTCATTTTCTCTTCCTCCTTAACTATTTTCGTATCATCGTATCACAGAATGAACAATTATGCAAGACAGAAAAAACACAGGCAGTCTGCCACGCACACTTCCAGAATCAATATTCCGGAATTTAACTTGCGTACTGCAACTGCCTGTGAAGCCATACATAGCGGAATCCAACGTTACTATTTGTATGTACCGTAAGTTCTTTACATATCGTCTTCTTCATTCGAAGACATAAACTCCCGGCTGCTGACCCGTTTGAGCGTCCGCTGTTCCTCAATCATATCAGACAGCATGTCTTTTACTTTCCGGGAATTTTTGATATGGACAATTTTAAATTCCGGTGTAGATTTATCCGCCGCCCAGCAATGAATCGTACCCAAACCAAAAATACGCTCACCGAGCGATTGCTCATACGCCAAATCCATAATCCGGTACAGGCGCACTTCTTCCTCATGCTTATTTAAAAACCCGGTCCGGATTAATAACTTTTCCTCTGTCAGCTCATATACCGTAAATGACCAGGGAAGTCCCAGAAAGGTACGCTTACGGTCTGTCCACTTATATTCTGTCTGCATATTTTCCTCACATTCTGCCGTCTCCACGGCGTTCTAACCACCGGGAACCCGGCACACAGGCCCAAAGGTTCCTCCTATTGATTAAAAGGTACAAAAACATAATATCCTCTAGTGAAAGCTTTGTCAAGACTATAACGTCCCAACGATCTCCTGGTACAAATCCATCCCGTAACTTGTTTCCTGCGGCTCACCGTCCAGAATCTTAAACGTCCTGCTTCCATCCTCCCTCCGATCAGCGCACATAAACCGCATCCCTGGCGCGCCCCGCTGGTACAAACGGCTGGCAAATTCATATAAATGCGTCACCATCCAGACGGTCACGCCACTGTCAAACAAGGCCCGTATAATACTATCTGCCACAAGGCTGCCTTCCTTCTCCGTCGTACTGGAAAAAGACTCGTTCATCAAAATCAGGCTTTTGGCGCTTACCATATTTACCATGTGGTTCATGCGCTTCATTTCCTCTACCAGTCTCCCACTGTTCATACTGCTGTCCTCCCGCCTCGTAAAATGGGTAAGAATCATATCATACAGCGGACTGGCATAATACGTCGCCGGCACAAAAAGCCCGGCCTGCATCATAACCTGCGCAATCCCGACACTTCGCAGAAACGTAGATTTTCCCCCCTGGTTAGCGCCGCTGATAATATGTAAATGACAGTCATCCGAAATAGAATTTGGCACCGGCGTCCGAAGCGTCGTCAACGCCATGCTCAATTCATATAAATCCTGAGCGTCCATTTTGTCTGTTCCCTGACAAACTTTAGGAAACGTAGCCCTCATATGCAGCTGCTCCATTTTATGGTGAAGCCTGGCACATCCCACATAGAAACTGATCTGGTATTTTAACTGTTCAAAAAAATCCTGGAGCTCCACAATCAGCTTTTGGAAGCATTCCAGTAAATAGTGCAGGGCGTTCGTTTCCATCTGCGCCGCCTCCTGCACGCACGCCGTATCTCTCAACACAATGCACTCCGGCGACAAAAAACGGACCCATTTCTGAAGCAGCGAAAGAATACGGCTTTTCTTTTGCACATCAAATGGCTCAAGCTGGCTGACGACCCCATCCGAACATTTCATGCCGCCACCGACCCCGGCTGTCACAACAATCCTTCCGCCGCGCAGCAGAAACGCCATACTGTCCACCAATTCCTGCATTATTTGTACAAACTCGTCACTGCATAACTCCTTTAGGTTTTGTGAGAATGCCATCATACCGCTGCTGCGTTCCGCCGCATCACTTCGCATGATGTCTTTTACCTTTTCCAAATACTTCACCTCAATGAGAAGAAGCTGTAGCGAACTGTAAATCTGCTGCGTCTTACTCTGCTCCCTCGTTCCCTGTTTCCCCTTCCCCTTATTCTTTTCAACACTTTCCACCGCGGCCCCGGCCAGCCGATATAGTTCCTCATAAAATTCTTCATTATTTATCGCATCATTTACCATCTGCTGCCGGAATTTCAGTACCTCAACGTCCGAAATAAGATTCATCATAATTGCTCTGCACGATTGATATATAAACTCATCCCGTCCCGCCATCGCTTCCAATATCACGGATAAATTCAAATCCTTTATAAGATCGCTGGCAAACCCATAGCTGCGCGCCTTTCCCCCTTGTTTACCCGGATACAGCAAATTAATCTCAACCATGTGCCAACCTCCTCCTAATTTCTTCATAGCTCAATCCAAACTGGTCCACAATTGTCTCCACATATCCTTTTCCCGTAGAGGGCTGCCGTACAAGCTTAAATGTCCTCCTATGCTCCTTGCCCCCTTCCAGAGACGCTACAAGGCTTACAACGCTCTCCCTCTCTCCCGCCAGTTCATCAATGTGGGTCACATATATCCCATAACAGTCCTGTTCCAGAAAGTGATCAATCACACGGCGTCCCATCTGCGCCGCATCATACGTTGCCGCCGAGGTAAACAGCTCATTGATTATTACAAATAAACGATGCTGCTCCCCCTGCATAATCGGAGCCAGGCGAACAAGTTCCTCTTTCAGCTTCCCTCGTCCGCTCTCCATGCTCTCCTCTACAGAAAAATGCGTCACGATCCCTGGAAAATAGGGCAACCGTGCCTGTTGCGCCGGCACTGGAAACCCCATATTGGCAAAATAAATAAGCTGCCCGACGGAACGTCCAAACGTTGTCTTTCCTCCCTGGTTCGGTCCCGTCACGACAAAAAAACGCTCCTGCCCTTTAAAATGATAGTCATTGGGAACCGTCCGTTTTCCTTCCATCTGGTTTTTATATGCCAGCGCCAAGTCGTAACCGCCCTGCACATTCATCCCATCTTCCTGAAACTCCGGATAACAGAAAGCGTGGCCGCACGATTCCATGTAATTTCGGAAATCTGCATAACATAAATAAAAGGATAGTTCACGGCACACATCCAATACCATACTAGAGAAAATTTCCCTGCACTCTTTTGCAAACAGTCTCATTTCCTCAAAAATCCCCGGATTCCGCTTCTGCAAATACGAAAAAATACGCTGTTCCAGTTTCGTCGTCTCCTTTCCCGGCAAAAGCCTTGGCAGACGTTCCGGCTTCCCAATATGCATTGGAAACTTTTCACTCAGACTGGAAATAATATCTTCTTCCCTGTCAGGAAGAATGGTCACACAATCTTTTTCGATGCGGATGCTATAACGAAGATGGGAAAGCTTCTCATACACCCGAATGGCGCGGTCGTGGTTTCTGGCATATTCCGCTTCCTCTGCCATACTCCGGCACGCGGTGAGAACCTCCTGGATTCCCTCCGGAATCTGCTGCCTGTCCTCAAAAAATACCATATAGTCGTCCAATGCACAATAATACGTGTAGGCAGCTTTTAGATGCCAGTTTGCATACCCGTCCCCATTTTCGAGTAAAACTGCATTTTCCTCGTATTCTCTTGCCTTCCGTATGCCAGCTATAAAACTTTTTACCGCGTCCCCGACTTCTTTTTCCTCCAGCGCCCGCATCACCTCCTGGCGGTATTTCACCGCCTCCAGACTGTCTGGCATTTCATAACAGTATTCCTGTTCCTCTTTAAAAATCTCTTCCAACAACTGGTCCAGATTCAAATCCTGAAACAACGGTAAATCCTCCGGCTCTTTTCTCGAATCCCCCAATATGTAATACTTTTTCACTAGCTCCTCCTTTCTTTTGCCATCCCCTCAACATAAACTTATGTAATCTCTACACTATCCCTATAGTTTACCATAATTCCAAGTAAATGACAACCTTACAACGCACTCTCTTGTAAACGGTACTCTGAAGTGTTAAAATAACAAATATATAACAGCTTTTATTATACTACAGTAGAAAGGAAGGTATAAAATATGAAAAAATTTGTATGTACCGTTTGCGGTTATGTTTACGAGGGCGAATCGGCACCGAATGAATGTCCCATCTGCCACCAGCCGGCAGAAAAATTCAGGGAAGAATCGTCCCCTGAAGGCGGCGATACAAGTGCAAAAGGGGCAAGCGGTGTAGGAACAGGGGAACATCCATCCCCGTCCAACACAGACCTGGACTACGATAAAACTCTCTACCGGATCGATGAATCCTGCCGTTATATGGAGGAGATCCATCAAATGGCAGTGAGCGGAACGACTATTAGCGGCGCTATGGGAACAAAAATGCCGATGCCCGGCTGGGATGATATTCTTCTTTTAGGCGCACAGCTAAATCCCGCCCCGCTTGAGGAAGACGCACCGGTATCAACGATGACCGTGATCGGTAAGCATGCAAAAAGACCTATGATTCTGGAAAACCCTGTGTACATTTCTCATATGTCATTTGGCGCACTGTCCAGGGAAATAAAGGTGGCGCTGGCAAAAGGCTCCGCAATGGCTAAAACGGCGATGTGTAGTGGAGAAGGAGGCATTTTGCCGGAAGAAAGAGAAGCCTCTTACAAATACATATTTGAATACATACCAAACAAATACAGTGTGACAGATGAAAATCTCCGTACTGCAGACGCGGTCGAAATCAAAATCGGACAGGGAACAAAACCTGGTATGGGAGGGCATCTGCCCGGGGAAAAGGTAACAGAAGAAATCGCTAAACTGCGTGGGAAAAAACAGGGGGAAGATATACAGAGCCCGAGCAAATTCCCGGAGCTCAACTCCAAAGAAGATTTAAAAGATATGGTTACTATGCTGCGGAACCGCTCCGACGGCAGACCTGTCGGAATAAAAATAGCCGCTGGCCGGATCGAAAGGGATTTGGAATACTGCGTCTATGCCGAGCCGGATTTTATAACTATTGATGGCAGAGGCGGCGCGACCGGCTCAAGTCCGCTATTCCTGCGGGAGGCTACTACCGTTCCGACCATCTATGCACTTTACCGCGCGAGAAAATACCTGGACCGCGTACATTCTGACATATCCCTTGTAATTACCGGCGGACTTCGTGTGTCCGCGGACGCGGCGAAAGCTCTTGCAATGGGGGCCGATGCCGTCGCTGTGGCCAGTGCGGCGCTAATCGCAGCCGCATGCCAGCAATACCGGATTTGTGGTTCCGGTAATTGTCCGGTTGGCATCGCGACACAAAACCCCGAACTGAGGGAAAAATTGAAAATAGAACAATCTGCAAAGCGGGTAGCCAATTACCTGAACGTAACACGTGAAGAATTAAAGACATTCGCGAGAATTACAGGCCATACCTCCGTTCACGATTTGAGTGTGGACGATCTCGTAACGTTGAATCGGGAAATCTCGGAGTTTACAAACATTGAACACGCATAACCGGCTATTTTTCTATATCGTAAGGCCAGTCCAAAATGCCTCCAAATTCCCGGATATTTTTGTATCCCATAGCAGTCAGCTCCGCCGCCGCACTCTTGCTGCGGCGGCCGCTGCGGCAATACACTAAAATAAGCTGTTCTTTATTTGTCAGCCGCTCTTCTGCCCGCTCTGCGATTTCATAGTCAGGGATTAAAACTGCGCCTGCAATATGGCCTTCCTCATATTCTTCCTGCGTCCGCACATCCAGCACGACATAATTGGATTCCGACTCCATAATCTCTTTTGCTTCCTTCGCCGTAATACTCATAAAAGCGTCTCCTCCATTTTCATTCGATAGTTTTGGGCCGCAAGCTGCCATAAGGCAGCAAACGGCTGTTATCCATATCATGCGCAAACTCAAATGTTTCATTCCCATATAAACCATTCCTATCCTGTCATTTTACTCTTATCTTGACCTTTTTATACAATCCATTCCGCGCAACGCAATAGATATAACAGGTTCCGCTTCTTACTCCGGTAACGGTCCCCTTCTTTGATACCTTTGCGATAGACGGATCTGATGCGATATAGCGCACCTTTCTTTCTGCTTTTTTCAACTTTCTGCCAGTCACCCTTACTCCAAACCTAGCCGTCTTTTTGCATTTCACGCTCACAAGCCGGCGCTTAACCTTTATCTTTACAGGATCGCCATATTTTCCACCCCTTGTCATACTGTAGACAGGCAGGGATTTACATATTATCACCCGCTTCCCGCCGATCCTTTTATACGCCGCCACATAATACTTATACTGCGTTCCCTTTTTCAATTTTGTACGCTTCCACCTGCGGGCCTTTTTATTGACCGTTCGGAGACGTTTATATTTGGCATTGGATTTTGCCCCGTAAATATAATATCCATCCGCCGATTTGACTGAATCCCAGCGGATCACTTGCAACGCTTTTGAAGAAGAAACCTTCGCAAAAAACAAATTTGGCGTGACACCACTTTCCTCACCGGGATGGAAATCTGTCTCACCTGGCAAAACAGAACCGGGATCATCCGGCGCTTTGGACGGAATCGTAGACGGTTGGGCAGACGGCTTACCGTCAGGTGCGTCTGTCGGCCGCATCGAAGGAATTTCCGTCGGCACCTTAGTTGGCGCTGGGGATTCCGGCGGCACTTCTGTCGGCAATTCCGTTTGCTCCGGCGGCGATGCGGGCGGCTCTGTAGCGGGCGTTCCCGTTGGTTTCAACGTCGGCAAAACGGATGGTACCGGCGACTGCCCCGGCTGCTCCGTTGGTTTCGGCGATGCGGGCGGCTCCGTAGCAGGTGTTCCCGTTGGTTTCAACGTCGGCAAAACGGATGGTACCGGCGACTGCCCCGGCTGCTCCGTTGGTTTCGGCGATGCGGGCGGCGTCTCTAACGGCATTCCAGATGGTGTTACCGTAGGAGCAGCTGTCGGTGACACCGATGGAAGCGGAGATTGCTCCGGAGACTCCGTTGGCGTCGGTTCCTCACCAGCTCCGTAAATAGATTCTTTAAAATCCTCTGTCTGGAATAAATACGCCCTGAATATTTCTGCTTTCAGAAGTTCTACCTGTGTCGCCTGCGCACGGATATTATTCGAACCGCCAGGGAGCGGATTCACGTTCTTTAAGTCACTCTCCACCGCTTCTTTCATTAATTGACGCAACGTATCAAAATTCTTAACCGTAACGGACTGGTCCTTCCATCGAATGGTCACTGGCTTTAATTCCCCGGCCTTTTCAATTCTTTTCTGAAACATAGCCTTTTTAAATTCGGCCATTGTTCCATATGTGCCTCCAAATATTTTATTTAAAACATAGGTGTCAGATAATATAGTCTGCTCGGACTGGGCAGCTTGTTTATACTGGTTCGATATATAAGGTATCATACCATTGTAATATCCGTATTCGGCAAGCAGTTCAAATGCCTGACGGCGTATCATGACATCGCCGCTGACACCTGCGTCGTTTTGTACCCCTGCGTAGTTGGCACTGAACAGAGGTACGACATAATAACCATTGCTCGCCATAGTTCCCGTCGTCTGTGTCCCATTTACCTCATACCGGGATACGATAATACTATCACGGATCAGGTCATCTATTGTATTTAGCTGCTCCGCCTCTTCGAGCGTCAGCTCCCTCACAGAATCCAGATAATGCTTGGATCCCTCGTCCCCCGGGTTTGGTCTCTTCTTTGTATCTTCAACCTGCTCAAGCTTATGGAACCACTTCTTTTTCTCCTCTGGCGTTTTCGATAGCATAATATCTGCTTCCGTATAATCCAGCGTATAAACAACGTCCAAAATCCCGCTCATATACTCCTGCATGTCTGCCTCATCCTGGAAACGCCCAGGCTGCGCATTATGTAACCGCTCATTATTCGTGAGGCGGTCATAAATCAGATTCAGGTTAAAAACAGGGGGATCATTCAGTTCATATGGTTCAAACATTCCCCTCGTATATACTTCCGCCTGCATACCATCCCTCGCACCATACCCATTCAGTATAAGCGAAGAAACAAGAAGATGAGTCAATTCATGGGCATAGGTCGCAAGTCCCCGCTCTGTCAATGCCTTCGACAAGTAATAGCGGACACCGCTACCATCTGCCATGCCGTCTGAAAACATAAAAGAACCATATAAATTCAAAGGTGTAAAAAACTCCTTGACGCCAATCGAGGCATCTTTCCCAAATTTAGCGGACCACTCTTGCGACGCACTGTCTGACGTATCCGAATAAATCCGCAAACTGTCCATAACAATACGGTTTGTCGAGAGCAGTCCCCGTTTCTCCGGCTGGGCAATCCGATACCACAAATCAATAAACTCCCTCTGCTGCCTGGCCGCCTGCTCTAGCTGCTGACGGAACTCCTCCTGTTTTTCCCTGTAAAGGGCTGGATCCGTATCTTTCAAATTCCTGTCCACATAACAATCCACGATTCCAAATGTGATCGTAGCGGAATTGGCAATGACATATATACTATCCTCCGATACCGTGAGCAATGGAAGGATGTAAGACCGAAATAACGTGTCATTATACAACCTGTTGTATAACCCTGCCTCCTTTGCATTGTTCCACGAGGATTGCTCCTCCACTATAAATGCATGGCCCGCCTGTATAAACCATTCTTCCATCGGTATATCCGAAATCCACTTCTGCCTGTTTTCCTCCAGAAAAGCACCCAAAGTCATAGAAGAAGTAATATATGAAAATAATTTTCCCCACCCAAATAAATTCGCGCTATTGGATACTTTTAATGTGTCTCCTCCTGCACTCCCGATTTTAATCAGCCAGTCCAATATGTCTGTCTGGACCCCATATGCCCCCGGCTCATATAGAATGACATCTTTAATATTCTTATCTCCCATATTGAAGTCATACAATCTCCCAACATACGCCAGCCCCAAAAGAAGCTTTTCTTTATTTTGAAGTATTTTTTCTGTAAGAAAAGTTTCCCCTTTATTTTGTGCGTTGGCGTCACCATCTACGATCCTCTGGATAATCCGTTCAATTTCTCCCTGTACTTCTATAAATACCTCTCTAAAAGATGTGACCTGCAAATTGTCCCAGTTCAGTTCCCTTACAGCTTCATCGTCACTGATATCCGCAATATTTCTCCCATCGCGCTTTGAGATCTCTATCTTTTTATTCAGCTTATCCGCCATCGAATACCGGGATGGCGCCAGCAATGCGGCTACTGTCGCATCCGTATCATAATCAACCGATTTCAATGTTGCCGCCGTATTCTGGCTCACCGTTTCACCACAACTGGCCGCCAAAGAATCAATAGAGGGAAAGAACACCACTACCATCATCATAAATACCGCCGCTATGATTATTCCTAATTTTTTCATATACCGTCCTCCTTTATTTTTGTAATGATTCGATTCTGAATCTAAACTTACGCCATTATACTAGATTATTATATGATTATACACGATTGTGTCAGCTATGGCAACAAAAACCAGACTTATTTGGCTCTGTCGTCAAAATAGTTTTTTATTACATACATATCAAAAATATGTATAATGTTAAATGAAAATAATTAACATTTGATCGCAGGAATAACGCTTTGAAAGAAGGTCGCCTTATTTATGGATGCATTTTTACAAAAAGATAAAACTTCCACCTTTATTGACAATATGTCATTACCAATTCATAGATGGTTTAGATATTCGGCCGGTTTCTCTGCCCAGTGGGTGGAAGAAACTATCCTGGCATATATTTCCCAATCGTGCGAAAATAACCGCATTAAAGTTCTGGATCCTTTCGCCGGTTCGGGAACAACATTGTTATCGTGCGATAAGTTAGGTGTTATTTCTTATGGTTATGAATCACACCCATTAATATATAAAATTGCGGATAGGAAGTTACTTTGGCCAACAAACCCCGACCATTTTTTGCAGACAGCTAATAATCTGCTGGCACTTGCCCAAAATAACCATTCGGCAATTGACGATTATCCGAATATTGTTTTGAAATGTTACGATGATAAAAATCTCACAGAAATTGATCACTTAAAAAAAGCATTAAGTTCCTATACCGATTCCTCTTCCCCCCGCATATGAACTATCATGGCTGGCTTTCGTCTCAATGTTACGCGCCTCTTCCCATGCGGGGACTGCCACATGGCAATACGTATTGCCTAATAAGAAAAAAGCAAAAGTGCTAACTGCCTTTGATACATTTTCCAGGCAAGTTGATTTGATGTATGAGGACATGAAAATATATCAGGTAAATCAGGCAAAACCATGTTCCACATTGATAAATCACGACGCCCGGATGCCATCGCCTATAGAAGGGGGTAGTATTGATCTTATAATTACATCCCCGCCTTACGCAAATAATTATGACTATGCAGATGCGACAAAGTTAGAATTATGCGTATTGGGAGAAATAAATTCATGGGGAGAGTTACAGGACAAAATCAGGCCAGGATTAGTGCGTTCCTGCTCACAAATGGTTTCAAGAGAAAGAAAAGATACCTTTCTCTATTTAGAGGACCCTTTACTTAAACCAATATACAAAGAGATAATGGATGTATGTACAAAGTTAGATTTAGAAAAAGAAAATCATGGGGGAAAGAAAAACTATCACACAATGATAGCATTATATTTCTTTGATTTAGCAAAGGTATGGCAGCATTTAAGATATGTCTGCAAAAAGGGGCGACGGTTTGTTTTGTCATCGGCGATTCCGCACCATATGGAGTATATGTTCCCGTGGATGAATGGTTAGGCCGGTTGGCTGTCGCAGCAGGCTTTAAGGAGTTTTATTTCGAAAAAACCAGAGACCGGAATGTAAAATGGAAAGACATTAATGGAAATACCCACAAACTAGATATCGTAATTGAATGTGAGGGATCCGAAATAAAACTTGGAAAGCCCAGGACATTTATAGAAATAACTTGGCACAGATATACAAAACACTCAAAAAATAAAGTGCAGGAAATATCAGCGGCTATTAAGCCGTTAGTAAGCCGTTATAGTGAATCCAGTCCTTTTTATGGCGCCGTTTTGGCGGGTGAATTTACAACAAATTCAATGAACCACATGAAGTCGGAGGGATTTCAATTGCTATACTTCCCTATTAATGCAATTGAAAAAGCCTTTGCTTCCCACGGTCTCAACGTACATTGGAACGAGAACACTTCCGAACAGGAATTTAAAATGTAGCCTATCCCGAGTGGGGGGTGCGGACATTTTCCTAGACTGGTTAAGCTGCCAATCCAAGACTCTGTCTGTACTCCCTTGGGATCATATTTCCAAGTGAAATTTTGATTCTCTTTTCGTTATACCATATCAGATATTCATTCAGTATGTCAATGGATTCCTGGATGCTGACGCCTGTCCAGTCCCTGTTATAAAACATTTCGTTTTTTAAACGGCCAAACAGTCCTTCACAGGCAGAGTTGTCAGGGGAGCATCCTTTCTTTGCCATAGAGCGTTCAAGCCCTGCCTGTTCCATACCTGACTCACCCGGAACGCCTAGTGCCATTGTCAATGCATCATTTATTAACGGTTCAATCATGGAAATATAATTCTTTAATTCAAAAACTTTTGCTAAAATCCATTCCACAGATTCTTTCAAATCTTTTACTATATAAACTTTCTCAAATGATATTCCATACTTCAAATCAAGTTGCAAATCCTCAGTCCGTTTCATATTCTCTTTTAATACTGCGGCAAATAAGCGAAATTCCCATAACCGTGGTTTCTCAACTGCCATTTCAAATACTTCCCCAAAGTAACTCATTACCTTCTTGGAGATACCATTTTCATATTTGTGCATGCGTAATACTAGACTATCACTAAGTAAATTTGCAATTTGTACCCTTAAACTTTCAACTATATTTTCAACGCACTCAAATTCAAAAGTCCATTTATTATCTTCACTCCTTATTTGCTGGACAAACTCAAATAAACTTGTGTTATCAACTATTCCTGAAAAATCTGTATTAGGCTCATTTTCCCACTTGGGCAATGTTTCAATAATACTCTTATGAATAAATATATAAATTGGAATCCCTTTCGCTTTTGCATGGAGATATTCTATATTGGTTATAGATTTTTTCTTATCTTCCATGACGTGTCCATATCTTGTTCCCACAATTAATATAAAAATATCTGCCTTTGTGTCAACATTATCTACACAATTTTCAAATGTATCTCTTTCTGGTGAAATTGGGAATTCCATGTATTCTGACAAAATAGTTTCATAACCTAATTGTTGTTCAAAAAAATCTTTTATTTCTTTTCTTACACTATTTAAATCATAACAAGTAGAACTAACAAACACTGTTGGTTTTCTTGTAATATTATTAGTCATACCCATTTCCATATTTCCTCCTAACATAATATTTACCAGTCACTACCATCTACAGCATACGAATTGTTTAATACCTTATCAGCTAATTACAATCCACATTATAACAAAGGCTCCTTTCCTTTACAATCATTAACTACAAAACGAAAAAGCCGATGTTTCCAACATAACAAAAGAGCAACCGTTTCCGATTGCCCTGTTCTCCTTCTTATCTAATTCAATATCTTTCTATAAATTCACTCATCGTCATAATCTCCGGGTATTCTGTCTCCACCACCCGCAAATCCTTATCCCCGGTTACCAGTATATCAATATTTTCCAAAATGGCAGTGGCAAGGATTGGCGTATCCTTACTGTCCCTTACCGCAGGAAAATCTTCCAAATTTAAGTCCTTTGGCGTATAGACCAGTTCAAAGGGCAGTTCATAGAAAAACTGCTCCAGAATCTTTTTCCGTCCTGGGAACTTCCTGTCTACCACAAGCCGCAGTTCTTCAATCACATAGTCGCATAACACAATTCGGTTCCCAAGCCCCACCCGTCCGGTAAATTCCCTCGTCACCCCGGAGGGAAAGAAGATGATGGAAATCAGTATATTCGTATCTAGCATAATCCTCATCTGTTATCTCCCCCTGCGTTCTTCCCGGATTTCCCTCACATAGTCCTGCATCTCCTTTTCAGACTGGAAGCCGGCCTCTGCCGCTGCGCCACGGAAGCCTTCCTCCACACGTTTAAACGCCATGTTTACCGCATTCTCGATATAAAATCTCCCGTTTTCCTCCAGTATCAGTACCTTATCCCCGGTATTCAGATGCAGGCGGTTTCTTACAGATATGGGTATGGTAATCTGCCCCTTGCTCGATATTTTTGCGATTTCCATCTGCCCTTCCCTCCTTTGCTCTCTTTAATTTCTTTACTTCCTTTACCTATAGTATAGGCGTTTTTTGTTCTTTATGCAAGAGAATTCCTAAAATAAAAACGGATTCTTTTTCCTGTCGTATTTCCTCGTTTCCAATGACCGTCTACAAACCCATCATCTCTTTTACGATCCGATCAGATGCCTTTACCGCTCCCACCAGAATCAGCAGGTTAAATACCAGTTCTCCGATATATTCCCATACAATCGTTACAGCAGACATATCCCCGCTTCCTATCGCGGGCGGGCTTGCCGCAAATGCAGAAAATATAATACATGCCAACGCAATAACTGCCCCTTCTAAGCATACCCCCGCATAGGAACGGATAAAGTTCTTTCCGATAGCCTGTGTCGGTTCGCCTGCAAATGCAGCGACTGGGATGGGTGCGATCGCTGTGTACATATATAACTTGAACATTCTGCCGTATACGGTCAGTATCATGATAAATGACAAAATGGTAATCAGAAGACTGCCAAGCAGCGTCACAATCCAGAGCGGAATGGATTCCAGCATTCCCACGGACTCCGCCTTTTCTACAACAGCCTTTGGAAGCTGCGTGACATTGCCTCCCGTCATGCCCGATTTTTCCATAATCGTAGAAACGATTCCCTGCACAATCGAGAAAATGGCCGTCATCAGTTCCATGCCATATTTTACCGCCCCCTGTGCCAATGCGAAACGGATAAAGGCTTTCAGGACATGCTCTGGCTTTTTCATATCTGCTAAATTCCATTAGAGAACATATCAGAAAAACGTCCCAATATCCGAAGATACAAGAGCGTTATCAATCTGTTATGGGCAGAGATATTTTTTCATCTGCGCTTTTATTTTTTCTTTGGCAAGAACAACAGACCGCCTAACCGCCTGTGCCGTACAATGCTCCATTGCAGCAATCTCATAGTAATTGAAATCGTACTCGTAATAGAGCAGGAAACGCCGTCTTTGTATCTCTGGCAGAGCCGCAATGATACGGTGGAGCAGCTCGGAGCGTTCCTGCTCGATAATCAGCTCGTCAACACTTTTCGGCGTAACCCTTGACCTTTTGTTAAGTGCTTCATCGGAAAGCTCGAAAAATTCTTTGTGGCGTTCATCCGATTGTAGCAGGTTACGGTTTCTGCGCTCCATCTGCCGAAACTCTATAAAGAATTGTTCAGACACCTCTAATTCGTGATAGCTGCCTTGCCCGTCCTTAAAGCTGATAAAATACCTTGTGCCGTTTTCCGCCGCTTCCTCCCGAAGCGTATATGTCTTAACTCGGTATGCCATTATGTTTTTCCTCCTGCGAAAAAATAGGGCGAAAGGTTTTTGACCTCTCACCCCATAGCCCGCAGGCAAATGTAATTTTCTTCCCTTACCGCTTAAAGGCTTTCAGCTTTTTCCGCAGGTGTCCCATCCTTGCGTAGACAGCCCCCGTTGTCAGACCGACAATCGGGGCAATCTCCTTTGTGGAATAGCCCTGCATTTTTAGGAGAACAATTTTCAGAGTGCGCCTGTCTATCGTAACTAATGCGAGGTACAGATTTTCATTTTCAATCTCGTCCAGTAAATCAGCCACCGTCCTAACCTCCGTTTGCTTCTCCCTGTCTGCCATTCCCTCAAGGTATTCCCCGACATCATTCAGATAGCGGTAGAAGCGTCTGGCGGCATTAAAATCTGCCCTGTCATAGATACGGATTTTCTCGATGGTATCCTCGTCAACGCCGCACTTCCGTAAAATCCTTTCCTCCGCCTCTTTCCAGATACGCCATTTGCGCTCCTCCCGTCCGTGGTTATATGCCATTTCTTTTCCTCCAATCGGGATTTCCATAAATCCAAGATTGAGAGGGCAGTAACAAAGCCCCCTCGATTTCCCAAAGGAAAAATCAAAGGGGCTTTGCACTTAAAATCTGCTTTCCATTATTTTTCTGAGCTTTGCCAGAATTTTGAGCTTGTGTCTGTTTACCGTACTCTGGTCTACATTTTCCATCCTTGCAATCTCTTTCGTAGAAACACCGTCAAAGAAGATTGCCCGTATCAACACCTGCTCATCGTCCGACAGCAAGAGCAGGGCAGCGTTCAGCCTGTCCAACATCATGGAATGGATAACCGTTTCCTCAATGTCCGCCGTTTCATCGGCAATAAAGTCCAGAGAGTTGCCCTCGCTATCGACAAAGCCGTCCAATGAAAGCTGGCTGTTCTTCGTATCAAGTTTCTGAAGATAACGCCACCGCTCTTTATCCCGATAGAAGTCCGTGTACTGTTCCCGCATAACCTCAATAAGGCAGCCCTGCACAGGGATAAAGAGCTTGTCCGAATATGTACGGTCTGCTTCCCTGCGGCGGCAAAAATCCATATAGGACAACTCCACATAACCGCCATTCTCTTTGATATATACTTTTCTCGGTGCGTATTTCACCGTAGACACCTCCAATCTGAATTTTGAAAATCGCTAAACTCCAGATTGAAAGGCGGAGAACGGCAGCCCATGCCAGAAACTGCCATATGGCATATTCCTGCAAAAAACGACAAAAGAAAAACCGTAAGGGCTGTCACACCTTTACGGTTTAAGGAGAATCTATTTCTATTATGTAGATATTTGACTTCTACTTGTAGGGCAGGAAGCCCCCATGTGTTAGTGAGGATTTTTTTAACAGATTATCCGTCCATCCTCGGTATAGTATATGTAAATGCAGATGAAAGCTGCTTACAGGCAAAAGAAATCCCTCCAAACTTCAAAAGCGAAGTCGGAGGGTAATTCAAGCATAACAAATCAGCCCACCCGCACATCGTTTTTTTATTAGGTGGGCTTGTCCTGCCTATGTAAAAAGAAAAGAGCCGACAAACGGTGATTGCTCACTCATTCATCGGCTCTGCGTCTAAAGCGTCTGGCTCTTTGATGATGGTTACTTGCAAGTCCTTGACTTCAATCAAAACTTCTTGCTTGCATTTCGGACAGTAAAGGGGATAGTTTTTCAATATCGTATCCTCTCTAATTTTGTTGCGGGTTTTATTTCCGCAAAGAGGGCATAATAGCCATTTCATATTTTCTTTCTGCATACAATCACCACATTGACCTTAACCATTATTCGCAAACCAATTTTTATTTAGGAAGTCCCAAATAAACTGAAATAATAACAAATACTATTCCAAGTGCAATAAGGCTAATAGACCACCCCTTATGCTTTTTACGAGATATTCCGAGGGCAATAAAAAATATCCCTAACAACATTGACGCTACCATTGCAAAAAATCCCATTTTACTTACTCCTTTCAAGATGAATTATTCTATCATGACGATTAGCTATTTCCAAATCGTGAGTTACGGTAATGATAGTCGTGTTAAATTCTTTGTTCATTTTAAAAAGCAAAGTTACAATTCTTTCCCTGTTCTCTATATCCAGAGACGCTGTTGGTTCATCAGCCAAAATAATTTGAGGTTTCATAATGATTCCTCTGGCAAATACGGCTCTCGCTTTTTCTCCGCCAGAACATTCAAGCGGCTTCTTTTTTAATATTGGTTTAATGCCAATTGCATCAACTACACTTTCAAAATCCTCTGGCTTAAACTCTTTTTTTTCAGCGCCTGCGTAAAGTAAAGGCAATTTGATATTATCTTCAATCGTCAAAGAATTGATAAGTGCTGATTCTTGAAGAACAAAACCAATCTTTTGATTTCGCCATTGTGCCAACTCATTTGTATGTAGATTATTAGTGAGCGAACCCAAAAGAGTATATTCACCGTTATAGTTTCTATCTATCAATCCGATAATATTAAGCAAAGAGCTTTTTCCTACTCCAGATTCTCCTACAATGGCAATTTTCTCACCATCTGTGACTTCGAGTTTGAAATCATTTAATATTGAAATCTGTGTCTTTTTGCTTTTATAGATTTTTTCTTTAACGCTTAAATCAATAATTTTCGTCATTGTAACACCCCCAAGGAAATTGGAATTTTTTTGATTTTCCATAACATACTCTCCACAACAATTACTCCGATAAGAATATCAGAAGCAGCAACTAACAATAAAGCCAACCAGTCCATACCTATCAAACCAAATAATCCATAAGTGGCAAAGGTGGCATCTTTTCTTAGCCAGCACCCATATCTGTCAAAAGCAGTGATTATAAAAACAACTGTTAGGTTAATAAACGAAAGTATCCCAAAATAACCATAAAAAATTTTTTTCAACTTTGAATAACTCAATCCAACCAACAGATTGATTGTAAAGTCTTTTAACATTAAACGGACGCTAACTAATGCGTTCCAAACAGAAAGACAAGTTATAACTACAAGCAAAATAAAGGTTATTATGCAAATGATTTTTAAGGTATGAAGATAATACTCATTGAAATAATCATAATTTTCCTGTTGGCTAAAGAAATTAAATTTTAAGCCCAAATTATCTTTGATAACCTCACCCAAATCCGTTATTTCTTCTTTTGTGGTTTGCAGAATTGTTACATCCATGAGACCATTTAATCGAAGGTCTATATTTGCGTGATTCATAAATTCCTCATTTACAGGAACAAGAATCGAAAAATTGTAGTATGTCTTGGAATTGAGAGCATAATAATTGGAATGGTAAGCATTTTGCTTCAAAACCCCTTGAACTTTTAGAGTTATTGGTTGTCCAAGGATAGATTCTTCAATTTTTATTTTTGACCCAACGGGGTATGTTGTACTTAACCCTTTTCCTATTAAAACTGGTATTTCCTCATCAAATTGGTAATTAAAATCTACATCTGCCCCTTGTGAAAGCTCAAATTGATTTAATTTATAATACTCCTCATTCATATAGCCTAATGATATTTCCATATCATCAGTGTTAGATATGGATGCAATAAATCCATCTGTATAAAAAGCATAATTAAAGTTATTGTTCAAATAGTCGTATACTGCTTGTATTCCATTTTCGTTAATTAGACCCATATCCATATGACTGTTTGGGTCTAAATTAGCGATGTAAATTCCTTCTTGATTGATATATTTTGTTTCTTGATACCCTTGAAAAGTTGATAAAATTGAACGAGCAGCAGTAAAGGTTATGTAATTCGCCATGCAAAGCAACAGAATCATACCTATGCCAAGTATCGCTTTTCTTAAAAATATTTTTGAAACAATAAACCTAAAAATTTTCATATTTCCACACCTGCCTTGAACTAATTAGTATGTATGTTACCAAAATGAGAACTAAGTAAAAGTTGCCGAAAAAGTTGAAATCCAAATAAGCATTTGCTAAAATCGACAGAAGGTAAACGGGAATTAATATCGTTAAGCTGTCCCGTATATACCGAGTTGTGATATTAAATACAGTACCTCCCACAAGTATTCTGCAAAATATTTCTGTTCTTTTCCTTTGCAGCATTTGATAATGAAAAACTACCACAATGACTGTAAATAGCGAAACCACTAAGGGCTGATAATCAATAAAATTTTTCAAAAAAGCTTTTAGAAGATAAGAATCCAAATCTAAAGTCTTTACATAATCCAAAAGCAAATTTAGAGAAAAGCAGAGAATATATGCAAAACTTAGCTCTAACATATCTGTTATCCTAAATAGAGATTTTTTCATGGTCTACCCCTTTAAAGTATTGAGCGTTAATTCCTATCTTTCTTTTGTGATGTTCCTATCTTTGCTTTATAAAGAGATTTCGCTGTCAACATCGCAAAATAAAACAGCATAGCAACCAGAATAATAACGCAAAAATCTCGTTGTGACGAATAACTCATAAAGTTGATTCCTTTTGTGCAAAGATGAGCTGCCATATAGGAAATTGGGAAAAGTATAGCTCTGTCAATCCATACAATCATTGCGTGCTTGTTTTTCAATAAAAACCGTAGAACTGCAAGTATGACAAGGACAAGAAAAGCTAATATAAAATATGGCAGGAAAATTTGTCTTGGCAATGTTACAGTGTCTTGATAAGCATTATCATTTGTCCCATAAATCAATACATCTTCGGAACCATCATTTTGAGCATAGAAAATCTGAATGTTAGTTTCTCTATCAGAGGGAATAACCATATTTTGTTTTCCACGATTGGACGAATATATGTCCCAGGTCGTAGTCCAAGCATTTATCTGATAAATCTCTGTTTCCGTTTCATCATTAAACTCTTTCATACAGCTATAACCTGTTACCTTATTATCAAAAGCGATGGTAATGCTTCCGTCAGTGCCACTATTAACATGGAACAAGTCATCGGAATAGGGGAAAAATTTAGGTGATGTTAAAATTCCAAAAAGAACCGTCACTATGGCACATGCCAAAATCGCTGTTAAAAAAACAGTCTGAAGGCGTTTGATAAATAACTCCTTTTTTATTTTTTTTAGCGGAACAATATCAGCGTCTGGGATAATGTCTGCGGGTTTCCGCATATGTTCAAGCTCTGCACGGCACGTTTCACAATGTTCGAGATGTTCACTAACAAACTCTCGTGTATCCATACTTACCATGTCTTCTACATAAAGCGGAAGGATGTCTCTGATTAAATTACATTTATTATTCATCTTTGTCCTCCATTTGTGTTAATATTTTATTTTTTGCTCGGTGATAAGTGACACAAGCCCAGTTATCTGTCTTTTGGAAAATATCTGCAATCTGTTTAAAGCTCAACTCTCCAAAGACCCGTAACATAAAAACTTCCTTATAAGGTTCAGCTAAATTATGCAACAGGAGATGTATTTGCATCGCATCATATTGCTTTGATATTTGTTCCTCAATGGTGTCTTGATTGTCTGGTAAATCAATATCATCAATATTTTCAACACGGTGTTGCTTTTTCAAGTAGGAGAAATAACAGTTTTTTGCAATTTGGCAAAGCCAGACACGGACATCTGTTTCACCACGAAAATTATCTATTGAACGCATTGCTTTAAAGAAAGTTTCGCTTGTGATTTCCTCCGCAATGCTTTCGTCTTTTGACAGCTTTTTGAGAAAAAGAAACACATCATTAAAGTATCTTATGTATATTTTCTCAAATTCTTCTTCAAAACCTGCCACTTTCTCACCTCCTTACTTATAAGACTTCGTACTTTAAAAAACCTTACAAATTTTTTGAAATATTTTTCTTTTTCTTTTTTCGTGCATCGTCTGACTTGACAGTATTTTGCGAAATAAGCCACTCACGATTTATATTTGAAGCTCCCTCAACACGGTTTTCCTTGCATACCGCTACACCCATCTGAGCGATACATTCCATTTTTCTGTGGCTTCCTGTGCTGTCATATATTCAAACATTTTTGACTCCCTGTTGTGTATTGTATTTAGTATATCCATTCAAACGGACTGTATCAAGCACAGAAGTATGAACTTTAATCAAAGCTCTCCGAAAAGAAAAGCGACAGAGCTTTAACCCTCTGTCGCCGTGTTGCCTATGCGTAAATGATTTCCTCGTTCACAATCTCCATCGCACAAGCCCGTATGTTATTGAGCCTCCCGACCCATTCTAAGGCATTTTCAGCCTTTAGCTGTTCTGTGATACCCTGCGCCTGTTTCATGCCCTCTATGAGCCGTTCAAGGCGTTCCTGCGCCTGCCTGTCAATGTCGGCAAGGTAAGAATTGAGCCTGCCGCTTGTGAGAAGATTGATGTATGTAACCCTGCGGTGCTGTTTCAGATAGTCCAAATGCCGTTGCCCGAATAAGCCAATCGGCTGTTCCTTTTCGGCGGGTAAGGCAATGCGGGGGATAAGGTAATCCCCCTGCCGCTCATATCTGCCGCCCAGTTCCTCAAAAATTGTCTTTGCCATGTCTTTCTACCTCCGTATTTTTAATTTGACCGTCTTTGCATGGGCGAACTTGATAATCAATTCGTCCACGCAGTCCGTATATCTGCCATCTGCAATCAGCTTGTTTCGGAAATCATTTAAGCAGAGGATTATCACCCGCCGTTCCGTTTCATCAAAATACAAATGATACTTTTTCATCGTCTTTCCCCTCTTTTCTGCGGCGTATCTCCCAGCCACCCGTGTTCCTTAAAACCTTTGCCTTGAAGCGGCGTTCCCCTATGTAACCGCCGAAGCGGTAACAGATTTTAATTGCCTGCTCTGTTCCTGCTTCGGTTTGTGTGCGGTCAAACACCTCAATGCGCTCCACCAAGAGATTGAGGTTTTCAGCGGTCAGCTCCTGTATCCCCACATATTCCGCCATCAGAGCCGCCCACTGCACCGCATTGGTCTGGCTGTCCTTGACCTCCTGCAGGGCGTTTTCAAGGCTCTGTATCTGCCCTAAAAGCTGTCCCTGCTCCGTTTGGTACTTGTCAATCAGACGGGCAAAATTGTCGTTAGAGATACGCCCCGAAAGGGAATCCTCATAGAGCCTGTCGAATAACCTCGTCACTTCATCATAGCGTTTCTTCGCCTGCTTCAGCCTGCTTTCGTTGGATTTCCCCCTGCTCCCGTCCGCCTTTGCGTTCATCCTCACCGCCAGAGCCACCGCTTTGTCCCTGTCCTCATAGGCAAGACGGGCATGGTACTGGATATCGGCAAGGACGGCGTTGTATAAATCCTCGTAGAAAATGCGGTGGTCAGAGCAGGCTTTTGTGTCGTGGGCATAGGTGGTGCAGATATAAATACGGTGCCTGTCCTTCCCCCAATACCGCAAGCCCAGCGCCTTGCCGCAGGCTCCGCACTTCACAAGCCCCGAAAAAGGGGATACGAAATTATCCGTGGTATCCCGCCTGCGGCTCAAAACCTTTGCGTTCGCCCCGTCAAAAACCTCCTGCGACACAAGCGGCTCATGGGTGTTCTCCACCCGTATCTGGTCTGCTTCGGGAACATTTTTATAAACCCCCACCTTAAATACAATCTCTTTCTTACACATAATCGTGTGTCCAAGATACAACGGATTTTTAATAATGTTCTGTATGACCGTGTGCGACCATTCGTATTTGTTGGCGGGATTTTCAAACCGTTCGGAATAGTCCTTTTCCCCACGGGAGTGCAGCCACCAAGAGGGGGAGGGGACTTGTTCCTCTCGGAAAGTCTTAGCGATTTTGTGCGCCCCCATGCCTGCATTGGCAAGCTCAAAGATACGCTTAACAATCCATGCCGTTTCCGTATCCACAATAAGCCTGTTATGGTTGTCGGGGGCTTTGCGGTAGCCGATAGGGTTAAAGGCAGTGCGGTAAAGCCCCGCCTTTGCCCTCGCCCGTATGGAAGAACGGATTTTCCTCGAATTGTCCCTGCTGTAAAATTCGTTTATGACATTCTTCAAGGCGGCAATGTCGTTGTTCTTGCTGGCGGTATCCACGCAGTCGTTGACGGCGATATACCGCACATTCTTCATCGGGAAATAAATCTCCGTGAAATGCCCCACCTTTAAATGGTCACGCCCCAGACGGGATAAATCCTTTGTGATTACCACATCAATTTTCCCCGCTTCAATGTCATCAAGCATACGGTTGAAGTCTGGACGCTCGAAATTCAAACCGCTGAATCCGTCGTCCACATAGACCTCCACCACCATAAAACCATGTTCTTTTGCATACTGCGTGAGCATTGCTTTCTGCGTTTTGATACTCTCGCTGTCCCCCTGCGCCATATCGTCCTTCGACAGGCGGCAGTAGAGAGCTGTCCTTAAAATACCCATTCAGCCCGCCTCCTTTTCTGTTGTTGTGCTTAAATTGTATTCTGGTTCTTTCACAATTTCAAAGGTGCGGACAGGGCATTTCCCCCGCCGCACCTCGTCCACAAGCAGGGAAATGAATATCTCCCGCATATCCCCACCGCCCGAATAGACCGCCTGCACCGTTATCTTCGGGCGTTGTACTGCTTTTGCCATAGGCATATATCCTCCCTCCAAAAAGGAAAAGGAGCGTCCGAAAACGCCCCCAATCCAGATAAAACATCATTCCGACAACACTTTCTGCAATGCGGCAAGGAGCTTTTCCACTTCCGTTTCGGTCAGCGTAATGCCCTTGCCGCATTTCTCACGGTTGTGGGAGAAGCTGCGAATATCGTATTTCGGCTCTTTCCCGTTCCAAGAGATAAGGTTGATTTCCTTTGTATAGCCGCTGTCGCTTGTAGAAAGTACGGCGATTTCCTTTATAATCTCATACTGAATATCTTTCATTTCCCACCTTAACTTTCTGTATTTACTGCCCGAAAAGAGAAGATTATCGGCTGTCCCTGTTCCGTTTTCTCTGCAATTCTCGCTCTAAAAGCTTGATGATGATGTCCTCCATCTGCTTCGGCGTTGTGCCTTTTGGGAAGTATTTTCTCAGCTTCTCCATGCCGATTTTCACGGTTTCTTTCTGGTTTCCCTTTTCCTCGGTCATAATCGCAAAGATAGCGTCCATGTCAAGCCGCCCCGATTGGCTAAGGCTTTTCATACGCTGCGCTTGGGAGAGTGAGGGCGTTGCTTCCTCGCTTTCCATCGTAATAAGCAGGTTTTCCTGTTCCTCTTTCCGCAAAAAGGACAGCTCCGCCGCAGGCGTGAGGGCGATTTTTCCCTCGTCCACCATCTGCAAAATCGGCGGTATCAGCTCCGTCAATCGGATAAACCTTTGTATCTGTGTGCGGCTGTTGGGGGACTTCTGGGCAAGCTGCTCCACCGAAGTCAACTTCTGCCCAAGTTGGGGAGAAGTTAAATCCGTGCGGAAGCCCTGCCGCTTCATCGCTTCTAACTTCATCTTGTAGGCAAACGCACGCTCCGAGGGGAGGATATTTTCACGCTGAATATTGCTGTCCACAAGGGTAATAATCGCCCTGTCACGGTCTAAGGGCAAAACAAAAGCAGGGACGGTATCTATCCCTGCAAGCTCACAAGCACGGACACGCCGCTGCCCCGCAATCACCTCATAGCCGTTCCCGTCCTCCATCGGGCGGGTGATGATAGGCGTTACCATGCCAAACTCCTTAATGCTCTCCGCAAGCTCCATCAACATTTCATCCTCCACAACACGGAACGGATTGTCGGGGAACGGGTGCAAATCCGCTGTCTTCAATACGGTAAAATCCTGTTTTTTCATCCACTTACTACCTTTCCTTTGATTTATTTCTGCTCGTTTTCTGTATCTCCGCCAACACTTCGGGCGGGACTTTGGAGAGCAGACGTTCCATCTGAGCGTTTGTGCGCTGAAGCTCAAATATCTTTCGGTTTGCCTGCTGTACCTTTAATTCCTCCGCATACTTCCCGTCCCGCATACGCTCGGCGTAATCGGCTTCCTGCCCGATTTTCGCTTTCAAGCTGTCAATATACGCCTGCTGTTTCCCGATTTCCTTTGAGAACTTCTCCACATTGGGAAGCCACGCCGCCAGAAGCTCCAGAGCCTTGTCCCGCTTTTTCCCTGCGTTAAAGGCGTTAATGTCCGACAGGGCGTTGACGATTTCCCCGTACTGCTTATCCAGCCTGCCGCCCAATTTAAAGAGCCATGTGGGGATATGCTTCCGCTTTGTCTCCATCGAGGACTGCCCCCGTTCAAGCTCATTCCACCGTGCGGACATCCGCTCATGGTAGGCGGTCTGCCACTCGGATAACGATTTCTGGTTGCCCAAAAGGGCTTTTGCCGACAGCTTCCCATCGGGCGTAATCGGGCAAAAGGAAAGATGCATATGAGGCGTTTTTTCGTCCATATGCACCACGGCGGAGAGGATATTCTGCCTGCCGACACGCTCCGAAATGAAATCCAGAGCCATCGTAAAATACGCTTTCTGTTCTTCGGGCGGTAAGCTGTTCATAAATTCTGGCGAAGCGGTGATAAGGGTTTCCACCATCATCACGCTGTCACGCCGCACCTTGCAGCCTGCCTCTGCTATCATGCGGTTAATCTCTTTCTTGTAGGTGTAGCGGGGCGGCGGTACAAGGTGATAGTTGTTCTTTGAGCGTTCCATATCAATATCGGGATTGCTCTTGTAGGCTTCCTTTTTGCGTTCGTTGTGGCGTTCACAAGCCGCCACGCCGCCCGCCTTGCGCTTCTGGAAGCGCAGGATTGCATAGGGCATTTCTCGTTCCTTCCTTTCGTTTTTCTTTGTGCAGAGCGTAAGCCCTGCCCGCAGGGTGACAGCCGTGACAGGTGTGACGGGTATTTTGGGATACCCCTGCGCTGTCACCCTGCGGGAGAACACCCCGTAAACGCAAGGTGCAGGCGTGGGCATTACTCGCCCTTTTCGGCTCGTAAAGCCACCCCTGCGGTCAGAAAAATCTCCCGATTTTTCCGACTGCGTTTACAGGGTGTAACACACTACACTTTGCTCCGCAAAGTCGTGTGCCAGCCGTTCCCTCTGGACTCCCTTCTGGCAGGGCTGCGCCCTGCTTTATCCTCCGCTCTGCGCTTCGGATAAAAGAACGGCGGTATCACCGTCAGCCGTGACAGCATGGGAGGGCATCCCAATATCGCTGTCACACCTGTCACGGCTGTCACCGCCCATCGTAAGCACAATCTGCCTGCCGTACCGCTTTCGGCGGTATCCATAGCAAATGCCGTTCTCGCTCAGAAAGGTTGTGCGGTACTCGTTGAGCCATTTCGTGATGACCGTGGATAAATCCCCGCTTTCCCCCATAGCAGACAGAAGCTCCGTTGCCGTCCCCGACCACTCCGCTTTGTCCCGCATAAACTCCACCAGCCGAAAAAGGACGGGCGGCACGGCTTCCCTCGCAAGCTCCGCCTGCTCCCTGCGCTCCACAAGCTCCCAACTGCAATCACGGAAGCGGAGCGTCAGCTCTTGATATTCGATATCCCTGCCCGTCACAAACAGCTTTGCGGTATCGGACGCACGGCTCTCCTTTTCCAGAACAAAGGTAGCGTCCGCACTCCCCGTCAGACCTGTCGTGCCAGACACCTTGTTGAACACATCGCTGTCGTTCTGCTTGCGGATATGGTGGACGACCACCACCGAAAGGGAATGCCTGTCGGCAAAGTCCTTTATCAGCGATATATCGCCGTAATCGTTGGCGTAGGCGTTGTCTTTGGAAGCGGTGCGTATCTTTTGCAGCGTATCAATGACAATGAGCCTGCTGCCGGGATATACTTTCAGATAGTCCTCAAGCTGTACCATCAGACCGTCCGAGAGCTTGCAGCTCGCCACGGCGAAATGGAGCTTCCTGTTTGCTTCATCGGTCAGACGGAATAATCTGTCCTGTATGCGGAAAAAGGTATCCTCCAGACAGAGGTACAGCACATCGCCCGCCTTTGTGGGCATGTCCCAAAGGGGAAGCCCCTGCGACACGCAAAGACAGAGCTTGAGCATGAGCCAGCTCTTGCCGATTTTCTGTGAGCCGCAGAACAGCGACAAGCCCGTGGGGATAAGACCGTCCACCACAAAGGACGGCTTTTCAAGCGGCTCATAAAGGAGCGTTTCCGCTTCCACCAGATTCAGCTTCTGCATAGGCTTCCTCCTTTCGGCATTTTCGTTTGGTTTTACTGCACATAGGCATGACCTCCTTGAATAGATTTACCCCTGCAATGAAGCAAGGGTATGTAACACAGCCAGTCCATACAGTTCCACGCTTTTTCAAAGCGGCGTTTTCTCTGTCAGTGCTATGCACGGATTGAGCAACGGGCAGGCTCATATCGTGGCTCTGCTGTCCGTTGCGGCAGGTATCCCTCTGGCGGCTGCTATGGAATTTTCAAGGAGCAAATCTATCGCTATCGTTTTGCGGCAATAAAAAAAGGGCGGGAGGTTTTGACCTCTCACCCAACAGCCCGCAGGGGGATATATTTTTAGACATGGTATTCTGATTTTTTAAAAAAGCAAAAGCACCTGCCGCTTAACCGTTTTTCTCGGTCAGTAGCAAGTGCTTGTGCAAGTTCCGTATTCAGTTCTTAAAAGGGGCATATCTGCCCGTGTTCTCAAATGAAATTTGACATCCGCAAAACTGCCACAGGTCCTTACGATACCCACGGCAAAAAATAGAACCAGAAGTCCATAGCCAATTCCCTTCAGTGCGCCGTTGACCATATTTATTACATCCCATATGGCGCCGTCCTTAAACTTTTCCGGGTCCTGCGATAACAAGGTCCAGATTTCTGACAGCTTTTCGTTCCATGTTTCCAATGCAGAATTTAAGTTCTGCACAATCCAGTTATCACTCAAATCATCTTCACCCCCTCCAATCTTTCAGACATGCCGCCACAGGCGGCACAACAAATCGTGAAGAGAGTTCCGCATAGCGGAACGAAAAATTGATCAGTGAGGTTTTTACGAACCATCAATTTCCTTCACACTTCACTCCGGTATTTTATTTTGTTATCAAATCCAGAATCTCCTTGGCAAAGGTGATAACGATCCCGCCTGCCAGCGTCAGAAAACCATTCGCCCTCTGGCTCGGATCGTGGCTTTTTAAACTCAACCCCACCTGCACAATACCAAAACCTAACAGAATCAGGCCGATGGCACGGATCAGGGAGAAAATGAAAGAGGACAGGTTGTTGACTACCTTCA
>CAJTZF010000028.1 GCA_910584245.1 uncultured Eubacterium sp.
AAGTCCGAGTTTTCGGGCTTTTTTAAGTGAAGGTTCATGATTTACAAGGTAAAATTGGGATTTTAATTCTAAAAAACTGGATAATTGGTAAAAATCGTGTTATAATGTAAGTCTAATAGTTCTTTTACAATCAGTCAGTGAAAAAAATACAGCTAGATAATCATGGGGGAAATACTATGAGACAAGACATAATTTTGCTGGTTTGTATTGTTGCGTCCCTCCTGGGAACAATAGTTACAATATGGATTTTATGGGCATTTCGGGCATTTGGAAGAGATGATAGGAATAGATATATAAACTATATAGTAGATGGCGCAGATATGTTGGCGTTGATCTATTTTCCTACAAAAAAGAAAGTGGAATTTGTATCGGATAGTGTAAGCTGGTTGTTTGGAATTGAGAAAAAAGAAGTATACCGAAATGTTAAATATTTGTTTGAGGAAATGAATCTTCCTATGGGAGATAGAATTATCGAAAACTTTTGTAAAGGAGAGCTTTTGCTTTCAGATAGCAAGGAATATGAGGTCGTGAGCGGAAAGGATCAGAGTATTCGGAAAATCCGCATGAAGACATCTCCTTGTGGCAAGGGCAGATACCTTTTAACTATTGTAGATTGGACAATGCAGTACGAAATGAGTGCAACATTGCGCGCGGCACTTGACGCTTTTGAACATGAACGGGCGGATAAACAGCGCCTCGTCTCTTTTATAAATGAAAAAATGCAGCAGACGGAGAATGAAGTGACTGTTATATACGAAGAGTTTTTTGGCATGATAAACGAAGTGGTAGAAGCGGGAAGCCCTTTGAATATATCCGCTTTTTCGATAAACCAATTGGTTCAGGAGATGACAAATGCTGTTTTATTTCAGGCGCAGGGCAGGAAACAAAAATTCAAATTAAATTTGTCTGTGACGAGCGAAATGGTATTTGGCGATATAGCAAGGCTGCGGCTTGCTATTTGGAATATTTTAAAAAATGCTATTTCCTACACTCCGCGAGGGGGAACCGTCGCTTTGACGGTAAAAGAAAGTGAGAGGAAAGAGACGGCTGGAAAAGAAGACCGGATAGAGATTTGTATTATTGTCGAGGATACTGGTATCGGAATAGGCAAAAGTTTTATGCCAAAACTGTTTCAGCCATTTGAGCGCGAGGATGATCCCAGGGTGCGCCGGGTCAGGGGAAATGGACTTGGGTTGTTAGTTGTGAAAACAATTGTGGAGCTGATGGGGGGAAGAATGGAAGTACAAAGTGAGAAAGAACATGGAACCTGTTTCACGTTGTATTTGGAAATGGGCGTAGAAAAATAGATGGGGGTTCCGTACTTGTAAAGCAAAAAGTAATGTGATAAAATAAGTGCTGACGCACTTATTAATGTGCAAAAAGCTATTAAATCAAAGAGGAGAAATAGAACCGTATGACTGATTATACGTTGATTACAGGTGCAACCGGCGGGATTGGGCTTGCATTCGCAGAACTTTTTGCGAAGAAGGGGTATTCGCTTATCCTTGTGGCGAGGAATGAAGAGAGATTAAAGAAAATTCAAAAGTGGCTTATTTCTAAATATTGTACAAGTGTAGAGGTAATTGCCTGTGATTTAGCGGAGTCCCACGGGCCAGACGACGTATTTCAGCTTACCACAAAGAGGGGCTGGCAGGTGGATATTTTGATTAATAACGTAGGGTTTGGCGACTTTAATTGTTTTCTGGATACGGCATGGGAGCGCCAGAGAAATATGGTGGATATCAATATACTGGCGTTGATGCATTTGACGCATTTGTACGGAAAAAATATGAGACAAAGAAAACGGGGCAAAATATTGAATGTGGCGTCTCTGGCTTCTTTCTGTGCAGGACCTTATATGTCTGTGTATTATGCCTCTAAAAGTTTTGTACACTCTTTTTCAGAGGCGTTGTCGGAAGAGCTGGCTCCTTATGGTATAACAGTTACGGCGCTCTGTCCCGGACCCGTTGATACGGGGTTTATGAAAAATGCCGGGTTAGAGAAATCCAGGATGTTCCACATGCTGCAAGTATCGGATGCGGCGGCGGTGGCCTGTGCAGGATACCAGGGCATGAGTAAGGGAAAAACGCTTGTTTACTATGGCTGGATGACGAAAGCAGCAAGTTTTTTTTCGCGGATATGTCCACGAAAGCTTACGCGCAAAGTTGCCATGTATGTGAATAGTGTTAAGGATTCAAACAAATGAGGAGCGAATGGGAATTTCAATCTGTACAATATAATCCTCTATCCGGTCGACTACGGTTTCATTGATTCCTTTTTCGTACGAATAGCCGGACAGTACCAGTCCGAGCTTGTCAGCATAATCTAAGATGGCTTTGTACCGCTGGGGGATCCCGTCCCAGTTCCCTTTGTGGAAGGCTCTTATATAGTTTCCCTTTGGTTGTATATGAAGTCCGGCTTTTTGGGTGAGGAAGGGGATTTCGATAAACAATTTGGTGTAGTTGTCAAAGTTGCCGTTTTGCAGGCTGGAAACGGGGATCATGGAACCGTAGGAGGCATCATGCAGGCGGCCTAGCTTGTATTTAGCGGTTTCTGCAGTGATTTGCTCGACTTCATCTTCAAAGGTAGTATCCTTGTCTATATCGACCGTCACGAAACAGTGTTCTTCTTTTGAGATTACGCTAATTTCTGACAAGTCCAACGTCAGTAGGGAAACCATATTTTGGCGGTGGTTGCACAGTGTTTTTCTGACTGCCTGTAAATGAAGGATGTTGTCGTCTAAGGCGTCAATTTTTTCATCTAAAAGGCATTTTAAGTTTTCTGCGGAACGGTTTTTCATAAATTCCTGGATTTTATGGATGGATACATCCAGCTCCCTCAGTAATAAAATAGTTTCTAAAATAGGACTTTGATAGTAATTATAATAGCGGTATCCGTTTTCCGGGTGGATGGCTGCAGGCTTAAACAGATCAATCTCATCGTACCACATCAGGGTTTTTTTGTTGATGCCGTGCAGTGATGCGAACTGGCCAATTGTGAGTAATTTGCTCTTTTCATTCATTTGATGTCTCCGTTCTACTTGTCATCATTATCCCCAATTTTTTAATCATATATAAATAGTCTTCGGGGTGTTCACTTATTGCTGTAATTATACAACAGATTGGACGAAACAGGCAAGGAAGTATAAAAATAAATAATATATTCCTATTTCCTATTGACCGTACTGTAACTGTATGGTTTATGATGTGTATAGAGGGGTAAATGTTAGGTTACGCGCATAAGCTGTGAAAGATACGGAGGTAGAAGATGGAAAATGAAAATGTATATGGAAAGCCTGTAACATTGAAAAACATTTTAAAGTTTGCCGTTCCAACTATTGCTATGACGGTATTTATGTCTTTTTATACAATGGTTGACGGCCTGTTTGTATCCAACTGGGTCAGTACTGACGCGCTGTCGGCAATAAACCTGACGGCTCCCATTATCCAGTTTGTCACTGCAATTTCCACTATGCTTGCCACGGGGGGAAGTGCGGTTATTATGAGAAAGATGGGAGAGCAGAAGGGGGAGGAGGCAAAAGAGGACTTTACGTTTCTGATTTTAGTGAATGTTTTGGCAGGGGTTATGATGTGCGTACTCGGGTATGCCGTTATGGGGCATATTTTTGCCGGGATGCATCTGTCCCCAGATGTGACGGGATATTGTGAGGAATATTTAAGCCGTTATCTGCTGTTTACCGTTCCAATCCTGCTAATGAATAATTTTACGCTTTACATGATAGCAAGCGGGAAGGCAACGCTTTCCCTGATCTGTTCTGTGGCGGGCGGCGTTTTGAACATGGCGCTTGACTATGTATTTATCGTTGTGTTCCATTGGGGGATTCGCGGTGCGGCGGTAGCTACGGGACTGGGATATTCGGTTACGGCGGTTGTAGGGTTATTTGTATTCAGCCGCAAAAAGAATTTGTTGCACTTTAAGAAGCCGCTGTTCCGGCTGAAGGTGCTCGTAAATGCAGCGGCAAATGGGTGTTCCGAGATGGCAACGGCGCTAGTTACCGGAATTATTACGATGATGTTTAACTGGACGATGCTCCATTACGTGGGGGAAGACGGCGTGGCAGCGGTAACAATTATTATGTATGTTTTGATGTTTGCGAGTTCGTTGTATACGGGATACTCCTATGGAGTAGCGCCCATGCTCAGCTATTATTATGGGGAGCAGAACCGCGCGAAACTAAAACAGTTGGTTGTGGTTAGCCTGAAGGTGATTGCATCCATTTCCATCCTGACGGTGTTCGTATCCTTTTTCCTTACCCGGCCGCTCGTATGTGTATTTGCCCGCCCGGATAACCCTGTGTATGATCTCGCAGTGACGGGAAATAAAATTTGCACCGCCGCCTTGTTTTTTATTGGTTTCAATATATTTTCCAGCGGCATGTTCACAGCCCTGTCCAATGGTTTTGTTTCCGCGGCGCTTGCTTTTTCGAGGTCTTTTGTATTTATGCTTATTACAATGATTGTGCTGCCCGCCATTTTAGGTGTGAATGGTATTTGGCTGGCGACGCCGGCGGCGGAGCTTATGGCTCTTGTTTTGTCTGCGGTCATGTTTTTCAGGCACAGAAAGAAGTATGGGTATTGAAGGAGGCAGATTGTTTTGCGCCTTTCTTATATCGTTTGCCTTTTTATTATTTTAGTGGTAAAATAGGTTTACCACTATTTGAAATGAGGATCTTGTTATGTTTCGGGATATGCGGAGGAAAAAACAGCTGCTTTCGAAAGACGAAAGCGAGGAGATTTTGAGGAGAGGTACTTCGGGAGTGCTGGCGCTCGCGGGCGATGAAGGATTTCCCTACGCCGTGCCTCTGAGCTATGTTTATGAACGGGAGAAAATTTATTTTCACAGCGCGGTGAGCGGGCATAAAATAGACGCTGTCCGTAAGAGCGAAAAGGCATCGTTTTGTGTGATTGGACAGGATCATGTCCTCCCGGAAAAGTTTACTACCCGCTATAAAAGTGTGATCGCTTTTGGAACGGTTCGTATTTTGGAAGATGGACAAGAAATACGGAGGGCGATGGAACGGCTTTCTGATAAGTATTCGCCGGGGGACCGGGAAGCAAGGGACAGAGAGATCGAAAAGGACTGGGAACGGCTCTGTATGATTGAGTTTTCAGTTACCTATCTCACAGGAAAGCAGGGAATAGAGTATATAAATAATCCTGTGGACTGACAAATGTATAGGTGGAAAGGCAGAAAGGCGGGAACGATGGAAGGAAAAGGGTGTGTTTTGACGACGCTGTGTTATATCGAGCAGGATGGAAAATATTTGATGCTGCACCGCGTGAAAAAAGAAAAGGATATAAATAAAGATAAATGGATCGGCGTGGGCGGTCATTTTGAGTTCGGCGAGTCCCCGGAGGATTGTCTTCTGAGGGAGGTAAAGGAGGAGACGGGACTGACGCTGACCAGTTGGAAATTTTGCGGTCTTGTGACGTTTGTTTCGAACCAGTGGGAGGGAGTTATCTATATGTGCCTCTATAAAGCAGACGGATTTACGGGTGAGCTCATTGACTGTGATGAAGGGACATTGGAGTGGGTGGATAAAGAAAAGGTGTTTCAGCTGCCGATCTGGGAAGGAGATAAAATCTTCTTCCGGTTAATGGAGGAACAGGATGCTTTCTTTTCGCTGAAGCTTCGCTATGAAGGGGATGTGCTGATGGAAGCTGTGTTAGACGGGAAAAGGCTGGACCAGGGGGCGGTGGAATAGCGCGCCTCTTGGTCCGGCCTTTTATGTAGTATCAATCCTTGTCGTCTGCCGCAGTATCCTCTGCGGTTTCGTCTTCTATATTTTCTTCCGGCTGTTCTTTCGGAAATGGTTTCCATCCGGCGTTTCGTTTTTTCTGGATTTGGAAAATTACGAAAACGATGGCTAGTATTAAAATCATGTAAGGGGCTACCCGGATCACAAAGAAAAGCATAGTCTCCAAAAAGACGAGGAAGTATTTCCAAGTATCTTTGACTGTTTTACCGAGCCGCTGGAAAAAGGTATCTGTCTTTTCCGGCGCTTTTTGTTCCTCGTATTTTTCGACCTCATGGATCCGTATTTCGATCGTGGAATAGTCGACATCTGTCTGGATCTGATTCATTCTCGTCTTGATTGTGGCAATTTTCACTTGAAGCTCTGTCAGCTCCTTCTCAATCTTAATTGCCTGGTTATCATCTGTGATGGTGGAGAGCATTTTGATATAGCGTTTTTCCTTTGCCTCATAAATACTGAGGGAGGTGTTCAAATCTGTATATTCCTGTCCGACATTTTGTACATTAGAGGATTTCGAACGCACGTCGCCAAGCTGATCCGCCCCATTTAAAAAATCACTGTATTTGTCGTGCGGGACACGGACAGTAGCGGTGTAGAGTTTGTTCTTTTGGCTGTCCTCTATGTAATAGCTGGTGGAAGTCTGTCCATCTGAGTAATTTTCATTTTGAACAAATCCGCCGGCATTGGTGAGAATATTGTGAAAGGTCTGAACAGACTGGTCGAAGTTCAAAGTGTCAATGGAGAGGTTACAAGTATAGACGAGCATATCTGTATTGATTTTGGGCGCGCTGTCAGGCGCGTTGCCGGGGTCAGTATTATTTTCATCTGCCGCCGGTTCGCCAGCACCAGCGGTGCCCCCGCTGGACTCGTCTGAAATACCTTCAGCGCTCTCGGCATCGGAATTGTTTGAAGACGATTCGGCGTAATCCAGGCTTGACGAATTTTGGCCGGAGCCGCAGCCGCTGGCAGTGAAGACATAACATAAAACCAACAATGACAACAATAGTTTTTGCTTCATAATGTTACCTCCTTTTTGGATGAAAGGGAGGATTAGCCGTATACTTTTTGTATAAGGCTGTCATCCTCCATGCCCTGGAAAGGAAGGGTGCCGTGAGTGGCGTAATATTCTTTCCATTCCTCTAAATGTTCCCGGCGTTTTGAGATTTCTTCCGCGATGTTATCCTCGTTTAGGAGAATACCGAAATTATCGTATTCGCATGGTTTTCCGGCCATCGTGTCAATCATGAGGTCGCCGATTTCATAGTAGTAGTGGGCGATATCGTAGTAGTTGTACACATTCAGCGCCACGTCGTTGAACGTGTTGAAGCACCAGACGTCACCGGCTACCTGGACGACCTCCTGCATAAAGTTATAAAGGCTGTCGCCCTCATATCCGATCATCTGTCCGGCGAACAGGGATCCGAAAAACACCTGGAATTCCACATTGTGCTTGTCACATAGCTTTTTCATTCTTTTCAGTGAGGCGATGCATTGGCTTGTGACAGCGGATTTATCCGGTGTGCCGGATTCCAAATATGGATAGAAATCATCGACTTTTTTCTTCATTAGGAAATTAAAATATTCTTCGGTGCCTTTTTTCTCATTAAAATAGTTGTAGTATTTTGTCAGATTCCGCTCTCCTGTTTCGAGACACGGATACCGGGGGGATTTATCAGTAAGCTCTTCAAAATCCAAAGAGATACTGAGGTTTTTAAACAGGAAGGTAATATATTCTGCCGCTTTTGATTCGCCGGATAGTATAGCGGGCGTCTCATAAATGGTGCCCCGGGATTCCCGGTCAAATTGTTTGATTTCGGAAGTCGAAATCTGAAGCAGGATTTTTTTGGCGTTGGTGTTTTCTACGATATATTTCGTGTAGGCCTCATAATCCTGGAAATTTCCAGACATAACCCAGCAATTGTAGTAGTTGTAGCCATCCAGTTCACTGAGGTGGTCCGTGAGGAGCGCGCCTGCCTTGGAGCCGCCGACCAGGTATGCGTCATATTTGTCGGGAAAGTGTTTAATATGTTCCGCTTTCAGTTCTCTCAGATAGTCATTTTCGTCCAATTCGTAGCAGTCGCCGCTCTGGCTTCGGAAATATCCGTATGGGTCCACGATAAAATTTGTCGCCATAATAAATATCAGTGCTGCCACGATAAAGAGAAGAAAACGGATACACCATTTTTTTGTCGTCATATTGTCTCAAACCTTTCTATTCTCAATCACCGCTGTTTGCGTTTGTGTTCCAGTATATGGACTCTTGCGTAATGTTATTTTCGTCTTCGTATTCGGAGAGAGGTATCGTACCCGTCTGTTCGTAATACTCGCGAATTTTGTCTGTTTCCGATTTCCGGCGGGAGAGTTCCTCTGCGATGTTATCTTTTGTGAGATAAATACCGAAGTCATCGTAGCCGGTTTCTTTGCCGCTCATACGGTCAATCATCAGGTCGCCCATCTCATAATAATAGTGCCGCGCATTATAATAATTGAATGGGTTGTAGACGAGTTCGTTGTAGTTGTTAAAGCACCAGAGCCCGCCTGTGATTTCTACCATTTGCGTCAGCCAGTTGTAAAAGCTGTTTCCCTCATAGCCGACCATCTCGCCGATGAAAAGTGTTCCGAGGAAAACCTGCAGTTCCACGCCGTTTTTGTCACAAAGCTTCTTGATTTTTTTCAGGTAGTCCAGGTTGCTGTTCACGAGCTCGGTCTTGTCCTTCGTCCCTTTCGTGAGGCGCGGCAGATACGGGTCGACCATGCTTTTCATCAGATAATTGTAGTACTCGGCTGCGTCGAGGTTGTTCTGATAGTATTCGTAGTATTTTTGAAGATTCCGCTCGCCCGTCTCCGTCACAGGATATTGGGGGGCGTTACTTGTGATTTTGTCATAGCTGGCGGAGAGATTTTTAAATAAGAAATTAAAAACCTCAGCTGTTTTCGATTTCCCGCTTATAACGGCGGGGATTTCATAAATATCACCCTTTGCTTCCCGGTCAAATTGTGCGATTTCTGAAGTAGATATGTGAAGCAGGAGCTTTTTCGGGTGGGCGGTTTCTATAATATACTTGGAATAGCTGTAGTAATCCTCGAAATTGCCGGACAGAAGCCAGCAGTTGTAATAGCGCAGGCCGTCCAGCTCCGAGAGTTTGCTGCTCCGTATGGCCCCCGCCTTGGAGCCGCCCACGAGATAAGCATCGTAATCATCCGCATGATATTTGATGTGTTCCGCTTTTTGCTCCCGCAGGTAATCCTCTTCATCCATTGAATAGTTTTCACCTTTTCTCGCACCAAAATATCCGTATGGGTCAATGATAAAATTGGTCCCCGTGATAAATAGCAGGCACAAAAGGATGAGGCTTATAAATCCGATCGTCCATTTTTTCGCATTCATCGTCGTTATCCTTTCTATTAAAACTGGAAGTAGAGGAACTGAACGACCTTGTCCATATTCAGTATACAGATGATAAGCAAGGTTGCCGCGTACAGCAGATATTTCCAGTTCGGTTTAAATTTCTCGGATAATTTTAATGTGGTTGGGAAGAACCAACAGATCGCAAGTCCTACAAGTGTCAGCAGCCACATATCCCAGTTGTCGGTAAGAAGTGATTTCAGGGTGGAAAGATGAAGCGTGGATACATTCACCAGTCCCTTAAAGACACGTGCGGCGTCAGTAAACGTATCGGATACGAACAGGATTCGTGTCAGTACGGCGAGTATAAACGTCAGTGGTACACCGAGCCATACCGGGGTATTCATCTTTTTCTTATTCCGATAGGAGGCGATACAGACGAGTATTCCGTTTACAACTCCCCACACAACAAATGTCCAGCCGGCGCCGTGCCAGAAGCCGGATACGAAAAAGGTACAAAGTGTCGCAACATAGTAGTTTCGGTAGCTGACGCCTTTCCGATAGACATTCCGGAAGATGTAAGCTCCGAGGAAACGGGAGAGGGTCATGTGCCACCGCTGCCAATATTCCTGGAAATCCTTCGCTTTGTAAGGCGAATTGAAGTTCTGGGGAATGTGGATGTTGAACATCCAGCCGAGGCCAATTGCCATATCGGCATAGCCGGACAGGTCAAAGTAGTAGGAAACGGTATATTCGACCGAGTGGAACCAGGATTGGATCATTGGCAGGTTGCTTGTTATATGCCCAAAAAATTGCTGTGCGTCTGTCGTCAGCGGATCGGCGATCAGCATCTTTTTTGCACATCCGATGGAAAAAATGAAAAGTCCCTTTGCCACATTGTCATAAATAAGTTTGTGGTTTTTCCGATTTTCAAATTGCGGTACGACCTCCGCGTGGTGGATGATCGGCCCGACAATGAGCTGAGGGAAAAATGTGATAAACAGTAAATAGTCCAGCACGTCATAGTTTTCCGTTTCCCCGCGGAAGGAATCGACGAGGAAGGCGATGAGCTGGAAGGTAAAGAAGGAAATACCGATCGGCAGTATAATGTGCTGGAGCGGTATGTGGGTTCCCGCGATAAAGTTTACATTTTCGATAAAGAAGTCCGTGTACTTGTAGTAGGCAAGAAGACCTACGTTCGCCAGCACACCGGCCGTCAGCAGGAGTCCCCGCTCAATCCGGTGGCTGTCGCCCTGAAGCTTGCTCAGGGAGTTTCCAACGACAAAGTTTCCGACGACGCTTCCGAGGAAAAAGGGGAAGAAGTCGGGACTTCCGGCCGCGTAAAAGTAAAAGGACGCCAGTACAAGCCAAAGTTTTGCCAGATTCGTAAATTTGAAATGGTGAAGAACAAAATACACAATAAACGTAACCGGCAGAAAAATCAGTGTAAATTCGTAAGTTGAAAAGATCATGGTACTCTCCTTTATAGTGGTATGTTTCCGTGTTTTTTATGGACCCCGGCCAGGGACCGTTTATTTGACAGCATGATGATATCACCGTAAATACGCTCCCGTGTTGCCTCCGGCTTAATGATTTCATCCACATAACCTTGCATGGCGGCAATTCCCGGGTTCATGAATTTTTCGTTGTATTCATCTATTTTTTCCTG
Source organism: uncultured Eubacterium sp. (assembly GCA_910584245.1). Classification (GTDB taxonomy): domain Bacteria; phylum Bacillota; class Clostridia; order Lachnospirales; family Lachnospiraceae; genus Eubacterium_F. The sequence goes on from CAJTZF010000028.1 coordinate 10,792, forward strand.
ACGGAAGGCCGCTTTCTGGGCTGGATCCAAGTTCTTCATCTGCTTTCCATAAAGAATATCCGCCGCGCCGTCCGCGCCCATCACTGCGATTTCAGCGCTTGGCCACGCATAGACGAAATCGGAGCGTAAATGTTTGCTGCTCATGGCGATATAGGCGCCGCCGTATGCCTTTCGGAGTATAATATTTATTTTGATCGTAGTTGCCTCGGAATATGCATAGAGCAGTTTCGCCCCGTGACGGATAATTCCCTTGTACTCCTGGTCCTTGCCTGGCAGGAAGCCCGGCACGTCTGTGAGTGTGATAATCGGGATATTGAAAGCGTCGCAGTAGCGGATAAAGCGGGCCGACTTATCACTGGCGTCACAGTCCAGTACACCCGCCATGAAATTTGGCTGGTTGGACACGATTCCGATGGCAATGCCCTTAATCCGTCCGAATCCGACGACTACATTTCGCGCGAATTCTTCCTGGACTTCGACAAAGGAACCCTCGTCTACAATGCCATGTATAATGTCATGAATGTCATAGCTCCGGTTATTCTGGGCCGGAATTATGCTGGCCAGATCGTTATTGAACTGAATATCTTCATTATAATCTTTCGGAGTCATTCCCTTTTGTTTCATGTGGATGCACCCGTCCTCATAACAGGGAGGAATGACGGAGATGAGTTCCCTCACCTTCTCGAAACAGACCTTTTCTGTCGGCATATGGAAATGCGCGACGCCGCTTCTCTGTGCGTGTACGCCGGCCCCGCCAAGATCGGAAGCCGAGATTTCCTCATTTGTCACACTTTTGATTACCTTTGGGCCGGTCACGAACATCTGGCTAATATCGTTAATGACAAAAATAAAGTCGGTAATACCCGGGCTGTAGACGGCTCCGCCGGCGCAGTTTCCGGCAATAATAGAAATTTGCGGGATGTAGCCGGATGCCATTGTATTATAATAGAAAATTTCACCGTATCCGGCAAGCGCGTTTACCCCCTCCTGGATTCTGGCTCCGCCGGAATCGTTTATACCGATGACAGGACACCGGTTCTCGATCGCCATTTTTATGGCATTGGCGATTTTGATTCCGTGTTGTTTTCCGAGCGTACCGCCAATAACAGTAAAATCTTCAGAATAAATCACGACCTTTTGTCCACCGATTGTACCGTATCCGGTAATGACGCCATCGTATGGGAACTGTCCCTTTTTGATATTGAAGGCATCCTCTAAATTGGTCATATTGGAACCAACCTCACGGAACGAGTCCTTATCCAACAGCAGGCAGATTCTTTCTAAAGCGTGCAATTTGCCGAGTTTGTGTTGTTTTTCCATGTTATACATGTGCATTCTCCATTCTTTCAAAAATAGATTTTCAGTTAAATTTAGACAAAAATGCCATAATTACATAACTAATATGATATCATATGCAGAGAATATGTCAATACTTTGCCAGTGTTTTTGCATTTTCCTATATAAATATGTGTCAAAACAGTGGCATAAAAACAAGAAAACAAGTTGACGAATGGACAGGACTAATGATATAATCATATGATTGAAACTATTTTTGTGGAGGACTGCTATGTCGCAAGTGATTAAAAACTTCAACCGATACCGGTATTTACTGGGGGAGTTGGCAAAAAAGAATATCAAGCTCAAATACCGCAGATCCTATTTGGGAATTTTGTGGACGCTCATTGAGCCGCTGCTGACGATGATTGTGCTCAGCGTAATCTTTGGTGAGCTTCTTCAGAGAAATGGGAGGGATGCTGCTTTTGAGGGAGTACCGTTTCCGGTATACGTGCTGACGGGACGTCTTTTGTACTCCTTTTTTTCATCGTCTACGAATAGCGCCATGAAATCCATCCGGACCAATGGGGGCATGATAAAGAAGGTGTATGTACCGAAGTATATGTATCCGCTTTCAGGTATTTTATCTAATTTTGTCATTTTTTTGATATCACTCGTCGTACTTGTAGGTGTTATGGTGTTTTTTATGGTAAGCGGAACGTATGAGGCGCCGATGAACTGGTATATGCTCCTGTCGGTTGTGCCGCTTATTAACCTGCTTATGCTTGCGGTCGGCACGGGATTGATTCTAGCCACTCTTTGTGTGTTTTTCCGGGATATTGAATATTTATGGAGCGTATTACTTATGCTAATTATGTACTGCAGTGCAATTTTCTATTTTGCCAGCAGTCTGGGACCACAGAAGCAGGCGTTGATCCGGGCGAATCCGCTGTTTGGAATTATACACAATTTCCGGCGGGCGCTATTTGGACAACCGTTTGACATGACGCTTCTCGCCTATACGTTTGGTGTGAGTATTGTGGCGATGGGGGTCGGAATGTTTGTTTTTTACCGTAAACAGGATACCTTTATCCTAAATATTTGAGGGTGGAGGAAGAGGATGATTTTATGCGCAAAAAAAGTGCGCGGGAATGGAGTTTACAATGGCGAAAAAAGCTTTGGCACTGCGGGCAGACCATGTGAGTATGAAATTTAATCTCAATTCGCAGAAAGTTGATAATATTAAAGAATATGTGATTAAGATGTTAAAGAAGGAACTCATGTATCAGGAGTTCTGGGCGTTGAAAGATATAAGTTTTGAAATTGAGCGGGGGGACCGCGTCGGAATACTCGGCACGAATGGCGCCGGCAAAAGTACGTTACTGAAAGCGATTGCCGGTGTACTTAAGCCGACGGAGGGGAGTATACAGTGTTTTGGCAAGATTGCCCCCTTGCTTGAGCTGGGAGCTGGATTTGACCGCCAGTATACCGGGGCGGAAAATATATATTTATACGGAGCAGTCCTCGGCTACAGCAGGGAATTTATACAGGAAAAATACGATGATATCGTCCGGTTTTCGGAGCTTGGCAAATTTATTGATGTTCCGGTGAAAAATTATTCATCGGGAATGAAAGCGAGGCTCGGATTTTCCATCGCTACCGTGGTGGAGCCGGAGATTCTTATTTTGGACGAGGTGCTGAGCGTCGGGGACAAACGTTTCCGGAAGAAATGTGAGGCGCGCATCCAGAGTATGTTTGATAAAGGGGTTACCGTGCTTTTCGTATCGCATTCGACGGATCAGGTACTGCGGATGTGCAACAAGGGGATATTATTGGAGCAGGGAAAGCTGATTGCCCAGGGGGACGTCGAAGATATTATAGATCTTTACGATGAAAAGCTTGGACTAGAGAGGGATGACTAAAAAATACGGAGGTTAGCGATGAAGAAGGTTATTACGTATGGCACATATGATTTGATCCATGTGGGGCATATTAATTTGCTCCGGCGGGCAAAGGAGCTCGGCGATTATCTGATCGTTGTAGTTTCCAGTGATGAATTTAATGCGGGGAAGGGAAAAAAGGCATATCATTCCTTCGAGGACCGTAAGATTATATTGGAAGCGATCAAGTATGTCGATGAGGTTCTGCCGGAGTACACATGGGAACAGAAGGTAGACGACGTCGTAAATAATGATGTCGATGTTTTTGTCATGGGAGATGACTGGGAGGGAAAGTTTGATTTCCTGAAGGATTACTGTGAGGTAGTGTATCTTCCGAGGACACAGGGCATCTCCACGACGAAGATTAAAGATGATTTAGGACTTGGCAATAAGAAAAATGATTAAGAAAATCGGTTATGTCGTATTTGCTTTTTTCTTCTATCTGTCCCGGATGTTCCGGACAGACGAAAATAAAATTTTTTTCGTGGCGACCCATGATGACAGCCCGGAGGGGAATATCGGGATTGTGGCAGATGCGATTAAAAGAAAATACAATGGAAAAAGGTGTATCTGGTTTACAAGAAACGATACGGTCGCGCATCCGTTCAACTTTTTTGTCCGGAAGGCATACCACCTGGCTACATCACAGTATGTGTTTCTGGACAACGAGTTTCTTCCGATGGCTTATCTCCGTTTCCCGAAACGGACGAAAGTCGTCCAGCTTTGGCATGGCACAGGTACGATCAAAAAGTTTGGGCAGGATGTGAATACGGGTTCCCTGAAGAAGCTGGAATTCCGTGCGAACCAGAGAATTACGCATTTGATTGTAAATTCGGAAGCGGTGAAACGCGAATACGCCAGCGCTTTTGGCATTCCGCCCGGACGCATTTACGTACTGGGACTGCCGAGGACGGATTTACTGCTGAAACCCTCATATCTGGGGGAAAAACGCGGGGAGTTCCTGGCTGCCCACGAAAACTTACGCGGAAAGCGCTGTATTTTATATGCCCCCACATTCCGGGATGACGAGGTGGAGAGTCCGCGTATTCATCTGGAGCTTTCCCGGATGCATGCGGAGCTGAAAGAAAACGATGTCCTGCTTATACGGCTTCACCCTCATGTGGAGAACCGGCTGCGGACCGTATTAGAAAATGGGAAATGGGATAATATAATAAATGTATCCGGGTATTCCGGCGTCACAACGCTGCTGGCTGTGGCGGATGTGCTGGTCACAGACTATTCTTCCATTATTTTTGAATACTGCCTCAGACGGAAGCCAATGATTTTTTATGCTTATGACCTGGAGCAATTTGAGTCAGATGGGAGAGGATTTTACCGGGATTATAGAACTTATGTACCAGGTCCTGTCGTAACTCACCAGAAGGAGCTGTCGGAATGCCTGAAAAGTAGCAGTTTAACAGTAGATAACGGATTTATCGAGGAAAATTTCAAGTATCTTGACGGAAGCTCGACCACCCGACTTTTGGAATTGATTTTTTCATCGAGTTGATATATAATAGAATGCGTGGGTATTTTAGGTACGCACAAGGACACTAAAAAGGAAACAAGAGAAAAAATGGAGGTTTGCTGTGAAGACTTTATTTAAACGAAAACTAAGTATTGTTTTTCTCATTATACAGGTACTGATAAGCGCGGCGCTAGTCGGAATTGCCTTGTATATGGGAGCTCTGCCGATGAAATATATTGCCATTTTAATTGGCGTCAGCATCTTTTTCCTGGCATATGAGGTTTTCAGCCAGATGACGCAAAAGAGTTACATCGTCGGCCGGGTATTGTGTGGGGTGATCTGTCTGTTTTACATCGCCGGCGGTTATTATTGTGTCAACACGTATTCAGCCGTAGATGCGATGACGGGACATCAGATTAAGGTGGATCAGATTTCGTGCATCGTGCTGAAGGATGATCCGGCAAAGGTATTGGCGGATACGAAGGATTATACCTATGGTATACTTGCTGCCAATGACAGGGAAAATACAGACCAGACGCTCTCGGATGTGGAGAAGGCAGTTGGGCAGAAGCCTGCGACGATGGAATACCAGGACAATGATACGCTGATTGACGCCTTATATGCGAAAGACGTCAACGTTATTATAATCAATGAGGCGAACCGTTCCCTGATTGAAGAGTATTACAAATCTTTTTCAAAAGATACAAGAGTTCTAAAGACCCACAGTGTGGAGACGGTTATCAAGCAGGAGGAGAAGCTGGATGATATTACGACGACGCCGTTTAGCGTGTATTTGAGCGGAATTGACGTGTACGGTGATATTAAGCAGACGAGCCGGAGTGACGTCAATGTTATTATGACTGTGAATCCAAACACGAAGCAGATCTTGCTCACGACGACGCCGAGGGATTATTACGTGCCGCTCTCCGTCTCAAACGGAGTTCCGGATAAATTGACGCATGCGGGCATATATGGTGTGGACTGTTCCGTAAAAACGCTCGAGAAGTTGTACGATATTGATATTGACTACTATGTCCGGGTCAACTTCACAAGTATTCAGAAAATTGTGGATCTGCTTGGCGGTGTTAAGGTATACTCCGATTATGATTTCACGTCTGACTGGGGACCGAGCTTTAAAAAGGGATATAACAAAGTAAATGGCAAACAGGCGCTTGCATTTTGCCGTGAGAGACATCATTTTGTGGACGGAGACTACCAGCGAGGAAGGGATCACCAGCATATGATCGAGGCAATATTGAATAAAGCGATGTCGCCCGATATTCTTCCGAACTATGCGGAGCTCCTTAAGACAGTGTCGAAAAATTTCCAGACTAATATGTCAACGAAGGAAATTATGGCTCTGTGCAAGATGCAGCTGAACGATATGTCACAATGGACGATTAAGTTCGCCAATGCCGAGGGAACAGGCGCGTCGAGAAAGACGTATTCGATGCCTTCGCGCTTTGCGTACGTGTGTATGCCGGATTACAATTCGGTAGATAAGATCACGCAAAAGATTAAAAAGCTTTTGAAGGCGACGACGAGCGACGACGCTGAAGATTCAGATGGGGACGATACAAAGTCGGAAACGGCAAGTCCAAAAGCAAAAACAGAGTAGGGAATCGAAAGATTCTGACAATTTACAAGGGATTCCGTCACCGTTTGGCCGGAGTCTCTTGTTTGTAGAAATGAGGAAATGTATGAACATTCCATTTTCACCGCCGGATATTACCGAAGAGGAGATCCAGGCGGTATCCGATGTCCTGCGTTCCGGCTGGATTACGACGGGTCCCAGGACGAAACAATTTGAGCGGGGCATTGCAAAATGGTGCCATACCAGCCAGGCGGTGTGCCTAAACTCGGCGACGGCGTGTATGGAAATGACACTTCGCCTGTTTGGGATCGGGCCGGGAGATGAGGTTATTACGACCGCATATACGTATACGGCGACGGCCAGTTCGATTTGCCATACAGGGGCGAAGCCGGTTATCGTCGATACGGGAAAAGATTCCTTTGAGATGGATTATGATGCCCTGGCTTCTTATATTACGCCTGCGACAAAGGCGATTATGCCAGTGGATGTGGCGGGAGTGCCATGCGATTATGCCAGAATATATGAGGCGGTGGAGAAAAAGAGGAATTTGTACCAGCCGGGTGATAACGAGTATCAGCGGGCTTTGGGGCGGATTGTCGTACTGGCCGACTCAGCCCACGGCTTTGGCGCAAGTGTGGATGGAATCCCGGCGGGGCAGCTGGCCGACTTTACTGCTTTTTCATTTCATGCTGTGAAAAATCTGACGACCGCAGAGGGCGGAGCCGTCGTCTGGAACGATCTCCCCGGGATAGATTCGGAGCAGATTTATAAGGAATATATGCTCTTATCGCTTCATGGGCAGTCCAAGGACGCGCTTGCCAAGACAAAGGCGGGGGCCTGGGAATATGATATTATTTCCCCCGCGTATAAATGCAATATGACAGACATACAGGCGGCGATCGGCCTTGTGCAGCTCAGGAGGTATCCGGAGCTTTTAAAAAGGCGCAGAGAGATTATTGCCATGTATGACGACGGCATTCAGAAAATTAATGAAAAGCAGGATCGGATTGTCTTAAAGGGACGGACCCATTTTGACGGACACCGGCAGTCGAGCGGGCATTTGTATATGATACGGATGCTCGGCTGTTCGAGGGAGCAGAGGGACTTGGCCATTGAGTACATGGCGCAGAAGGGAGTCGCCGTAAACGTGCATTACAAGCCGCTTCCGATGCTGACGGCATACCGGAACATGGGGTATGATGCAGGGCATTTCCCGCATGCCTGCCAGATGTTTGAAAATGAGTGTACGCTGCCTCTGCACACGCGGCTGAGCGACCAGGAAGCGGAGTATGTGCTGGCGGCGCTGGAGGAAAGTGTGATGCGGTTATGAAGAGATGGGAAGAGCTTCCGGAATATATGAGAAATGAGCAGACCGCGCCCTACTATGAGATTCTTTCCCATAAACGGGGAGAACTGGTTTTGAAGAGGATATTTGATTTTACTATGTCGGCGGTTTTGCTCGTACTGCTTATACCAGTTATGCTAGTAATCGGAGCCGCGGTCAAGCTGACTTCGCCAGGAGAGGTCATTTTCCGCCAGGTGCGGGTTACTACATACGGTAAGAGATTTTATATCTATAAGTTTCGGACGATGGTTGCCGGGGTGCCCGGGAAGGGGTCGCAGGTGACTGTGAGTGGGGACGCCCGTGTGACCGGTGTCGGGAAATTTCTGCGCAGGGTGAGACTGGATGAGCTTCCGCAGCTATTTAACATTCTCAAGGGGGAGATGTCTTTTGTTGGCACGCGGCCGGAGGTAGAAAAATATGTGGAGCGGTATAAGCCGGAAATGTATGCTACGCTTTTGATGCCGGCGGGTGTCACGTCTACAGCGAGTATTGAGTATAAGGATGAGGAGAGGCTCCTATCCGGGGGAAAAGATGTGGATGAGACGTATGTGAATGAAATACTTCCTGCCAAAATGGAATACAATCTACAGTATATAAAGAATTATTCTCTTTGTAAGGACATATTGATCGTATTTCACACAGTACTTGCGGTGTTTTTTTAGTATAGCAGATGTATGTCTGGGGTTTGGAAATAAGAATGGAGAAGGATGATGTTGGATCGGCTTCAGGACTTTTTTATCAGCCTGTTTTCCCCGTGGATACCAATTATGGGGAAGATTAGCCCAAAAGTGAAATATCGGTTATTGACGGCATGTTTTATGGCGGATCTCGTGCTTTTTTGCATTGTCAGATATGTCTTACTAAAAGAAAGTTATTTTTATAATACAGCATGCGGTATTTTTTTGATGCTTATGATTGCACTTCTGTCTCTTGACCGGACATTAGTGCGGAAACCGTGGCGGAGATCGGTAAGCGTAGCCTGGTTTGGCATGTGTATTGCGTTTACGGTTTCAGATCTGCTTGTCAGCAAGAAGGCGTGCGGTCTCGGCATCGTACTTGCCCTTGTTTTTACAGGAGTATTTTTTGTGTGGCAGAACCACAGCAGGAAGGATCTTTTGTGGAAATCATTTAAGGACTCTGTAAAGATTACGTTTCTGCTTATGGCGGCCATTTCCTTTTTATTCCGGCCGTTTTTTGAGGGTGGCAGATATGCCGGGATCTTTACAAATCCGAATACGTTTGGATTGTATTTATATGTGATTTTTGCCGTTTACATGTCTGACCTGGATTGGAATGTGGAGACGGGAAAGCCTTTGAAAAAATGTCTTCCGACGTATGTGCAGCTGGCGCTCGTCATTTTCTATCTCTCGGTTTCCCAGGCGCGCACTGCGATGCTGGCAATTTTGGCTATTTTTATACTGTGGGTTGTCCTGCGGGTCATTATGGGAAGAAAGCAGGGACGGTACCGGAATTTTGTAAAAGCGCTCGTGTGCTTTTTTGTTGTTTCTGCCGCCTGCTACCCGCTATTTTATGCGGGGGTGCGGAATCTGCCCGAGTTAGTTGGGAATCCGATTCTGTTTGACGAGGATGTGTTGTATTTGTCAAACGGGGAAAAAATTGAGGATATCGGGGACAAGGTGCTGGCGGAGTCAGATGCCTTTGAGAGTATTCAATTGCCGGAAAAAAAGCTGGAGGATAATAGTATTTGGGGGAGGCTGGTAAAGAGCCTGGATGGAAATGAGACGTTGAACAAAATTTCTTCCGGCCGGATAACGATTTATAAAGCTTATATGCAAAGGCTGAATTGGCATGGACATAAGCGGGTAGGGCTGATGATTAATAACAAAAGGGTGTCCCATGCCCACAATAACTGGCTGCAGTTTGCATACACTTATGGCGTCGCCGGTATGCTGTTTTATACAGTGATTACCGTTTTGAGCATCGTCCGTTCCCTTTATTTTTATATGACGAACCGGAGGAGGAATGCGACGTACGCGTTTCTGATTCCGGCAATATGTGTAGGGTTTGTAGTGGCGACCATGACCGAATGCCTGTTTTTACCGTTTGAGGTATTTCCGGCATTCGCCTACTGGTTTGCATTTGGAGATATATTTGAGACAACAATCGAAGAAAAGGAGGTAGCAGAGTGACCGAAAAGACAATTAGTGTAATTATACCGGCTTATAATGTGGAGAAATACATCCGGAGATGTATGGATTCCCTCGTAAACCAGACTTACGAAAAGCTGGAGATCATTGTCGTAAATGATAGCAGCACGGACCGGACTGGCGATATTATCGCGGAATATGCGGAGCGTTTTCCAGAGAAGGTGTTCCAATATAACCAGAAAAAAAATGCGGGACAGGCGGCGGCTAGGAATTTTGGCCTCACGAAGGCGACGGGGGATTATATCGGTTTTGTGGACAGTGATGATTTTGTGAGCACGGACATGTATGAGCTGCTGTATAGGGAAGCAGAGCAGACGGGATGCGATCTTGTGACGTGCGGGTATTATGGCTGCGATGTGGCGACAGGGATGATAAAGGGATACCAGATGGGATATAAAGGGGAATTCAATCAGAGTATTTATGAGAATCCAAAGATTTTACGTGTTAATTCGCCGTATCCGTGGAATAAGCTTTACTCCAGGGAGCTTTTGGACCGGGCCGGGTTCCAGTTTCCGGAAGGGATGATTTTTGAGGATTTATGTGCCGTACTGCCTCTTTTTTTGGATGCGAAAAAGGTTGGGCGCGTCCACGCGAAGCTTTATTATTATATGAAAGGGCGTAAGGGGGGAACGCTGAGTACGTATAATGAGAGGCACGGCCAGATTATTGATGTATTGCAGATTGTGAACGATGTGTACCGGCACAGGGGGGAGTTCGAACATTTTTATGATACATTGCTGTTTTTCAATATCCGCCATATTTTTGCCCGGTTTGACGAGATGGAGCATTACCGCAACCACTCCTTCCGAAAGGAATTTTCCGAGCGGGCCTTTGCCCTTTTGGATGCGTATTTCCCCGGATGGCAGGAGTCGGAGGCATATGAGGAACTAAGGGGAAGGGATGAAAACGACGGGGATAGTATACAGGCTGACGCAGCCGACGGGAAAAAGAGCAAAAAGGCGGTAGAAAAACCTGGCAAGGGGGGAACGGGAAAATCGAAAACCGGGGCGAAAAAACCGGGGGCGGAGGAGAAAAAGCGTTCAGAATTGTTTGAGGAGCTTCTGGCACAGAGAAAAGTGGAAAAGGGAACGGTTTTGATCAAGTGTTTTCACGGAAATGACATAAGGGGCGCCTGTTATTATATCGGAAAAATGCTTGCCGCTGATAAAGAGGGCGGCTATAAAGTTTATGTGGCGGCGATGGACGCCGAACGGGTCGAAAAGTTCCGTTCGATGTACGGCGGGGAGTGGAATATTGTGGATATGGGGTCCGACCGTTATGTGGAGCTTCTTGCGACCGCTGAATATATCGTGACAAACCGGGGGGTTGTGGAGTTTTACCGCAAACGAAAGGGACAGAAATATATTTTTACAGATTTTATGCCGTCCATTGCGGGCCAGGGGAGAGAGGTGACTTATGGGGCGAAACAAATACAGGGGATGCAGTTTGGGCTCGCCCTGGCAGATGCGATTTTGTTTCCCCAGGAACTAAAGGACGAATTTATCCCACTGCTGGAGCGCTATAGTATGGATGAGATTTGCCGGGATAAAGGGGTGTTTGTGTCTGTTTCGGAGTTTTTCGGCTGGTGGCATGCTTCGCAGCCGGGCCGCGGGCGGGAGGAGAGCTGTATTGCATATATGCCGTCGTTAAAGGTGTTTCCGGGTTTGGAGGATACGAGACACTATTTATACCTCAATGACTTGAAACAACGGTTGACGGAGCTGGACGGGAAGTTAGAAGACGGGCGGAACATTCTCGTTATTTTTCCAAAGGCGGTCGGCGGAAGGTTTCGTGAGAACAAGTGGAAGCACATTAAAATACTCCCGAAGGAGGAAGAAACAGACATTTCCGACATTCTCGCCAGCTGTCAGGGGCTGGTCGGCGATTATGGCCCCGAATTGTATATGATGAAGGCCCTGGGAAAACCAGTGTGCCGTTTTGTGACAGATGAGCCTGATGTGGCGTGGAGCCAGGGCATTTCGAGAGAGGCGGGGGCGCAGTTTGAGCGGTTTGACCGGGCGGACCAGGTGGCAGAGTGGGTCAATGGCATAGCCGTGGGGGAGAAAACCGAAACGGCGGAGGGAGACGGGCCCGGCTTGTATCCGGCGTCATACCGCGAGGTGTTCCGCCAGGGCAAGGGAAAGAAGAACCGGCGGCACCGACGGACGGTAGTGTACGTGCCGGACTGTAAAAACAGGAAGGAATTTGACACGTTTATACACCGCCATGACCGGACGAGCACACTGTTTCTCATAGAAAAAAGGAATATGGACAACCATATGGCGGCGTGGCTCAAAAGGTGGGAGCCTCATATCCGGTATGTGGTTATCGTGCGTAGTTTTGTGATAACAAGGGAGGAGAGCCGCCTTGTCAAGTACCGGCTGACGACGAAGGAAAAGTTAAAGGAAAAGCGTGATAAGGAGAGATATGGGGTATGAGCAGGAAAAAGGGATTCTTTACTTATACTGGCCTGTTTTTAATAATATTTGTCCTTGGATTTTTGGTGTTTTTTGTCCAGGGAAAGAGTTTTGTGTGGAAAGGAGACGGGTACCGGCAGTATTATCCTGCGTTAAGCTATCTGGGGCGGTACTACAGGAGTATATTGTCCGGTATATGGAATGGCTCGTTCCACCTTCCGATGATCGATTATACGATTGGGCAGGGGGAGGATATTATTACGACGCTTTCGAACTATGGTCTGGGGGATCCTCTCACGCTGTTCAGTGTTTTTGTACCGTCGAAATATACGGAATATTTGTACGATGTTCTTGTTGTGGTGCGGTTGTATTTGTCCGGGGCTATGTTTCTCGTATACTGTGAGGGAATGAGGTGGAAGAGGAACGACAGCGTGCTTGGCGCGTTGGTGTACGCATTTTGCGGGTTTGCGATCTGGTCAATCAAGGACCCCTTCTTTTTGAACGCCCTTATTTATCTGCCTCTTGTTTTATTTGGCATTGAGCGTATTATGAAGGGAAAAAGTCCGATGTCCCTTATTCTCAGCGTATTTATTTGTGTTGTGAGCGGTTATTATTTCTTTTATATGATCGTGTTTGCCGCGCTCGCATATTTTTTCGTACGGAGCTATGCAAAGTATGGTAAAAACATAAGAAGCATTTGGAGGAGCGGAGTCCGTTGTCTGGCAGCTGCTGTCGGCGGCGTGATGTTATCGGGCGTTTTAACTGTGCCGCTGTTGTATGGGTTTATGGAGAGCAGCCGGACGGAAGCCTTTACTCCGCTGTCTTCCCTGTTTGTCTATCCGGTCAAATATTATAAAAATATGTTTACTAAATTTATTGCGGTGACAGGTAATGAGGATGCCGGGGCGGTGGGCTATTTTTCTATGGCGGTTATCCTTTTTGTGGCCCTGTATGTTATCGTGCGCAAAAAGGACCGGACGTCCGTTATTATGCGGAATAGCGTTATCTTGACTTTTGCCGCAGTGGCATCGCCGTTTGTCGGATATGCGATGAATGGTTTTGGCTATGTCACGAACCGGTTTATGTTTGTTCCCGCATTTGTGCTTGCCTCTGTGCTGGTACGTGTGCTGCCGGACCTATTTGAGCTGGGGAGCAGGGACCGGCGGCGCCTCATTGCCGGGGCGGCGGTATATGCATTGCTCTGTCTGGTCTTATCTGTGCGGGACGGAATTGTGCCGGCATTGTTTATGACTGTCATACTCGGTTTTTTGCTGGCGGCGCTGTTTGGCATCCAAAATGCGGTATGGCGCAGGCGCGCGGTGTGCGGATTACTTGTTTTGAATCTGGCTGGCAACATAAATGTGGTGTATCAGAATTTTGGCGCGGGTATCGCAAATGTGTATTTGGACGCGGGAAGCGTATGGGATTCCTATACGGGGGACAAGCCGTTAAACAGGGCGAAGAAGCTTTTGGGGACGTCCGGCAGCGAGGAACTGAAGCGGATTGATGTGATGCTTCACCGGGGAGAAAACCCGAACCAGTCAGTGGTATCCGGTTATCCTGGCATCTCCGTCTATTACAGTGTTATAAATGGCGGATACAGCCAGTATATGACGTCTCTGGGAAACGCGCCGGACTTGCTGTTTACGCACCGGGTTTTGGGAAACGACGGCCGGACGATTCTTGAAAATCTGGCGAATGTGGCATATGTCGTGACAAGAAGGAACGAGCGGGTACCCTATGGCTTCGAGCCGGTGGAGGGAAAGAAAAATGTATATGCTAACAAGAATAAAACGTCGGTCGGGTATTTTTATGACAGTTATGTGAGCGGGTCAGATTACGATAAGGCGGATGTGTTCCAGCGCCAGAATACGCTTTTAGAATCTGCTGTATTAGAACCGGATTCAAGTCTTTTTGCCAGGGCGGAGGCGTCAGCGGCGCTGAAGAAAGGGGAAGTCAGCGGGGAGGCGGTATCCCTGCCCTTTGAACTGGCCCACCCAAAGCATTTTACATGGCAAAATGGCGTCATGGAAGTGACGGAGAAAAAGGGCGCTTTCTGGGCAGGATTTAAGATGAAGCCGGGAAAAGAATATTATTTGCGTTTCACCGGCCTGGAGCTGGATAAGGCGGAATCTGATTTTACTTGGGCGCATGTCAGCGTCGGGGAAATGACAAAGAAGTTTTGTATTTCCAATCCAAACTACGATTTCTATTTTGGCCGGAATGACTATATTGTCAATCTTGGAAGTCTCCCCGAGGAGGAGAAAAAAGCGGTGGAGCAGGAGCTGACATGCCGGATTAGCGGGCCGGCGCAGTACCGCCTGGAAAATATTGAGCTTGTGGAGGTGCCCGTGGACCACGTGGCGGACCGGGTGGAAAAGCTTTGTGAGTACGGCGTACAGGACGTAACCGTTGATGAGTATGGCAGCGTTACCGGCAGCATTCCGCGCCTGTCAGAAGAGAAGCTTCTCTGCCTGGCCATTCCATACAAAAAGGGCTTTACCCTGTACGTAGACGGCCAGGAGACGCAAATTGAGAAGATCAATAAAATGTATATCGGAGCTTGGATAGAGCCGGGAGAACATGACATCTCGCTTGAATACGCCACCCCCGGAACAGGGAAAGGACTATTGCTGTCAATTTTTGGGATTTTGGTTAGTATCGGGGTAATGATCCGCTATAAGAGGAGCTGGAAGGCGTAATGCCCGCCGCGGATAGGAACAAGGATTGGTGCCTGCCATTTTGGGTATTTTATTTACTGTCGAAGTGAATAGAAAGAAATGGAGATATCTTATCATGGATGAAGAAACATTTGAGGAATACAGGGATGCATTAGTCCAGTCGGAATTATCCGAACAAACGATTCGCATGTATATGAGGGTTGCCCTTCAATTTGAGCAATACAGGCAGGGGAGGTTGATAAGGGACTTGTATTAACCTATAAGCAGAAGATCATGGAAAGGGGATATTCGGTAAGCAGTATTAATCTATATATTATTGCAGTAAATAAATATATCCGGTTTTTGGGGATCCAAAACTGTGACGTGAAAACTTTGAAAGTACAAAAGCGAAGAAGCGTAGAGAATGTAATTACAACGGAGGATTACAAAAAGTTATTGGAGTATTCGCTGCAGACGGGGAGGAAGAAATATTATTTAATTATGAAGACCCTGGCGCTGACCGGAATAAGAATTAGCGAGTTGCGGTTTATAACCGTCTCCGTTTTGGAAAAAGGGTATACGCATGTATCCAATAAAGGAAGAGTAAGGGAAATTTATTTGCCGGATGGATTACAGAAACCAGCAGTATCGTATTACTGTTACAACGGATACTAATAATTATATTTACGAAAAGGTTTGAAATTGGAAGTTATTTGTATTTGGTAGTATAATTATTCAATACTTGTTCATAGGTACCGGTCTGAATTATGTTCAGGCTGGTGCCTGATTTTATTTTAGTAAACAAAGCAATCAATCATTTAAGGAGATCGAATGAAAAAAGAACGATGCTGCCAGTCAACACATCCGTGCCAGTTTACATTTATATTATTTTAAATGCGAATAGTTTCAAAATAAAAATGACCAAAATATAAATTAAATAATAAAAATAATTGACATAAAAGGATAAATGGAGTATACTGTAAACACTAAAAATAGATGGTTTTATAAATGGTGAATTTGAATGAATGAGTTCAATTGTGATGATAAAAAATATAAATTTCTTTCTAATTCAAAAGTTTCTATTTATACAGATATTGTCGGACAAGAAGATGATCTATGGATAATAGAAGCTGTAATAGTACCGATTGCATTGTATGATAATATTGAGATATGCATGAATTCTCAAAATGTTATAAGAGTAAGTTATCAAACAAAAAATGGAATATATGAATCCGAAAAATGTCAGTTAGCAATTAGAGATTTAATGAGTTTAACGAAAAGTGAATTTGGAGTGGATGTTTTTATTAAGAAAGGTATTCCGATATCATCAGGGTTGGGAGGTGAATCAGCCAATGTAGTTACAATCTTAAATGCAATTAATATAATAGCTGGTTTAGAAATTCCAATAGAACGTCTCATTAGTTTAAGCGGAAAATATGGAAATGATGCTTTCTTTTTCTCTTATAATAAGCCAGCTTATATTATTCAACGTTCTATGATCCCCTTGCCTATTGAAAATCGAAAGCTATTGAAGTGTTTTATCTTTGACCCGCAGATATATCTTGCCGAATATAAGACAAAAGAAGTTTTAAGTAGAAGAATACCAATAAATCCGCATTTTGTTGATAAAAAGGAGATTGTCAGAGTATGGAATAATGGAGATTTGCAATTGATTAATAGTTATTTACACAATTTTATAACGGATGAAATTGTTCCAGAGTATCATAAAGCATATAAAATTGCAAAAGATGTATATAGATTGACCGGATATGAACCACAGTTTACAGGTAGTGGTCCTTGTATGATTCTGATAGTTGATGAATCGTTAGAAAAGGATTTATCAGTTTATTGTAGAAATAATAATATTAAGTTTTACATTGTGGAAATATTGTAAACCAGAGAGGAAAAATGTAATGAAGAATAAAAGCTCTATTTTAAGACTTGGTGCTGGTATTGCACTTACAATATTGACAATTGTATCTGGCATTGCGAGTATATTCTCTTGGCTTGGAGTAAATATTCCAAAAAGCATAGGGTTTGGCATTATTGCATTGCTTGCAGCAGGGCTGCTTATTTGGATGTTATTTACATATGTCTTAAGTTTAAAGAAAATTATTTTAAAAAGAGATAGTGAATTACAGAGATTGCAATTATCGTCCAACAATGTTGAAATAATATCCAATATTAATGAGATTCCTAACAAATTTAATTTAAATGCTCGTAATATACATATTATTGGTAGCGGAACAGAGACATATTATAATCTATTATCAGTAATGTTAAGAAAGGATATTATTAAAAGGGGGATTAATATTCATATATTATTTAGGTTGGGGTCAAATGGAAAAAGGATAGGGAAGCTTTTGCAGTATAATCACAAATGGATTGAGTTATCTAAAAAGTATGATTTGCATATTAAATTTTATCCAATGGCAGATTTTACTTTTAATATGCGAGGAATTGTATTTGATGAATCGGAAGCGTTTATTGGATTTTATCATCGTATAAATGAAGAAACATATGGTGGGGAAGAGGAAATTATTCATACAAAAAATGATACATCCGTTGGTAGTTACTTGATAAAACATTTTATGGATAGATTTGTTAATATTGATATATATGACTCTATAGAAAAAGCAATTATTGAAAACGGGTTATACGAAAATGAGACGGTTAATAATAATTTGAGTGATAAGAAGGCATATTCTAAAAAGGAATTAAAAAAGGCAAAATTAGGATATAAGCAATAATATGGCTTTTAGAAAAGGGGTTTGGGCTTGGAATTTATAATTAATTGTAAGATTATAAAGCTAATAATTATGGATTTAGATGGAACATTATATTCTAGTTCTTCGTATATGGAACATTATTATGATTTTGCAGTAAAAGCTTTAGAAGATTGTTTTGGCTATAGTGAAAACGAGGCAAAAAAAACATTATTAGATAATAACGTTTATCCCAAAGCGACTTCAGAAAACGGATCTGTGACGCAATTAGTTTTAAGTTTAGGCATGGGTTTACAAGCATGGAATAATTATAGAGATACAAATTTCCATATTAAAATAGAAGAAGAAAAAATAGTTGATAAAAAGGTATTGTACGATATTACTCGATCATTTCCGGTTTTTTTATTGACAAATAATACCTTGTCTGAAGTGAGCGCTTTATTATCACAAATGAATATTTCTAAAAAAATTTTTAAGAAAATCATTACAGCAGACAGTGGGGAATATAAAGGTGATAAACTTGAAGGAATTAAATTGATTTCAAAAATTAGTGGTATTGCTTTAAAAAATATTCTATCCGTAGGCGACAAATATTGGGTGGATATAGAACCGTTTATTAAAATAGGAGGTAATGGATTTTTAGTAAAGAATCCCGAGGATATAAAAGATTTGTGGGAAAAGTTGAAAGGGATGAAGCAATATGAAAAAAGCAATCATAATACTTAATAGATTAAATATATCTGGGTTTGATTCAAAAACACGAATTGGAAGAGCCGTTCATTCACAAAGTGAAGCGAACCTTCTTTCTGAATTTTTATTAGAAATATTAATAAATAATATAAAAGAATTTGAAGGGGATATATTTATATGTTATCCTAAAACATCTATATTAGATCAAGTTTATGAAATAGAAATAGCCGGAAGAACTATTGAATGCTTACAACAGATAAATGAAGGGAGTATATTGACGCACATATCAGATGTTATAAAGACTATTCAAAAGAGAAATTATAATCAAATTGTTTGTACAGTATCAGATGCACCTTATTTGGATCAAAATTTTTTTTTATTGATGTTTGAGTCAATGAAAAAGTATGATGTGGTAATAAGTCCGGCTATGGATGGTGGAATAAATGCTTATGCGGTACATAATGATTCTAGAGTGGACTGGATATATTCGGAAAATGAAGTTTCTAGAACAAAAAATTATCATTTATTAAATGATATTGAGGAAAATTTGAAATCTTTATCGATAAACTATTTTATTTTAGGAAAAAAGTATAGTGATATTGATACTTTAGAAGATATAAAAGAATTTTATGATTATATCATGAATAAGAACAATACAAATAGTTATAATGTTGCTTTAGTTAATTTGATTGAAAAGTGGATAAAGTTTAAGGGGTAAATTTTTTTGGACATTTTTTTACGATGGAAGACGGTTCAAAACTTGGATTTACTGTAGGAGGAAATGTCCTTTTCATGGATAACAAAATGTATGCAGTTCCGGACAATGCCGGAGGCCGGCTGCAAACAGCGCTACAAGGGTATGCAAAATAGAAGATTAATATGAGAAGGAAGTAATAGGGAATTGACAACCATCTGCAGGGGATGGTATAATCGTATTAAATAATACTTAATCGATAGGCATCGATCTGAGTTGTGTTCAGGTTGGTGCCTTTTTCAGAAAGGAGAAAACATTGACACATCAGGAGATAGCAAAGCTGGATGAGATTTTGCAGGCACATGATTACAATCATACTCTGCTCATTGCAATCATGCAGGACATACAGAAAGAGTATCATTATCTTCCAGAAGAGGCATTGTGCTACATAGCAAAAAAATTAAAGTTAAGTGAAGCTAAGATTTATGGGGTTGCAACTTTTTACGAGAACTTTTCCCTGGAGCCGAAAGGGAAATATGTAATTAAGATCTGTGACGGGACCGCGTGTCACGTTCGGAAGTCGGTGCCTATTTTGGAGGAGTTCCGCAAGGTTCTCGGTGTGAGCGAGGAGAAGCCGACGACGGAGGACATGATGTTTACGGTTGAGACGGTGTCCTGTCTGGGGGCTTGTGGACTTGCGCCCGTATGTACGGTAAATGACCATGTTCATCCCGCTATGACGCCGGAGAAGGCGAGAGAGCTTATTCGGGAATTAAAGGGAGAAGATGCGCAGGCGGCACAGAAGGAGGTTGAGGCAAATGATTAATACGAGGGAAGAGCTGATTGCAAAGCAGGAAGAGTATAAAGCCTCCTTGAACAGCCAGAGAAAGCAGATTTTAATTTGTGCGGGAACCGGATGTGTGGCAGGTGGATCTCTTGAGATATATGATAGATTGAAACAAATCATTGAGGAAAAAGGGCTGCGGTGCGCGCTGCTTTTGGAAAAGGAGCCGCACGGTGACAGCATTGGGCTGAAAAAAAGCGGATGCCACGGTTTTTGCGAGATGGGGCCGCTGCTTCGGATCGAACCGATGGGCTGGCTTTATCTGAAAGTGAAATTAGAGGACTGCGAGGAGATCGTAGAAAAGAGTATTATAAATGATGAGGTTGTAGATCATCTGGTATATAAAGACAAGTCACTCAAATCTTATGTGAAACAGGAAGAAATTCCATTTTATAAACAGCAGACGCGTGTGGCGCTGGAATACTGCGGACGGATCAATGCGGAGAGCATCGCCGAGTATCTTGCCTTAGGTGGTTACAGCGCGGTTGCGAAGGCGCTTTTTGACATGACACCGCAGCAGATCGTAGACGAGGTCAGCGAGGCGTCACTGAGAGGCCGTGGCGGCGGCGGATTTCCAGCGGGGAGAAAATGGCAGCAGGTTCTGGATCAGGATTCGGATGAAAAATATGTCGTTTGTAACGGCGATGAAGGAGATCCGGGCGCTTTTATGGACCGCTCCATGATGGAGGGAGAGCCGCACCGTGTCATTGAGGGTATGCTGATTGCGGCGATTGCCACGAATGCGCATCACGGATATATTTACGTCCGTGCGGAGTACCCTCTGGCAGTAGAGCGTCTCCAGACAGCTATTAACAAGGCTCTTGACCGGGGACTTTTAGGGAAAAATATTCTCGGCTCCGGATTTGATTTTGATTTACATATCAGCCAGGGGGCAGGCGCTTTCGTATGTGGTGAGGGAAGCGCGCTTACGACGTCAATCGAAGGTAACCGCGGTATGCCCCGTGTGAAGCCGCCGCGTACGGTGGAACATGGTTTGTTTGACAAGCCGACGGTATTGAATAACGTGGAGACTTTTTGTAATGTGCCGCCGATTATTTTGAACGGCGCTGAGTGGTATAAAGGATACGGGCCGGAGAACAACCACGGAACGAAAGCGTTTGCACTAACTGGAAACGTCAATAATACCGGATTAATTGAAGTGCCGATGGGTACGACGCTCCGGGAAGTTATTTTTGATATTGGCGGCGGCGTAAAGGGCGGCGAGTTTAAGGCGGTCCAGATTGGTGGACCTTCCGGCGGATGTCTTTGTATAAGCGCTACGGAGGATCATTTGGATATGAAGCTCGATTTCGATTCGCTGAAAAAGGTAGGCGCGATGATCGGCTCCGGCGGTCTTGTTGTCATGAATGACAAGAGCTGTATGGTGGAAGTGGCAAGATTCTTTATGAACTTTACCCAGAATGAGTCCTGCGGAAAATGTGTGCCGTGCCGCGAGGGAACGAAGCGTATGCTTGAGCTTTTGACCGATATTACAGAGGGAAGGGGCACGATGGAGCATATTGATCTCCTGGAAAAGCTTTCGGATACCGTGTCGGCGACAGCTCTTTGCGGACTGGGAAAAACGGCGGCTTCCCCTGTCGTAAGTACATTGAAATATTTTCGTGATGAATATATCGCACACGTTGTGGATAAAAAGTGCCCGGCTGGACAGTGTAAGGCGCTTATGACATTACAGATCGATCCGGAGCTTTGCCGTGGATGTACGAAATGTGCGAGAGTGTGCCCAGTCGGTGCGATTTCCGGTACCGTCAAGGAGGCTCATGTGATTGATCCGGCGAAGTGTATCAAGTGCGGCGCCTGCAAAGAGGGCTGTAGCTTTGGTGCCATTATGGAATCGTAAGGAGGAAGAAAATGTCTAAGAAATATATGATTATAGATGGTATCCGTAGTGAATTTACGGATGAGAAAAATATTTTGCAGGTCATTCGGAAAGCCGGTATTCATGTGCCAACTTTTTGTTATTATACCGATATGTCGATTTATGGCGCCTGCCGTATGTGTGTGGTAGAGGATGAGAGAGGAAGCATTATTGCGTCCTGCTCGACACCGCCGAGGGACAAAATGGTTATTCGGACTAATACATCCAAGCTGCACCAGCACAGAAAGATGATTTTGGAGCTTTTGCTGGCATCCCATTGCCGCGACTGTACCGTGTGTGAGAAAAACGGGAACTGCCGTCTTCAAATGCTGGCGGCCAGATTCCGCCTTACCAATGTGAGATTTCCCAATACTCATCCGGAGCGCACCATTGACGATTCTTCCTTGTCGATCGTGAGGGATCCGAGTAAGTGTATTCTCTGCGGCGACTGCGTGAGAATGTGTAATGAGGTGCAGCATGTCGGCGCGATTGATTTCGCCCACCGGGGAGCCGATATGGTAGTGAGCCCGGCATTTGGAAGAAATATTGTAGATACGGATTGTGTAAACTGCGGCCAGTGTGCAGCCGTATGTCCGACCGCTGCGATCACGATTAAAAATGACCTAAGGGAAGTTTGGCAGGCCCTTTATGCACCGGATAAGCGTGTTGTGGCACAGATCGCTCCGGCAGTCCGCGTGGCGATCGGCGAGGAGTTCGGGCTTCCGGCAGGAAAGAATTCAGTTGGCAAAATCTTTACTGCGCTTCGCATGCTTGGGTTCGATACGGTGTTTGACACGAGTTTCAGCGCAGACCTCACCGTTGTAGAGGAAGCGGCAGAGCTTGTATACAAGCTCGAAAAGGGAGATAAAAAATATCCGCTCGGAAATGCTATGCCGCTGTTTACTTCCTGTTGTCCTGCCTGGGTGCGTTTTGTAGAGACAAAGCATCCCGACATTCTTCCGTATGTGTCAACTTGTAAATCTCCGATGGAGATGTTTGGCGCCGTGCTTAAAGAGCATTATAAGCCGGCAGATGAGGAAACCGGACTGGAGACGGTTTCGGTAGCCGTGATGCCTTGTGTGGCGAAAAAATATGAGGCGGCCAGGGAAGAGTTTAAGCGCAATAATGTTCCCGATGTGGACCACGTTATCACGACAAAGGAGCTTGTTTTGATGATTAAGGAGCTTGGCATACAGTTTAATGAAATTGAGCCGAGCGCTCCAGATATGCCATTCTCAATCAGCTCCGGCGCGGGCGTAATATTCGGCGTTACTGGTGGTGTCATGGAAGCGGCGCTGCGCCATGTGGCGGAAAAGAACAATGAGGCGCTGCGTGAGATCGAGTATTCAGGAATCCGCGGACTGGAGGGGACGAAGGTGGCCGAAGTGGAAGTGGCAGGTAAAAAGCTTCGCGTCGGCGTTGTAAACGGACTTGGAAATGCAGATAAGCTTATCGAAAAGCTTCAGCGCGGCGAGGAAAAGCTGGATTTTGTAGAGGTTATGGCTTGTCCGTACGGATGTATCGGCGGCGCTGGCCAGCCGTTTGGTTACCAGAGCGTGAAAAAAGAGCGCGCGACGGGTATGTATAAAGCTGACAAATCGGCGATTATCAAGCGTTCAGAGGAGAACCCGACACTTCTCAATATGTATGAGAACGGTATCCTTAAAGATCGTGCACATGAATTGCTTCATGTACACTATGGGAAATAGATGAAAATAAAATAGTGAGCAGAAGGGGCTGTTGCATTTATGATTAAATAAATCATGGATGAAATGGCCCTTTTTACCCGTTTTATATTGCAGGAGAATTTGATTATGATAAATAACTCTGAGTTCATAAAGCGTTTCACATTCCTTAATGAAAATGCTTTTTCCAATATTTCCCCCGTTTATAAAAAAAATTCGTTGTTGTATGACCAGGAGTCGGTTTTTCTTCCAAAAGGGTAATAGCGTAGGAAATATAAAGAAAATTTATACAAATAATGATAGAATAGTGTAGAGAGATGTGATAAAATGAAAAAAGACATTATATTATACGTTATAAGTGT
Source organism: uncultured Eubacterium sp. (assembly GCA_910584245.1). Lineage (GTDB taxonomy): Bacteria > Bacillota > Clostridia > Lachnospirales > Lachnospiraceae > Eubacterium_F. Next base: position 34,539 of record CAJTZF010000028.1, read on the forward strand.
GGTGAATAGGCAGTATCAAACGTTTGTAAACCGTTATATGCATGCTTCTTCTGTCAGGCTTAAAGGGTTTGATGGGAATTTTTTGAGAAAGTACTCGTTTCATTTGTCACCACTGTTGAATAAAGGAGAGGAAGGGCATGATTACATATAAAGAACTTGTTGATTTTTGGAAGGAAAGGGAGCCCGACTGTATAGAATGGTTTGAACAGTTGTGTTCTATACAGGGAGAAGTAGTGCCTTTTGTGGGGGCAGGAATGTCAAAAGATATCAATGAAGAGGCATATCCACTTTGGAGAGAATTTCTTGAGGAAGTTGGAAAAAGGGAACTGCTTTTTGAGGAGGCGGAAAAATTAGGTCAATTTATCAATGCAAATAGTTATGAACAGGCGGCTGGTTTTTTACAGGAGAGGCTAGGAGACACTCTGTTTCGCGATAATGTCAAGAAAATATTTGGTAAGGAAAGGCTGGAAGGTGTTGTATTTCCTGAAAAAGTACGACTTATAACAGAATTGTTTCAAGGAAATATTATTACGACAAATATTGATTGGGTGATAGAGACGGCATTTAAAGAATTGAGAAATATTAAAATACCAACGCTTATACCACAAAGCCAACCGGATCGAACAAATCAGAATATCGATGCCAATACTTTTTGTTTGATTAAATTACATGGAGATGTCAGTGAGTCTACAAGTTGGGTATTGACAGAAGAACAGTATAAGTTGGTTTATGGAGAAAATATAGAGGATGCATCATTATTTGTCAGTATATTGGAACGACTGATGATAAGTCGCAAGCTTCTCTTTATAGGGTGTGGGTTGGAGCAGGACAGAACATATGATGTTTTAAAGCGAATTATTCAGAAGAATAATACATATAAACATTTTGCGTTTATTGAGTGTCCGAAGAAACGAGATGCTCAAATTTATAAAAAAAGAGAGTTGATTAATTTATGGAACATCTATCCAATCTGGTTTCCGGAAACCCAGTATGAAAGTATTGGCGTTTTAATGCAGAAAATGATTTTATATCAAGAGTTCCATACTTTTGATTCAGATTTAAAAAAGAAAATAACACAGTTTTGCAAAGGAACCATCTGCTTTATTGACAGAGCCTTTTTAAACAAATACAGTCAGCCTGATGTGAAACTATTAAGGATATTTCTTCTGGTATCTGGTGAATTGGATGCTATTGCACATGCGGTCTGTTGTGGGGAAACCTTTTGTAATCAGGATGCTTTTGACGCTGCCAAGGTATATATCGAAAGGGATAGCACAATACCGCTGTTTATAACGGGTGCAGGTGGTCAGGGGAAGACTGTATTGATGATGGAGCTGGCAAAATATTTCTGTGAAAAGGATTATCCGGTTTTTTGGATTTCAATTGGAAGGGGTTCATTATTGAAACGATCTATTCAGGAGTTTATGGAGCTGCTGGATGAGGTGTCGGCAGTGTATGGGAATAAGGTTCTTTTGATGTTGGACAATCCCTATGCTGATTTGGATTATGTCGAAAAAATTTATCAGGTATTAAATTATGAATCACATCCTATTCAAGTGATTGTTACAGAACGTGTAAATAGGTTGGACTATCTTTTTTCGGATGATAAGTACCGATTTGCAATGTGGAGTGCAGAGGGGCAGTTTCTATGTCTGGGAGAACCGTGCGAGTTTGAACTGTTTGATTGGATACAGCAGTCTAGCATAGTGCCATTTCGTTCAAGTTGGATATATGAGATTGTAAAAAATATATTCAGCAAATTAGAAGCGGATCAAAAAGTAGAGACATCCATTGTTGAATGCATACTAAAAGGGCAGGAAAAAGAGTTTAATAATAGTTCTATGTCGCTAGTTGAGACGGTTTATCAGTTTATATTTCAGTATAATGAAAGGACGGAACGTCTGGGGGACATAAGGATTTTAGGAAAAAGGGTTCCTCTGGACTGGGATGAATGGGAAAATTGGCTAAGTGTACGAAGAATAGATGACGCAGCATCCTATGCGTATATGGCGGCGCTTTATCTGTTAAAAATATCTGTTAGCGTAGAGACATTATCTCGGATATTGAATATTCCTAAATATCGATTAGAATTTGAGTTGGACAATAGCCTGCGAAATGGATATAGGGAACCGGTAATTTATGATTCTGTCAATGAGACGGTTTGTATTAAACATGATATGATCGCAGAGCTTTATTTTAGGTTTAATTCTAAGGTATCTGTCCAGAATATTTATAAAAATTTGCTTAGTCTGATGAATGAAAAGGAGCTTCTGAAATTTACAAAAAAATTGTTTAATAAAAAAGTAGTAATTGGAAAAAGGAAGTCTGTTTTTGATGTCAATATTGACCAGATGGTTTTGGCATATATCAAAAATAAGAATATAATAAAGTTGTTGGAAATAAATGGAGAGCTTCCGTGGTTTGAACTTGTGCGAGTGTGGAATAAGCAGAGCAATTTTGAAAGTAAAGATCAGCCTTATTCGCTTGACGACTTATCAGAGAAGTACAAAGAAGATAAAAAAGTTCTGCTGGAGACGGCAATGTACTATGTATTTCGAGGAAAGGACGAGAAGGCAGAGGAAACGTTTGAGAGGGCATTGGAAGTGGATGGTAACCATCTGCCGGTATTGAATGAACTGGCCCGATTTTATGCAGACCGTGGAAGGGATGGGGAGGCAGAGGAAACGTTTGGGAGGGCATTGGAAGTGGATGGTAACCATCTGCCGGTATTGAATGAACTGGCCCGATTTTATGCAGACCGTGGAAGGGATGGGGAGGCAGAGGAAACGTTTGGGAGGGCATTGGAAGTGGATGGTAACCATCTGCCG
>CAJTZF010000029.1 GCA_910584245.1 uncultured Eubacterium sp.
ACAGACCTCAATTTAACCGCATGATTGCGGAGATTGAAGCCGGAAACGTGGCGACGGTCATTGTCAAGGATATGTCAAGGTTGGGGCGCGATTATCTGAAAGTCGGCTACTATACGGAAATCTTTTTCGTAGAGCGTGACGTTAGATATATCGCAATCAATGACGGTGTAGACAGCGCAAAGGGGGATAACGATTTTACCCCGTTCCGCAACCTGTTTAATGATTTTTACGCCAAAGACACAAGCAAAAAGGTACGGGCAATCAAACGGGCGCAAGGACAGGCGGGGGAACATCTGACAAAGCCGCCTTACGGCTACATGGTAAGCCCTGCGGACAAAAAGCTATGGATTGTGGACGAGGAAGCCGCTGCTGTGGTGAAACGCATTTTTGATTTATGTATCGGTGGGAAAGGTCCTATGCAGATAGCAAAAATCCTCAAGGAAGATAAAGTACCGACTGCCAAAGCCTACTATGCCGAGAAAAAGGGGAAAGCACTTCCCGAAAATCCGTACAACTGGAAAGACAGCACGATTGTCGGCATTTTGGAACGTATGGACTATTGCGGACATACCGTAAATTTCAAAAGCTATTCCAAATCCCACAAATTAAAGAAGCGGATTCCAACCACAAAAGAACAGCAGGCAATTTTCTATAATACCCATGAAGCGATTGTTGAGGACGCAGTTTTTGAACGGGTGCAGGAATTAAGGGCAAACAAACGCCGCCCCACAAAAGCGGACAGACAGGGATTGTTTTCCGGCTTGGTATATTGTGCAGACTGTGGAAGCAAGCTACATTTCGCTACTTGTAAAAGTTTTAACGGCTCACAAGACCATTACCGCTGTGCAAAGTACAAGAGCAATACGGGAAGCTGTACGGCTCACTTTATCCGCGAGGAAGTGTTGAAGCAGATAGTATGGAGCAGGATATTTGACGTGACCGCCCTTTTCTTTGATGACATCATGGCTTTCCATGAAATGATGTATCAGCAACGCTCCGCTGAAACGGAAAAGGAAATGAAGCGCAGGAAGCGTGAAGTCGGACAGGCGAGGAAGCGGATAGCGGAACTTGACCGTATCTTCAAGCGGATTTATGAGGACGACATAAGCGGCGCAATCAGCCACGACAGGTTTTTGAAGCTGTCCGCAGAGTATGAAGCGGAACAGCGGGAACTGGAAGAAAAGGTCAAGGCAGACCAGCAGGAAGTCGATACCTACGAACAGAACAAGAGCGATTTTGACAGCTTCGCCGCGATTATCCGCAAGTATGTGGGGATAAAGGAACTCACCCCCGCAATCGTCAATGAATTTATCAAGAAAATCATAGTCCATGCGCCGGAAAAGGTGGACGGGAAACGGGTACAGAAAGTAGATATTGTTTTCAACTTTGTAGGGGAAATCAATTTCCTTTCTGCCACGCAACCGAAACGGCAAGGCGCATAGGAACTCGAAAAGACGGTACAGCCCTTGTAATCGGGGCTATACCGCCTAATCTGAAATTACTTCCCTCTAACCGTAAACATTTGGGCGACGGAGACTTTCTTATACTGTATTACTGCAAAAAGAGGTGGCTCAAATCTTGGAATCAGTTCCACTCAATCCCATTGCCATGTTCGCGTATAATCTTATACAGTTCCTGCTCATTTTCAATCAGAGAAACAATCATCTCAGCAAAACGTTTGGCCTTTTTCTCATTTTCATCCGAGAGTGTATAGTAGGCAATGTAGCAACCGGCCTCCGGATCGCCTACAAGGCCTTCCAAAAGTTCGGGTGCATTTTGGGCAAGGTAATACTTGAAAAAAGCATCCCAGTTATAGCCATTCATGTAGGCGTATGCATTGATTTCGTTCATTTTCTCGCCGATAGAAAAGGGTTTATCGTTCTCGTTGTAGAAACATACAGCTATTCTGCTATCGTCCTTATGAGTTGTTACATAGTCTGGCATTATATATTCTCCCTACTTACTGTTGATATGACGGGGTGGATTCATTATACCGCCCATGTATCACCCATGCAAGACTCAAATAAGTACATAAAAATACCACAATCATTCTGTTATTGATTGTGGAACTGACGAAAATAATAAGGATGATTCTCTCGCGAATAGGAGCAAAAACTAGTAACCTGCCCCAAAAATCCTCTCAACTTTCTCCGTACGGGCGGCTACCTTCGCTCGAGTGGCTACATCTACGAACGCGTCACAAATGGCAACTGGTGGTCGTTTGCTGCTAGCTCTGATGTGTACGGTCACTACTTGGATACGGGTCCGACGCATGTCGGCCCTCAGTATCTCTATTACCGCGGGTACGGTTTTGCCGTTCGCTGTGTGGTACGGGAGGGGTGAGAAAGTGTAAACTCATACAAAAATCAGTTAATGCTTTTGGTGCAAAATGGTGCATCGTGTAAAATCACTCTCAAAACTCCGCCATCTTTACGGTATAATCCCCTCTTCAAATCACCATTCATTTGTCGCTTCCAATCATCAAATAAGGCGTTCACCCCTATAAATCGGGATAAACGCCTTATCTATTTTGTATCAAACGTGACGTCCTAACTTGGCAAAGAATTTCTCCCCAAAGCCTTCGGCCCGAATAATTTCCTCCCGGTGCTGCTCCAGTGTATAGAGGTCACCAAAGTTCCGTATCCAGCCCATGCCGATAAATTTTGCCAGTGTCTTTTCCGACAGTCCCTCAATGTCCATGCGGGTCTTGTCGCAGAAATGGACAAACTTGCGTACCAGTTTTGCCGCACAGTTCGGGTTCTCACAGAAAAGCTGGCGGGTTCCGCCACTGGTTTTATGTACCTGCAGGCTGCCGCCACAGCATGGGCAGGCAGATGGAATCTTTACCGTACCGCTCTTTGTCTGGTTTTCCGCAATCTGCGGAATGATCATGTTCGCCTTGTAAACCTGGATGGTGTCGCCCCGTCCCAGTGACAGTTTCTCGAAAATATCCAGATTGTGGAGATACGCCCGGCTGACTTCCGTTCCGCCGATTTCCACCGGCTCGAAAATCCCCGTCAGGCTGACCATGCCGTTTCTGGTCACAGCCGTCTCCAGACCGAGAAATTTTGTCTCATACAGTTCATCTTCCCATTTGAGTGCCATCAGGCGGTTCTCATGGTGCCCGGCCGAGCCGAGGCTTTTTCCGTATGCAATATCATCCTGCTCCAGTATCAGACCGTCCACCGGATAGGCAAATGCCTCCGGCTTCATTGCTGCTACCGCCTGCCGGATTTTGGCATCGTCTGCCGATGGAATCCGTACATACGGCACAACCAGAAAGCCAAGCTGCTCCATAAACGCAAGCTGCTCCGTTTTCGTATCTATCTGCCGGTCTGTTACCAGCTCAAAAGCTGCAAACTCCAGATGCCTTTTCCCTGCTTCCGCTGCATTCAATTTCCTTGTGCTGCCGGAAGCTAAGTTTCTCGGATGGCCATACGGCTCCTCCAGACTGAGATTGATTTTCTCAAAGTTCTCCCACGAGATAATGCCTTCGCCCCGCACCTCGATTGGTTCCTTTACCGGTATGGCAAGTGGCACGTTGTCAAATTTTCTTACCGTATGTGTCACATCCTCACCAATGATGCCTTCCCTGCCACGGGTGATTGCCTGCTGTAACGCCCCGTCTTCATAACGCAGCACCAGCGTCAGCCCGTCCATCTTCCATGACAGCACCACATCCCTGCCACCGGCAAATTTCACCAGCTCATCAATGGATTTGGTTTTATCCGCAGAAAGCATGGGTTTTGTATGGCGGACAGAAACCAGTTCCTCCAGTATCTCGCCCGACACCTTCTGCGTCGGGGAACCGGACAAAATAATCCGGGATTCCTCCTCCATGCTCCGTAACTGGTCCAGTTTCCTGTCGTACTCCCGGTCTGTCATCAGTGGGTCGTCGTGTTTATAGTAGGCAGTGTCTGCCTCCATCAGTTCTGTGATAAGTTTCCTCATTTCCTCTGTTATTTTCTTTTGATTCGCCTTCATACTGCTAAATCTCCTTTCAGTTGTGTTGTTTTTTGTATCTGGTTCATACATTCTCCCAATGCATCACTGCTCCGTTCTGGCAGAAGCCCCGGATACGAGAACGCAAGACTCTCCTCCCCATCGTGAAAAGAAAGTTCCCGCAGCTTAAAACTGCTGACATCCTCACACTCGGAATAGAGTTCTATGTGCTGTACTTCCATGTCCTTCAGCTCCGGCAGCCTGCCATTGCCATACTCATCATCAAAGTACACACCCTTGTATCTTGCCTCGAACTGTCCGTCCTCCCTGTCAAACTCACTTTCATTCCATGTCAGGGATATGACCTTTCCGGATTTCAGCTTCACCTCAATAAAGTCAATCACTAAATCCGGAATATCCGATTCTGCTTTCAGATATAGAACCATTGTTGCCTCCTTCCGCACACATTCCGTGCCATAATTGTTTTGCCGTTTCTGCGGCTGTTTGGTTTATATAGACGGGCAGCATACGCTCCCCGGTAATTAGGTTGGGGGAGCATACTCTGCTCCGATCTATGATGAAAAAGGACTGGCTGAAAACCGCTGCCCTTTGAACCCGTTGATAACTTCTCATAATCGAAAAAAGCACACAAAGAACCTGCTGATTCCCTGTGTGCTTTTGAGTCTCTGACTCTGGATATTCGATTGTTTTTCAAGCTGATATTCCGTCTGATTTATCTGCTCAATTATTCCTGCAACAAAAAAAGTGCCTAAAGATGGTATTCTTCAGACACTGTAAAAAACGAAAACTGTAAATCACTTTGCTGTAATCTCTGATACTGATAGTATTACTATAACAGATAAAAGGATAAAACACAAGAAAAATGATACCATCATTTCAAGCGGATTGTTCCTTTCATTAAAATATCTGCACGTTCTTCCGGTGTCTTATCACGACACATTAAAATGCTTAGAAACAACTGCATTTTTTCTTCGGAATTTTCGGAATAATATTGATGCGAATTGTTATAAATCACTTCAAAGATATTATCCAGCTTTACAAAATCCCCTTCCGAGTGCCCATATCCGGTAAACCGTTCCAACAGCCTGTCCATATCGTCCAGCGTATCTTCCGCTTCTATCAATAATGCCATGTCCTCTTTTTTCAAACAAACACCCCCTGGTTCCACCATTATTTTTCTTTTGTACCATCTGGTCATATCAAGATGACACAGCCTTCATTTAATCCGTTGACGGAAAATTGAGCATCATAGATAACATCCCCACAGCAGACCAGTAGACAGTCCGCAGGCGACCACTTCCTGTTTTCAGTTTCTTTACCATGCCTTAACCTCCTTTGCATGTCTGCTTTTGGAACTCCATGACATAAAAAAATACCGTTTCAAAAGCCATAAAACTCTCAAAACGGCATTTTCTGCCTGCGTTCCATACCTAAAAGTTCTTTGTCCTGTGGGCATCTCCCACTTTTGGACAATACCACTATACATCTTTTTCATTTGCATGTCATCGGCTGTGGTGTGCCAATTTTGTGCCAATTTAGTGACATATATTTTTCACTCCAATCCTTCAATCAATGCCACCAACTCCAGCCACACATCCACATCGCTGTCCGGTGCCGCCCACAACCGGATAGACAGTATCGTAACCGCCTGCTGTCTGAGCCGGTAATAATGCCTTGATGACATATCCAGCCGATACAACAGTTCATGATGGCTCAATTTCTCCGGTGCTATGTAGGTCAGGTAAATCAACTGGTACAGCCTCTCCCCATTTTCCGGCTTTTTCTTCAGCACAGTAAGCGCCTCATTTACCCGGTCCAGAAGCAGCCTTGACTTTTTTACTCCCTCCAGCCTGCTCTCTAGTTTCCGGTTGCCCCATGACACCTCCAAATCTACCTGCTCTAACAGCGTATCCAGCCCCTCAAAGGGTTTTTCCAGCTCACTGGCAACATTCTCCGGAAAGCATTCCAAAAGCCACACAATCGTCCGGTAATGCTGTAATAACATCATGGTATTGTGGTAGGTATTCTTCTGCTTTTCCTTCCTTGCTTCCCTGACTTTCTCATCGTCAATCCCGGCATCTGGCAAAATCCCCCGATTGGTCAACAGGCCAATGACCGCCTCTGACTGTACCTGTTTCTTTTCCTGCTGCTCCTGTATCATTTCACTCTCTTTATTCGCACTCATAAAATAAACTCTCCTTTGCTATTTCTGTCAGATCCACAGCCCCACAGGGACCCCGTATCAGTTTTCTGTCCTGAACTGCCAGTGTAGTGATATTTACTCTCTGGCAGTCATAATTACAATTCTTACAATTCCTACACAGAGAAAGATACGTGTATATTATAGGGGCAGAATGTGCAACGCGGGATTTCTCCCCAGACTCATCCTTAATCTCAGACTCACTCCCAGTTTCCATAAAGTCACAAGTCAGTTTCCTTGAGTACCATGCCACCATCCTGCTCAGATGCTCATGTTCTGAACCTTTCTTCGGCACATCCATGCTTAATTCCCGTATCTTTCCCACTATTTCCATAATTTCTTCCTGTTCAGGAAGTGAAACCTCGGCACCCACCGGATACCTTTTATTAAAAATGAGACAGCCATAAGAACTGGAAAGACGGTATAGAGCAAAGACATCCCCATGCTTCTTAAAAAACCTCCATACCTTTGTCTTTTCCCAGCCCCATCGCTGTCCCAGGGTTTCCAAAGTCAAAATGGCGCCATACTTGCCATACTGGACTGCCGGTGCCATAAATGAAAACACATTGTTTGGATCTTCTGTCACAGTATGACACCATAAATCCAGCCATGCGTCTGCTTCCTCAAATATATAATGTTCTTTTACCAGCCGTTCCGTAATATTCCGTGGTATACATAAAAAGCCATATCCTTCTGTAGTATATACCGTCCCTTTCATACAGGCTGCCCCGGAACATTTCCGAACCCAGTCTGTAATCTGGTAAGTAAATTTCTTAGTATCCTGCTCTAACTCATAACGGACATATCCAAGCTGCTGCAGTTTTTCCACTATGTCCAGCGCCTTTTTCCTGCTCTTTGTTCCCAGAATGCTTTTCAGACCAACTACACCACCAGCCCACATCCCCGGAATCACAGTATTGGTATAGCCACAGTACAGGGATGTTCCTTTCCGAAATGCCGCACGGGATGCCAGCCTTGCCCAGTCGCCCAGTACCCCCTTGCCCTCCGGGACAATGTTACGGGGCAGCTTTACCCACTCGTAGTGCCATAGACACTTCATAAGGAACACCTCCTGTAAATTGGCATTAAAATAAGGCAGTCCCTAAACGAAACTGCCCTGGCAGACAATATATCAAATTTTCACTGGCAACCCAATCAATGAATCTGCATCCACACCAACCAGATACCATTTGCTATTTATGTCCATTTCAATACGTGTGTGAATCCATTTGCCATCAACCATGACCTCCATGCCCTCTCCACAGTGCAGACCGCCATAATACTCTTCTAATCCAAAACGTATGTCCATACGTCCACTTTCTTCGTTACAAATCAATGCACCTTTTCTCATAATATCGCCTCCATAAAATCCTTTGCACGCAAAAAAGCCAATACATCCACTTTCATAGATATATTGGCTTCATGTACACTTTTGCAAAAATGTGTTCCTGCAGAAACTTAACCCAAAAACATGATAAACCTTCTTCCGTTCGTCAATTGGGTTAAAAATGGGTTAAATTCACTCTTTTTAACCATAAAGTTTTTTGCAAACCCTCGATTTTATGGGGTTTACCGCTTATTCAGCGCTGGCAATAATCTCTTTCTTGTTGTAGCTCCCACAGCTTTTGCATACTCTGTGCGGAACCATCAATTCTCCACACTTGCTGCATTTTACCAAAGTAGGAACTGTCATTTTCCAATTTGCTCTCCGTTTGTCTCTTCTCGCTTTCGAAGATTTATTCTTAGGACAGATTGACATGCCATTACACCTCCTTCACAACTCAAAACACTCTAACAATTATAACGATACTAGTATCATTTGTCAACACTTTTCTACAACTTATTTCCTATTTTACCAATGCGACCGTCTCACGCGCAATTGCCAGCTCTTCATTGGTCGGCACAACCATCACCTTTACCTTGCTGCCAGGTGACGAGACAACTTTTTCTTCACTTCGGATCGCATTTTCCTTTTTGTCAATTTCCACTCCGAGGTAGCCGAGATAACTGCAGATGTACTCGCGCATAATATTGTTGTTTTCACCAAGTCCCGCCGTAAATACAATCGCATCGACTCCGTTCATTGCCGCCGTGTACGCTCCGATATATTTTGCCACGCGGTATCCAAATACATCCTGTGCCATCTGCGCCCGTTCATTGCCCTCTGCCGCTGCCGTCTCCAAATCACGGAAATCGCTGGACACTCCCGAAAGTCCATATACACCTGACTCCTTATTCAAAAGTGTCATAATCTCCTCCAGGGATTTGCCCATACTATGTGCCAGATACTCTATAATAGCAGGATCAATGTCGCCGCTTCTCGTACCCATGACAAGTCCCTCCAATGGGGTCAGTCCCATGCTCGTATCAACCGACTTTCCGTTCTTTACCGCAGAAATGCTGGCGCCATTTCCGAGATGGCATACAATCACCCTTGAGTTGTCCGGATCCAGGCCTAGAACCTCAATTGCCCGTTTGGATACGAAACTATGGCTTGTCCCATGAAATCCATAGCGGCGTACTTTATATTTTTCATAGCATTCATACGGAAGTCCATACATAAATGCCACTGGTTCCATCGTCTGATGAAATGCGGTATCAAACACCGCGATATTCGGTACCCCTGGCATAATTGCCTGACAGGCCCGGATTCCGATAAGATTCGCGGGGTTATGCAGCGGCGCCAATGGATTACACTCCTCGATTGCCGCCATCACATCATCATCAATGACAACCGATGAGGCAAATTTCTCACCGCCGTGCACGACGCGGTGTCCAATCGCATCAATTTGCGACAAATCCTGAATGACGCCGGACTCTGCGTCTGTAAGCTCCTCCAACACTAGTTTTATAGCTACCTCATGATCGGGCATCGCCTTATCTATCACAACCTTTTCACTTCCTGCCGGCGCATGGCTTAATCTTCCGTCAATTCCAATTCTCTCACAAATGCCGACTGCAAGCGCCTGTTCTGTCTCCGAATCAATCAGCTGGTATTTAAGGGATGAACTACCACAATTGATTACTAATACCTTCATTTTATTTCCTTCTTTCCTAGTTATTGTTAAATAATCTCATGAAGCTATTATACAACTGCAAAATTAAAAATTCAACCCTAAAAAATGAATTACTTCTGCCCCTCGATATAAAAGATGCCAATTGATCCCGGGCCAGTGTGAATGCCAATAACCGGGTCAAGCGTGTTCAATATAACCTTGGTTACCTTGTCCGACTGGTACAGACAATCCGCTACATACTTCGCATCCTCTATGCAGTCCCCGTGACTGACAAAGACCATCTGTTCTTCCTCCATTCCGTGGAGAACCCGTTTCACAATTTCATCTAATGCCTTTTTCCGCCCTCTTACTTTCGCTTCCTGCTTTAAGACGCCGCCATTGTTCATACGCAGAATTAATTTGATTTTCAGCACAGTGCCTACGACGGCTATCGCAGAGGAGGCCCTTCCGCTGCGCCTTAAATGCTGTAAATCATCTACCGTAAATACCGTATTGACACGCCAGCGGCACCGACTGCACCACTCATAAATTTCCGGCAGCCGCTTCCCCTGCTTTTTCATCTTGATAGCGCCATAGACAAGCAGTCCCTCCCCGAGGGCGACACACAGACTATCGACCGCATATATTTTCCGTTCCGGAAATTCCCCTTTTAGCATATTGAGTGCGCTCTCCACAGAATAATAGGTCCCGCTCAATTTTGAAGACAGACCGATGTACAAAATATCCTTTCCTTCTTCCAGTATCCTCCTGGCAGCCTCATAGGAAATGCTCTTATTGACCATTGAAGTCGTAATTACTTTTCCGGAACGCAAAAGCTCATACAGCTGTTTAAAGTTTTCCTCTGGCTCCTCACTAAAACCCGGATATTCCCGGTCCTCCACCATATACGTCAGGGGAAGCACGACAATTCCGTATTTTTCAATATAGGGCCGGGGCAGGTTTGATGTAGAATCCGTAATAATTGTAAATGTATCATTTTTATCATTCTTCATTTTAAATGCTCCTCCAAACTCATACGATTCAGTTTTATTTGTCTGCATATTGAAGAATATTTATTCATAACTTTTATAAATAGGATGTACGGAGAACTACTATGCTGATCCTTTTCTTTCTCCTGCTTTTTATATTACTCCTGTTTCCAGAGGCCGCCGCCCAGGGAAGCAAAAACGGGCTTATTTTATGGGCCACCGTCCTTGTTCCCTCCCTTCTCCCCTTCTCCATTCTCACCTCTCTTATCCGACAATATATGAGAGGTAAGCCATACCACTATCTTTTACTTGCCGCGGGCATCCTCTCCGGATATCCCATCGGCGCCAAAATCGCCGGTGAGCTCTACGCAGACGGTTCCCTGTCCAAAAAGCGCGCCCTTTTTTTTGCAGGATTTACAAATAACCCTAGTCCAATGTTCATCCTCTTTTTCGTAACGGGAAACACGCTCCACATGGATTCCGGGAAATACCTTTTCTATTTTCTCGTCCTGCTCTCCTCCTTGCTGGGCAGCCTTTGTTTTTCCCTGTTCACCGCCCGACGGTGTAGCAATACAAAAAAACCGGTGACCCGCTGCGCAAAGGAAGCGCCTTGCTATCTTCCATTTTCTAAAGTCATTGACGCGGAAATAGCCTCCAGCGCCCTCCTCCTCATTAAAATCGGCGGCTATATCATGCTCTTTTCCATCTTTGCTGCACTGCTGCAAAAACTTCCCATCGTGCCATACTATTGGAAGCTCCTGTTGGGAAGCGTATTGGAAATCACCACAGGAAATGCTATGATTTCCCACGCACCCGTAGCAGCTAACATCAAAATAATCCTGTCACTTGCCGCCACTTCCTTTGGTGGACTGTCAGCGGCAGCCCAGACAAACAGTGTGTTGCAAAATACAGGATTATCTCTATACCATTATTTAATTATGAAATTATTAAGCGGGTTATGCGCACTTCTGCTGGGGGTTGTCCTTTTTTGGTAATGCCGCCTAAAGCCGGGTCACTCTGTGACAGACGCCGCTTCCATCTGAGGATCCTCTTCCGCCGGAAGATTCCCTTCAATCTGGTCTTTCAACTCGGTGCGGTTGCTTTTGATTACCTCGATATCCTTTTTTAATACATTGACAAGCATCGTTGATTTGCTTTCAATCTCTTTCAGGGACGATTCAATATTTCTGCCCGCCTCTCCGAGCAAGTCGCTCGTATAATAAAGCGCGGACGTGCGTACCTGGTCGCTTTCACCTAACGCCTGGTTCAGTATATTCTGAGCCTGGACTTCCGCCTGCTTCACAATCTGCTCTGCCTGTACGTACGCCGTCTGTACAATCTCATTCTGGTCCAGAAGCTGAGCCGTCTGTTCCTGCGCCTGGCTCATAATTTTCTGTGCTTCCGCCTGCGCTTCACTAAGGATCTTCTCCCGGTTATTAATAATTTTCTGGTATCTCTTAATCTCTTCTGGCGCACACATGCGGAGTGCGTCGAGCAAATCATAGAGCTCGTCCTTTGAAACCGTAACTTTGTTTGGATACAGCTTAGATGGCTTACAGCTCTCCACATATTCATAAATCTCGTCAATCGCTTTTTCGATTCTCGATGGATTCATAATTCAATACCTGTTCCTTTCTTCATAGTCCGCCCATAACGCCTGGTACCACTTTCATCTCTTTACCTGGCCCGTAAAAAAACGTGCTTGTTCGTTTTGTATCTTTTTATTTGAACTATTTCAAACACAGATTCATTCAAATCATCGATCTCCGTATCCAGCGCCGACTCAAAAATAACCAGCGTCCCTTTTTTTACAATAGACGAATGGGCAAACAAATGCAGAAGCTTCGGCTCAAACTCTTTGTTGTAGGGAGGGTCGGCATAAATAATGTCAAATTGCAGGCCCTCTTTTTCCATCTTTGATATAGCATAGGTAACCTCCGACGGATAAATAACCGCCTCCTCCGCCAAGTGCGTTTTTTCCAAATTTGCCCGGATACACCGAAGCGGTTCCCGGGCAAATTCGACCAGATAAGCTTTTTTCGCCCCTCTGCTAATCGCCTCTATCCCAATCGCACCGCTGCCGCTAAACAAGTCGAGGAACAAACTACCCGGCACATCATCCTGTATCACATTGAATAATGTTTCCTTAATCCGGTCTGTCGTCGGCCTCGTATCCTTCCCCTCTGGGGCAATCAATGGCAGACGCCTCGCCTTGCCGGCAATCACTCGCATAGCATTCCTTCCTTTCTAGTTCAAAATCATATAAAACGCTTCCCCCTATTATATACGAAAATCGCCATCTTTTCAAGAATAATTTGGATTTTATACGTTAATTTTATACGTTAATTATACGTTAATCACAAAAGATCCTTACTTAACGAAATCATGACTCTGCCCACTGTTTTAGCCACGCTTTTCCACAACCTCACCTTGTTTTTTGTAAATACTTTGTCCTGGAACATATCCCCTCACAGATGAAAGAGGATATACGTTAGTGTGGCTTCCGACCACTGTTCCCGGATTCAGTATGCTGCCGCACCCGATTTCCACATAACTGCCAAGCACAGCACCCATTTTCTTCCGGCCAGTCTTTATCTTTCTATCACCGAACCGAATTTCCACAAGCGTTTTGTCAGATTTCACATTCGAGGTTATGGAACCCGCCCCCATATGGGACTTGTATCCCAAAATAGAATCCCCCACATAATTGTAATGAGGCACCTGCACACCGTCAAATAAAATAACATTTTTTAATTCTGTTGAATTTCCCACAACCGTACCTTTTCCTACCACCGCGCTTCCACGGATAAATGCGCAATGCCTTATCTCTGCCCCCTCATCTATGATGGCGGGCCCCTGAATCAATGCACTTGGCGCAACCGAAGCGCTTTTAGCAATCCATATGTCCTCGCCACGCCTCTCAAATACATCCTCGGAAAGATTCTCTCCCATTTCCATAATCAACTCTGCAATATAGGAAAGTACCTCATAAGGATAATCATACCGGGCGATTCCCTCCCAGGCAATCGTTTCCCTGTCAGTAAAAAGTACGTCATTTGTCAATTCTTTCACTCTACTCATTTCTTTCCCTCATTTCCGCTAAGTGAGCGCCGCTCACCTTTGCCACTTTGATAATAATCCTTCGCCATATTAAAATAAGAATGCAGCTGCGCCATATTATTTGTTTCTTTTACCTTTCCCACCTGCTGACTCACAAAATCAGTCAGTTTTCCCATATAATCCTGCTCACTGATCTCACCGTCTGACACGCCGCTCAGCCCCTTCTCCCAGCTCGCCGTAAGCTTAGGGCTAAGCATAGCCGGAATCGAATAGCGGACGATGCCGCACACCAGCTCGCCTTTAAGTGTCGGCGTGATAATCTGCGTTTTTTTATTCAAGTTCAGATAGGAAATATGAAACAGCTTTTTCAAAATCTCCGCCCTTGTAGCGCTTGTACCGATACCACTCCCCTTAATCATCGCCCGGAGGTCTTCATCCTCAATGAGCTGCCCGGCATTTTCCATCGCCAGAATCATAGAACCTGAATTATAGCGTTTCGGAGGAGAAGTTTCCCCCTCTTTAATATTCATTCCCCGCACCGTACACTTCATTCCCTTTTTCAATACGGGAAGAAGTTTCCGAAGCTGCTCTGCGCTCTCCGCCGCACCAGCTTCGTCTCCCCGCGCGGATTCCCTGTTCTGCCCATTCTCTGGCGTCTGTTTTTTCTGAGAAAAGGAATATACCGTCACCGGCAAAAAACCATCCTCCACAAGAACTTTCGCTGACGTATAAAATCTCTCCTGGTGCACAGCCTCTCCCTGCGGATTATCCATTACAAGCACCACATTAATTTTCTCATATACCGCCGGCGGATAAAATATGCTTAAAAACCGGCGGACAATGACCTCGTACATTTTTGCCGCCACCGGACGCAGGGACTTCAATGCAGACATTCCTTGTCCTGTCGGAATTATAGCATAGTGGTCCGTGATCTTTTTATCGTCTACATAACGGGTCTTTTCTAAATTTTCATAGCTTTTCCTCTCCGCGATTTCCCGCAAATAAGGAAGCGCCATTTCATATCCCTGCAATCCCTTTAGCTGCTTCGTAATCTCTTTTGCCACTGCGCTGCTTAACACCCTCGCATCCGTACGCGGATAGGTAACAAGCTTCTTTTCATACAATTCTTGTACGATCTGAAGCGTCTCATCCGGACTTATTTTAAAAAGCTTCGAGGATAAATTCTGGAGTTCAGCCAGGTTAAACAAAAGCGGCGGGTTCTTCTTCTCCTTTTTCTTCTGGACGCTTTCAATTATCGCCATTCTATCATCCGCAGTTAATTCCCGGACGAGCTGCTTTGCCGTCTCTTCTTCCAAAAAACCGTTTTCTTTGTAAAGTTTGGGCGACTGGGCGAAATGGGATTCCTTGCACACCCGCCATTCCCCGTCAAACATACTGGTATCGTCTTCCCCGCCTGCCCCTTGCTCCGGTGAAAATGAACCAATCACCTTGTAAAATGGAGTCTTCACAAATTTTCGTATTTCCCATTCCCTCGTTACGACCATCCCGAGCACACAGGTCATTACCCTGCCGACAGACACAGAAGTCCACGCCTTCCCCTCAATCCTGCCGTTGAGCCAACCCCCATATTTCAGCGAAAGAGCACGGGAAAAATTAATTCCCATCAAATAATCTTCCTTCGCCCGCAAATAGGCCGATGCCCCCAGGTTGTCATAGGCGGAAAGCGGCTTCGCCTCCCTTATTCCACGCAAAATCTCATCTTCTGTCTGGGAGTCAATCCAGACGCGGTATCGTTTCTTCCCGCTCGGTACTTGTGCCATCTGGTCCACAAGCCGGTATATATATTCCCCTTCCCGCCCCGAGTCCGTACAGACATAAATCGCATCCACGTCGGGACGGGTCAGCAAACCTTTAACGGTATTAAACTGTTTTTTCACATTTGAAATCACCTCGTACCGAAATGTCTCCGGAAGAAACGGAAGCGTCTCAAAAGTCCATCTTGCATAGGCCGGATCATAGACCTCGGGATAACTCATCGTGACCAGGTGTCCGACACACCATGTGACAACGCAGTCCTCCGATTCGATAAATCCATCGGCGCGTCTCCCCCGGACTTTGAGTACCCTGGCAAACTCCTGCGCCACGCTCGGTTTTTCCGCAATAAATAACTTTTTTCCCATACGATCAATAACCCAATTCTTCTGCCACTAAAATTACTTTGATTCTATCTTTTATACTGCTTCTTCTCGTTACAACAATCTGGGAACAGATACAATCCTCACTGTAACAATCCCCGCAGCGGCCAGATACTGCACACGGCGTGCGTTTATCCAGCCGCACCGCGTTAGGCGGGGAGGCCTGGTCCCTGACGCGCCTTACACCATCCTCCACACTGCTTACAACTTTGTTCATACCCGCAAGGATAAGAACGGATTCCGGGCCATAGCAAAGAAACGATACGCGGTTTGCAAACCCGTCTATATTCACTAATTCCCCGTCGAGCGTTATCGCATTTGTACTCATAAGAAAATAGTCGCTATTTATCATATTCGCCTTCATCTGTCTTGTTTCTTCCGGCGTTTTCGCCGCCTTGCGGTCGTAAACGACACAGCCGCTCCGGTCAAGCGCCTCCATCAGTCCCGACTCTGTCAGAGTCATAGAGCCGCCATAACAGACACTTTTTCCTGGCGTCAGAAACCGCTCCATTATGAGCTTGACTGCCTCCTCCTTCGTCTCGGCAAAATACCCTTCCATATTTCTTTTTTGTAAATTTTTTATTATTGTTTGCGCCTGTCTTCTCCACGCCTCAATCTTGTGTTCATTCATACTGTCGCCCTCCTGACTTCTTATTTTGCTTTATACTTAATTTATAAATAATCTTAACCATGTCACACCGCTGCAACTTTTTCCAATGCTTTTTCGTAGCCGCGTCCTTCATACAACCGATCATTTCGGATAAGTAGTCCATACAATCCCCAAATTGTTCTTCTGTTATGCTTATGTTTCCAAACCGGCTTGTAAACACACACAAAACATAGCGCTGGATACGGCCCTGCAATGCTCTTGTTTCCTCCCTCCCAAGTAAAGGAGGATAATACTTCCCCGTCGTCCAGTAAATATTCTGAATCCGTCTGTCACTGTCCTCATAATCCCAAGGGGCCTTGACCGTTTTCCAGAACCGCCTGAGATTATCATTAATAAACAAAAGCCTTTCACTGAAATCCCCCGATTCCATTCCCTGTCTCAGCCTCCGGTACTGATGCTTCCGCCATACAAAGACCGCTACAAACGCAGCGAATGCACAAAACAATACCACTGTGCCATAAATAACAATGTGTGATGCATTCTTCCCGAAAAACAAAGTAAATGAAAATGCATTTTCCCCACTCTGGCCGGCCTTTTTCTCCTTTTGCTTTTTCTCTCTATCCGGATCCGGCTCCTCCTGTTTATCCGGCTCTTTTAACCTGCCTGCGTCCGGCTGTTCGGTCCGGCTTTCTTCCCTTTGGCCAGGCGGAATCACGGTATCCTCCAGCAAACCGCCGACTACATACGACGTCACATCCAGCGGAATCCATCCCTCCCCGTCCACATAAATTTCTGTCCACGCATGAGCGTTATAGTCATATACGCTTATCTGTTCTCCCTCTAAAACCCGATCCTTGCCGATCATATACCCCTGGGCAATCCTCGCCGGAATTCCCATACTTCGGAAAATCATGGCCGCCGCAGATGCAAAATGCGTACAATATCCTTTCTTCGTAACAAACATAAACCGTTCAATTTCATCTTCGCCATTCCTCAATTCGCCTGGGTGAAGTGTGTACTGGAACCCTTCTCCGAAATAATTCCTGACAACCTCAACTGCCTGGCCGATCGTACCAAATTTCTTCCCCATTAAAACGGTCTTCCAGATCCGGTTCTTCATCGTATCGCTAATATATAATAGTTCTTGAAAAAGAGACATATGGCTTCTATTCATTCTAGCGTAAAACTGCATCCATTCTTCGTACTGTCCGTCACTAACGGCAAACGGTAAGAAAAATCCTGTATCAAATACATTCTCAATTTCAATGTCCTGCCTAATTGGAACACCGTCCCCATATGTACTCGGCTCTATATGATCCATCATCTGTAAGCCGGTCCATATATTGTCCTGAAACGTCTGACCAATAAATCCACGCAAAAACAGCTTGCTGGCCTGCAAATCCTCCTCACATGTCACATATAATTCTATGGTTCCATTGTATTTGATATCCCCCTTCTTATTAAACTGCCCAAAATCAATTATCTGTTTTTCACCTCCACCCCCCCTTACACTACCCATACTCCTCATATTGCTCATAGTCGTAAGCTGGTTGCGGTATTGCCAAATCCCCTCGCTCACATCAGACCAGGAAACGAAACTCCCCACAACAACCACAACTATCGCCGTACAGCCGGACAGTAAAAGCAGCTTACGCACACTCCCCCATCCCCTTCCCATGCCAAGAAATATGACGAGCGCCCCGCCATAAGCGACTACACACGTCTCATACGGCACACCGTCGGCGATAATGGCAACAGAAAAAAGCAGAAACGAAGGGAGGGCGGTTACAACAGACGGCCGGTGCGTCTCGTACAGATACAAACTGACAACTGTGACAAAAACAATGAGCTGACAAACCGCAAGCGTTTCCACCGCTGTTTGATCAACCTTTATCCCGACCCCAAAATTAATATCATAACAGACGTAAACCCGATAAGCAAACGTATGAAATACTTTCAACAAACCTGGGATCACATGTCCCCTCGCGATCAGCAAACTAATAAGCGACAGCGCAAAAGAGGTGGAAAGACTCCACAATTCCTTTCTTCTACAATGCTGGAATATAATCCGAAGTAAATAATATACGAGAAACATCAGACCGACGGGAAAAAGAAAAACCGCGATATTTGCCTCATAATAACACAACCCGCTGGACAGGCTGATGCCACTGCACCACAACATAATTATAAGCGGAATTAATTGTACTCGTTTCAAAATACATCCCCCTTTTAGACATGGATAAACTCCAGAATGTCCGCCCTCACTTTCGTACGGACAATCTCGGCTTCTACATCCTTTCTTCCTGTATAAATAAAAATACAGCTGGTAAGAAACTCCCCCTCATACTGCAAATCATAAATGTCTTCAACCGGGTCCGTATACGTTCCCATTCCAGAGCGAAACAGCTCCAAAAATAATTCGAAGATTTCATCCTGGCTTGTTATCATTCTCCGTCTTACTTCCCTTTCACTGCCATCCTTCCATATCACATAAAACATCTTATTTGAAATAATAAATCTAATCATCAAAAAATATAAAACTTCAATTACTTTTTCTGCTTTATCCATATCCCTTTCACCTGCGATATCAATAAATACCGCCAGGTCACAGGCGACCGGGAACCCATACTCCTGAACCATCAGCGCATTGTGTTTCGCCGAAAACTTCCAATTGATACGGTTTAGTTTATCGCCGGGGCGGTAATACCGTATCTCAAATAACTCGGAAGGATCGTTTCCCGCCTTTACCGCTGAAAACACATCGCTCTCACCTTCCTTTTCCTCACAGACAACGTCCGGTTCAAATGGAAATTCCCGGTATTCTGGCATAACTAAAAATGACGTTCCCTGCCCTACCTGGATTGTAGGACAAAACAGGGAAAATCCATTATATATCCTGATTTTTTCGATCCAGATTTCATGGATGCCACTATAAGTAGAAACAAATTCAAACCGCATTTCTTCCGTACATTGGGATCCCAGATATAATTTCCGTTTCATCTTTTTGCTGCCGGAGCCAAATCCTCTCTTCTCCACAAAATAAACTACAACCGCGCTTCCCGCGTTAAGGGGCGAATGATTTTCGATTTGGATTGGAATCTCGATTTTCTTATATTTTTCCGCCGCCACGACCTCTTGAGGGAATACGAGCTTTATCCCTCTTTTTCCGGGAATATAAACGGCAGCTGAAAAAAGAATGGGAACAAAAACAGCAATCATAAGCACGACAAAACCACTCTGCTTGATATACAAAATACAAAACACGGTAAGACTTATAATCGTAATAATATAAATAATCCAGTTTTTAACTGCCATACCTTGTCCTACCTTATTTTTACTTTATTTAAGATTTGAGATACCAGTTCTTCTTTATCTAATTTCTCTACCTTTGCCCTCGCTGTAAGTGAAATCCGGTGGCGCACAATATAAGGAAAGACTCTTTTGACGTCCTCGGGAAATACACAGTTCCTCTCATTCAAAAAGGCCATCGCCTTACTAATCTCCATCAGCGCCAAGGTCCCGCGGGGACTCATCCCAAGTGACAAATGTTCATGGCTTCTCGTAGCCTCTGCCAGTCTTACCATATAATCATAAATATCTTCATCTAAATGCACGGACTTCACCTGAGCCTGCATCTGTACAAGTTCTTCCCTGCTAATAACCTGAACAACGGAATCCACCGGGTTCATACCCTGGCGTTCCTTGAGCAGAAGTACCTCTTCCGCATGCGTGGGATAACCGAGCGTCAGGCAGATCATAAAACGGTCCAGCTGGGATTCGGGAAGAAGCTGCGTGCCGACAGACCCCACCGGATTTTGCGTCGCCATTACGACAAAAGGCTCTGGAGCGGGCGTTGTCACACCATCCACCGTAACGCGTCGTTCCTCCATAACTTCGAGCAGCGCTGACTGTGTCTTTGAAGATGCCCGGTTAATCTCATCCGCTAAAAAGAGATTGCACAAAATGACCCCCCGCTGATAGTCCTTCGTCCCGTCGGAACCAATAATATTAAATCCCACGACATCGCTCGGAAGAACATCCGATGTAAATTGCATACGATTTGCGTCGAGCTCCATCGCCTTGGAAAATGCCATCGCCAGGCTTGTCTTCCCAACCCCCGGTATATCGTCCAGCAGAATATGGCCGCCAGACAAAATGGCAGCCAACATCAGTTCTTTCTCGGCTGCCTTTCCTTTAATAACCTTCCCCACCTCATTTAATATTTCGCTCAACTGTATTTGCATGACATGATACCCCTCTACTCTATATCTGAAATCTGCCAGTTCACTGGCTCTACACCGTTCTTTGCTAAAAAATCATTGGTCTGGCTAAACGGCCTGCTTCCAAAAAAGCCCCGGTATGCCGACAGCGGACTCGGATGAGGCGCCTTTAAAATCAAATGCTTTGGATTTTGCAGCATCTTTGCTTTTTCCTGCGCAGGCTTCCCCCACAAAATAAATACGACCGGACGATCAACCTCACTTATTTTTCGAATGACCGCATCGGTAAATTCCTCCCATCCAACTCCCCGGTGGGACATCGGCTTATGCGCACGGACGGTCAGTACCGTGTTTAATAGCAATACTCCCTGTTCTGCCCACTCATTGAGATAACCGTTATTCGGTATGCGGCACCCAAGGTCATCGTGCAGCTCCTGATAAATATTTACTAATGATGGCGGAATGTCCACCCCAGGCTTCACAGAAAAGCAAAGGCCATGCGCCTGTCCCGGATTATGATAGGGATCCTGCCCGATAATAACTACCTTTACCTTCTCAAAAGGCGTCAGATGAAACGCATTAAAAATATCGGCCGCCTGCGGGTATACTGCCGTGCTTGAAAATTCTTTTTTGACGAAAAGAAATAATTTTTTATAGTACTCTTTCGTAAATTCTTCGGAAAGAGCCTGTTCCCATTGTCCTGTTAAACCAGCCATTTCTCCGTACTCTCCTTATTTTATTTTCCTGTGTATTCGCGCGCCTAAAAGTAGTGCGTAACCGATAATGTCATATTCTTACACTAATTCCCTCCTGGGACAAATATTCCTTTAACTCCATAATCTGCAGCTCATTAAAATGAAAAAGTGAGGCCGCCAAAACCGCATCTGCCTTGCCATCTATCAAAGCATCCCTAAAATGTTCTTTTTTCCCCGCTCCCCCAGAAGCTATGACAGGGATTGATACATGTTCCGAAATCGTTCTCGTCAATTCAATGTCATAACCATTCTTCGTGCCGTCACAATCCATGCTGGTAAGTAAAATCTCACCTGCGCCAAGTTTTTCCACCTTTTCCGCCCACTCCACCGCATCTATATGCATATCTACCCTGCCGCCGTTTTTATAGACGGACCATCCAGCGCCGTCCGAGCGCCGTTTGGCGTCAATCGCCACTACTACGCACTGGCTTCCAAATTTGCCGGCTGCCTCTGACACGAGTGAAGGGTTCATAATGGCGGCCGAGTTGACAGACACCTTGTCTGCCCCCTCGCGCAAAATCATTCGAAAATCATCAATCGTTCGAATACCGCCGCCCACTGTAAACGGGATAAAAACAGTTTCAGCCACCCTTCTCACCATATTCACAGTAATATCCCTCGCGTCACTGGAAGCTGTGATATCGAGAAAAACCAGTTCATCTGCCCCCGCCTTATCATAGGCGGCCGCCACAGATACAGGATCTCCGGCATCCCGTAAATTCACAAAATTGACTCCCTTAACAACCCTTCCTTCATTTACATCCAGACACGGGATCACTCTCTTCGTAAACATCCAAACCACCTTTCTTTTCCGGCTCCACACCGGGTTCCTCTACAGCTCCATAAAGTTTTTCAATATCCCCAAGCCCACTTCTCCGCTTTTTTCCGGGTGGAATTGTGTCGCAAACACATTTCCCCGCTCTGCCGCCGCATGAATGTCCACGATATAATTTGTTGTCGCCGCCACATCCTCTTCCCGTGCGGCCTGTAAATAATAGGAGTGGACAAAATATACAAAGGAGCCGTCCTCTACGCCTTTTAACAGCCTTGACGACGGATTCACCGCAATAGAGTTCCATCCCATGTGTGGAATTTTGTACCCCTCACAATCGGGAATCCTCACAATTTTTCCCGGCAAAAGCGACAACCCCTCTGCTCCCTCCGATTCCTCACTGCTATCAAAAAATAATTGCAACCCAAGACAAATGCCTAAAATTGGTACGTCTGCCGAAGCCACCTCCCGCAGTACACTCACCAGTCCGTACTGGTGGAGCTGATTCATCGCGCCGCCAAAAGCGCCCACCCCCGGTACAATCACCTTATCCGCCCGGCATATGCACCCGGAATCCCTTGTCACAACCGCATTTCCGCCGAGATAAGCCAACGCCTTCTCTACACTCTTTATATTTCCAGCATCATAATCCACTATTGCTATCATTTTTTTCTCCATTCGATTAAAGTCATCTTCTTTATATGTGAGAACTACCGCTTACCATTTGCTGAAGCCTGCCCGTATACTCCGCACGGTCCGCAATCGCAAGCAATTCCCTGGCCTCCTGCTCGCCTACGCCAAAATCATTGCCCAAACTTGCCGTAATCTGGTTTTTCAGAGCATCTACCTGATCTGAAATGCCCAAAGTTTGCGCTTCCGCCTGGTTCGTATCATAATGATGGATTCCTTTCACCAGTGAATCCAGAGCCTCCAGCTTCATTCCCATCGAAGTATAATTCGTATAGGATTTTATTTCCTTCTGTATTTGTGAACATATGCGAATTCTCCGATACAATACTTCATCCTCTTTAAACATGCTCGCCGTCTGAACCGTATCATACGCCTTCAAGTAATCGCCGCTCGCAAAAAGATTTTCCGCATTGTTCAGCGAAGTCGTGCGGCTGAGAAGCATTGACCCAAATACAGTTAAAATACCAATCGTTGCAAAAAAGATTACGACGATCGCCGCCCCGACTGGATTAATCTTCCCAACTACCTCCTGTGCTGCCTCTTCGGCTTTTCTCTCTTCTTTCTTGCGCTTCTTTTCTTCCTTTTCCTCCGCCTTTTTCGCCGCCTTTTCCGCTTTCAGCTGCCTTTTTCTTTCCTTATCTTCCTGGGCGTGCTGTGCTCTCTCTTCTTTTGACGCCTCGGCCTGTTTTTTCTTTTCTTCTTTTTTTGCCGCCTTTTTCGCCGCCGCTTTTTGTTCCTTTTGGCGCTCCTTTTCCTCCTCTGCCGCCGTCTGGTCTGTTATGACATTGCCAAAAATCCTGGCAAAAAAGCCTGGTCCCTTCTTTTCCTTACTTTTTTTACCTTTTGCCAGTTCCATCGGATCGGCAGTTGGATTCACCGCAATTCCATCGTCCAAATGCCCGGTCTGCCCATCTGCCCCGCCAAACGCAGAAAGATCCTCCTGCTCGTCCTCGAGCCCACTGTATTCAACGGCAGAAAGCGCATCCTGGAAAATATCATCCACATCCATCCCGTCATCGGAAACACCGGCGCTGTCCGGCTCCTGCATCATATCATCATCCGGCATAATCGCATCCAAAACAATCGGATTATCCGGCTCCTCTTCTATTATAGGCGGTTCTTCCGCCGGCGGGGGCGTGTCTTCTTCCATCACAGGCGGTAATTCTGGCTCATCCATCTCCGGGACAACAAGTTCTTCCGCCGGCTCCGGCATCCCCGCCTCGCTCTCCATAATGGGAAGATCCGGCATCCCCTCATCGGGAAGCGGCATTTCTGGTTCATCCATCTCCGGAATGCCAGAATACTCATTCTCGTCCAGTCCAAGCAAGCCATCCATTTCCTCTTCCCTATTGAGCTGATCTATGTACTCCTCCTCAGAATCCGGCAAATCATTCAAAATCGCCAGTGCGTCCTCCAAGGACACATCCTCGTCCATCTCCTCTTCAAATTCTTCCATCAGGCTTTCCGGACTAACGGATGTATCCTCCCAATCCGGCGCCACCGCGTTTAATAGCTCATCCAAATAGGATTCTCCCTCTTTAGCCATAATGTGCCATTACCTCCATTTCATTTTTCCTCACAATCGCTTTCACAACCCTTTTCCTTAAAAAAGCTGCGTCCGAAAAAACGTAAACGCAACTTTTTTATCACATCTATACCTTTTAATTCAGCAATAAGTCCAGCTGATTGACAAGCTTGCCGATCTCAGGTTTTGACAACTGCGCGTCTACACCCAATGCTTCGCCCTTATGTTTCATTTCTTCGTTGACGAGCGAAGAGAAAATAATGACTGGTAATCCCTCAAACCTCGAATCCGATTTAATCAACTTGGCAAGACGGTGACCGTCCATTTGCGGCATCTCAATATCTGTTATGACACAGGAAATATCCTCACCGATCACAGCTCCGTCATCCATAAGCCGGTTCAGCATGTTCCATGCCTCCTGCCCATTTGTCGTTGGGATCAAATGAGTATATCCGGCACGCGTCAGACACTTTTTCAACATTTCAAGCAACAGCGGAGAATCCTCTGCAAGAAGAATTGGGCAGTCATGCCTTGTACGCTCACCCATAGCATCGATCTCGGACAGCTTAAGCCCCGTCTCCGGATTAATCTCCGAAACGATTTTTTCAAAATCGAGCACAATAATAATTTTTCCATCCACTTTCGCGATACCGGTCGCAATTCCTCTTCCGGTCGCACCGATTGTCGAATCCGGTTTTGCAATGTCCTCCCACGACACCCTATGTATTCCCACTACCTTCTGCACATGAAAAGCCGTATGAAGACGGTTAAAATTCGTAATAATATACATATCGCCATCCGTATTTCCCGAATTTGGCATCCCCAGCGCTTTGGACAAGTCAATAACGGTAATCAACATATCCCGGGGCATAAAAATACCTTCGATGAACTCATGCGAATTCGGCACCGGCGTCGGGGTCTGGTAAGGACAAAGTTCGCGGATCTTTGCGACGTTAATACCATAATGCTGATCTCCGACAATAAATTCCAGCAATTCCAGCTCGTTCGTCCCGCTCTCTAATAAAATTCCTGTATTTTTTACTGTTTCAAATGACAAATGAATCTCCTCCTTATATTGCTATACTTTCACTATTCTGTTTTTGTTTCCTTACTTTACCTGGATTGTAGAAACATTTTGTTTATCCTTCACCGTAAGCACTAGAGAGTTCGCTTCTTTCGCATCTTCTGGAATTTCATACACAAGAATCGCGGATTCCGAAGCACCTGGCTTAAGGTTTGTTTTTAAAAAGTTCAAACCACCGTTTTCCTGAATGGCGATGGAAGGATCGTAAACCGTTCCATCCATATCGAGAGAATATGAGATTTTACGTTTTACTAAGTCCACTTTTAACTTTTTAGAAGTCGCGTTTTTCACCTGAAACCGAACAATCAATAAACGTTTTCCCTTCTTCGCCGTCAGCTGGAACATCGAACTCTTCTTTGGATAGCTTTTACAGACAACATATGAATCATAGCTGACTTTCATTCCCTCAACCTGATACAAATCGTCCAGCGAAACCTCATTTACGATCTCCTCTTCCTCTGTTCCACTCTCCTCTGCACTTTGGTCAGCTGGCGCTTCTGGCTGCTTCGTCGGCTCTGGTATGGCAGCTGCCGGCTGTTCCGTCTCCACCGGTGCCATTCCCTCCTGCTTTTCAAGTTTTCGGCTGTACCCGCTATAATGCTGCAGCAAAACCCCCGCCGAGTACTCAGCGATGACATCCCGTTGTTCCTCTGACAAGTCCCTGCTGCCCGCGCAGCCGACAAGCATACACATGCTGGAGCAAAGGCAAAGTAAGAGAATGCTCTTTTTCTTCAACATCTTTCCCCTCCTGCAAACCTTCGTTTACTTGCTGATATGTTACTATCTTAACACATTTCATAACAAACTTCAATCAATTTTCAGCCTTTTCATCTAATTCAAACCAAAATTCAACACCGTTGTCATAATTTTTCACCCCAAACCGCTGGTTATGAGCCTCCATAATCGCTTTAACAATGGATAACCCGATGCCATTTCCTCCATATTCCCTCGTTCTGGCCTTATCCACTTTATAAAATTTATTCCAAATCTTTCCAATTTCCCCCTCTGGAATTTTTTCCCCTGTATTAAACACACTGACACGCGCATGGCCTTCCACGCTCTGTATCTTTACTTCAATAATGCGCTCTCCCCCGGTATGGTTAACAGCATTACTGACATAATTCATCACGACCTCCTCCGTCATATATTCATCTGCCCAGACGTAGACGGGCTCCGACTCGTTAAAAGAAAGTGTAATTTCCTTCTGCCTAAATAAAATTTCCGAAGAAGCGAGCACCGATTTTATAACCTCCTGGACATCAAAATGCTCGAGATGAACCTGGCCGTTTCCAAATTCGAGCTGGTTCAGGCTCAATAACCTCTTGACCATTTTATTCATCTTGTCCGCTTCATCCACAATCACTTCACAATAAAAGTCGCGGCTTTCCGGGTCGTCATTGACATTTTCCTGAAGTCCCTCCGCATACCCCTGGATGAGTGCAATCGGCGTTTTTAACTCATGGGACACATTTGCTAAAAACTCCTGCCGCATCTGCTCCTGCTCGGACCGGCGCTGCAAATCAAGCTGCAGTTCATTGTTTGCCGTCTTTAATTCCAAGATTGTCTCCTGCAGTTTATCGGAAAGTGAATTCATGCTATGTCCCAGCACCCCGATCTCATCTCTCCGGTTTTCCTCATACCTCACGTTGAAGTTCAGTTCCTCCATCCTCTGCGCCAGCCTGGCAAGAGCAAGTATCGGCTTCGTATACTGATTGCTCACAAATATCATGATGAGAACGCAAAGTATTGTGACCCCGATTCCCGCATAGGCAAGAAATTCATTGGAAATGGCCGCGCTCTCACGGATTCCCTGGTAATTCGAGCGCACATAGATCCAAAAAGACCCTTCCAGCCCCCCTACGAGGTCAATATAATTTGAGCCAATCTGCTCATCGAATACCTTATAAAGCTCATAATTTTCCGTTTCCTTAATAAGCTCATACTTGTCGTCAAACACATTTCCAAGCTGTTTAAACATCACATACTTGCTAAACTGGTCTTTGTTTTTATTCTTCGCCCTGTCACTTATGCTTGGATACAAATAATCTACATTACTGACCAGACCTGTTTGTACATTTATTTTAACTTCCATAATGTACATCGTGACGCCCGTATTGGCCCCGATCTTATCCACCTCATCATACACGGCATTTTTCCCGTCTGCCGTCAGCGAATCCCACTCGTTCGCCTCAAAAAGCTCTGCTGTTTGTTCGTACACACTGTCCAGCTGTTTCTTCTTCGATCGCTCATAAAAGCCGGGCAACAGACAAAGATTCATAATCCAGCAAATCACAACACTCAAAATAATCATCCCCGCTGAGATGACAACCAGCCTTAGCCGAAGTGACTGTTTCATTCCAAACACTCCTAAACCTCAAATTTGTAACCCATTCCCCAAATCGTCTTAATGTATTTCCCGCACGTATCGCCCATTTTATTCCTCAGCTTTTTCACATGGGTATCAATCGTCCTGGCATCCCCAAAATAGTCGTAATCCCACACATGGTTGAGAATCCGCTCCCTCGACAGCGCAATATCCTTATTTTCCATAAAATAAGCTAAAAGCTCGAATTCTTTATAACTCAGGTCAATCTTTTTCCCGTCAATCATAACTTCATGGGCGGAACGGTTGAGGGAGATTCCCCCGTATTCAATCATGTCTTCCATTGACGCATAGGCCCGCCGCAAAATCGCCTGCACCCTCGCCACAAGAATTTTAGGACTAAATGGTTTGGAAATATATTCATCCACACCGAGTTCAAACCCCAGAAGCTCATCATTCTCGGATCCGCGCGCTGTCAGCATAATAATAGGCACTTTCGAATACTGCCGGATCTCCCGGCACACCTGCCAGCCATCCATCTTTGGCATCATCACATCCAGTATGACAAGATCAATATTTTTCTCTGAGAGAAAAATATCCACAGCGCTTTCACCATCTGCCGCCTCCATCACCTGAAAATCCTCCCGCACAAGAAAATCCCTGACAAGCTTGCGCATTCTCTGTTCATCATCAACGACAAGTATTTTTTGCTCCAATTGCACTGCCTCCATTCCTGCTATATTTGTTTAGTTCTGGTTTAAGGCATCCTCTCTCATTTCCAGCTCCTTCTCCCAACCCCTGTATTTTTCAATCAGCTCCTGCTCCATTTTCGACTTGTAGTCGGTGAAGTAAGTAAAAATGGAATACTCGCTGTTCAGATCAATAATGACAAAAGCTGCCACAACGACAAACACCGCAAACAATATAACCTTTAACCGCTTATTAATCACACGCTGCCCCTCGTACAGCCGCTTGTAACGTCCTGGACTATTCGCCCTGGTGCCCGTATTTCCCACAGGAGCCTGCGCATTGCCTCCAGAACTTCCCTGAACCGGAATCGCCGGAAGTTTTTTCTCGGATATTGACCCCGATGCTAAAATCGCCTGACGCAGCTCCATCAAAAATTCATATCCTACAACTGTAGTAAATACGTGTTCCTGCACTGCTTTGACATAAACTTTGTATGCCATCTTCGTATCCGAACTCTTAAACTTACTCCGCATCGTACGGACCACCTGTTCTTCTTTCACAGCACAGTCATATGCTTCCTTGTTGTCAAAACTAAAACCATTTACTTTATACTGTTCTATCATTGTAATCCCCATCTAACTTTTTCATACTTCCTACCGCGACGGCATTTAGCGCCTCTGCTGCGGTACAACAAACCAGGAAGAGTGCAATACGCCACAAACCTCTTGCAAACCTATGATTTTCTTCACACTTATTCCGTCGCATGTTCGCCGACAAAGTTCTTTACCCTCTTTACAAGCATGTCATCTTTAGGGCGGCTGCCAATACTATTTTTGTACTCTGTCTCAAGCTCTTCAACCGTTCCCAAATTTTCATCTGTCTCTTCCACGCCCAAATCCTCCATGAGCGCCTGGCGGTAAAAAGTATCATCCATCGTGATTCCCTCGATTGCTGCAATTGACTTGGCAACCATAACATCAATGACGGTATCGTTCGCCACCTCGTCCAGTCCGTCTTCGTCCATGCCAAAGTTCTCAAGCAGCTCATTTACATCCATTCCAGAAAGCTCGGCAAAATTCGTATACATTTTTGTGGCGTCTTCTTTCGCCCTGGCTATCATCTGTTCCGGGGCCGATTCCACAGAGACGCCCTCACGCAACTCATCCCATACGAGATCGCCCTTGCTCTCCCTGTTTTCCTGGAGCTGCTTTTCCTTTTCAAAATCATAATACTCCTGCACCGTCTTGCACTTTCCATCAGAAAATGCTGCGGCAAATTTATTATTAAATATACCTTTTACGTCAACCGTGAACTGGACTGTCTTGCCCGCCAGGTCCTCGTCGTCATAATTGGCTGGAAACTTACAGTCAAACGTCTTTTTTTCTCCCGTTTTAATACCAACAATACCTTTTTCAAAGTCCTCTACATATTCGCCCTTGCCAATCCAGACATACATATCTTCCCCGGAAGCCTCCTCCAGTTCCTTTCCGTCCAGCTTTCCGGCAAAATCAATATAGACTACATCTCCGTCTGCCACGGCATCCGGCTTTTCATCTTTCTTATTGTCTTCATTCTCATCCTCTACAGTTCCAATCATCCCCGCATAAATATCTTCCTCCTCCGGCTGTACATCTGCCTTGAGTCCTTTATATTTACCTAGCTTGAGATATCCCGCTTTTTGAAAATCGTACACTTCTCCATCTGCCAGATTGTCTGCTTCTCCCAGAGTAGAATCTTCTGGTTTCGCTGATTCCGCGCTACCTGACGTTCCACTTTGGCTGACATCCTTATAAATCATCACACTCAGGCCGCCAATCAGCAGACCGGCTGCAAGCGCACATGCCACAATGATGGCCACCATCTTTTTATTCAATTGTTTATTATTATTTTTACTCATAAATCCAACCCTTCCTAAATTTTATAGTATATACCGAGATTGTAACACATAATTGTGAAAAAAAAAAGAAAAGACAGAAGATTTTGTCTTTTCTTTTTTCCTCCTTTGGCAGAATACCTTTTTTATGCAGGTCTGCTGCCATTTTTCATGGACCTGGCGGGAATCGAACCCGCGTCCAAACCGGAATCCCATGTACTTCTACTATCATAGTTCATTCTTTTACATTCCCTCCACCCGACGGAAATGAACATCCTGCGGGTTTCAGTAGCTTCATAATACGCCCGTATACGCAAAGCTTAATATACGTCGTTTCCTACATCGTTGATGCCTGGTTCTTAAGGTGTAGGTGCCCTAAGTCAGACAGCAGCACTTAGGCTGCGTATGCTAAATTGTCTTCAGCGTTTAATTTTTTCTGCGTTTTAACGTGGTCACAGCCCACGGATAGCTTCTCCATCTTCAGCCGGCCTGTCGAAACCAGTACAAGCCCGAAATTTTATACTGTGTTTATACAATAACAAATACCAGCGCATTTGTCAATTGGAAAATAGTACAAAAAATTTTAAACGCGAAGACTACTGCACACGCATGCGAATGATTAATATTTTCCGTATTCAAATCCCCGGTCGCTTCGCAGAGCCGCTTCCTGAATCTCAAAATACATAACGCTATTTTTACCCAGGCCAATTTCCAACTCCAGCTGGCCGGATGAGGGAACAAGACATTCGGTCAAAATAGATGGGTTTGCCGCCGCTCTCAAAAGCTCCGCCTGTTCGTTCTTCAGGCTGGCGGGCTCGCCCAGGTCATGCCACACCTTGAGCGGATTACAAACCTGCTCGTCAACGATTTGCCTTACACAGCAATAGCGCTTTTCTTCAACCGGTATATGCAATTTACAGTCCCAATGCTCACAGCCGGATTCCCTAGTAAGATTCCATACCACTCCGCGTACCGTGCCATCTTTCTCCTGTGTAACCACCATATGTTCATCCCGGTACACGCCCTTTCCTTTCAGCTGTTTGTAGAAATAAAAGGTCCAAAATGCCGGCTTCGGTATGCACCCATTCGCCACTAATCCAAACCCTCCGTGAAACGGAGTAAACGGCACACCCTGTTCCTCAAATACATCCCCAAATGTCCAATATGAATACCCCGTGCAAAAATCTCCAATTTCAGACAGCATCCGTGCCAGATACGCCGCATTTTCGTTTGTGTCATGAATTGGCGCATTCGGTATATATGAAGTATTAAATTCCGTGATATAAAATGGCAGGTCCTTATATTCCGCATAGGAATCAATCATCTTCCGGCAGTCCCGCAGCGTACTAAATGCGTACTCAGACGTATAAAGCTCTACATACCCGTAATGGCCATTCGGTTTGGGCAGCTCCGTCGTGTAATGGTGTCTGGAAATAAAATCTAATGGCAGCCCCTTGTCCTGGCAATGGGACAAGAAGCCTTTCATCCACTTTTCATCGCAACCGCCGCAAATCGCCGGCCCTCCCACCTGGATCCGCGGGTCCACCTCTTTAATCGCATATGACGTGCATTCGTACAGTTTAAAATATTCCTCCATGTCTGCATGCTCCCAGAACCCGGTTAAGTTCGGCTCGTTCCATACTTCAACCGGCCAGGAAAGCACCTCCTCTTCCCCGTACCGTCCGAGCAGATGGCGCAGCGTCTCCTGCACAAGAGCACACCATTTTTCATAATCGCGCGGCGGCGTCACATTACCTTTCCAGTAAAACTGCGTCTGCGTCCCCGACGCAAGCTTTTCCGGCATAAATCCGAGTTCCAGAAAAGGGCGGATACCCAATTCCATATAACTATCGACCACCCGGTCAAGATATGTAAAATTGTATTCGGACTCTAGCTGCCCGTCCTCTGTTTTATATTCCTGGTAAATCGCCATATCGTCACAAAACAATCCATGTCCGCGGATATACGAAAAACCGATCGCTTTCTGCACGAGGGCAAGCTGTTCCCAATACTCCTTGTGGAGAGCTAGTCCCATACGCCCTGTCCCCACACAGTAATCGACGTTGTTATGAAATGGCGCCTCCTGGTCCATCGAAATCGTTACTTCTCTCATCGTCTCTTCTCCTAGTATAATAATGGTGTAGTCAATAAGACTACTTGGTTAATAAGTTTCTA
>CAJTZF010000030.1 GCA_910584245.1 uncultured Eubacterium sp.
ACTGCTGCCTCCCGTAGGAGTCTGGGCCGTGTCTCAGTCCCAATGTGGCCGTTCACTCTCTCAAGCCGGCTACTGATCGTTGCCTTGGTAGGCCGTTACCCTCCCAACTAGCTAATCAGACGCGGGTCCATCCCATAGCGATAAATCTTTCAAAAAACTGCCATGCGGCAATTCTTTCTTATGCGGTATTAGCAGTCGTTTCCAACTGTTGTCCCCCTCTATGGGGCAGGTTACCCACGCGTTACTCACCCGTCCGCCACTCAGTCACATACATCTTCCCTCCGAAAAGTTCCGCCGTATGTGCTTCGTTCGACTTGCATGTGTTAAGCACGCCGCCAGCGTTCATCCTGAGCCAGGATCAAACTCTCAAATTTAAAAGCTTCATCCGCCAAGATTCTGCTTGGCTGTTTCGTTCCGTTTTCTGCCCATACTTAAATAAGTACGGTTCTTACTGGTATGCTTCCTGTCCCCTCTTCTTTTCCGAAAACCTGGCGCCGGGCATCCCCAGCTCCATCTCTTTTCTTACTGATATAGGAAACACGAAACATCGTTCAAATGAATATCCAAAAGAATTACAGGAACTAATCCTGTCTGGCTTATTCCAGACATTGTTTAGTCTTCTGATAATTCATTCCAGGCTCTCCTGCCAGGTTCTTACACCTTCCAGGTTTTTGCCTTTGTTTGAATTTTCAGGGTTGTTTTACTGTTCAGTTATCAAGGTTCTCTTTTTTCTCTATGCCGCCGCTTTCCGTAGGTTTCAGCTCTGTTTGCTTCCCTTTGGTGCGTCAGCAGGTATTATCTTATCAAAATAATCTCAGCTTGTCAACACTTTTTTCAAACTTTTTTTTATTTTTTTCATCCCGCCCTGTAATAATACGTCGAAAACCGCTATTTTTCGTAGGTTTAAGGCAATACAAAAATCAAAAAATATTTTCGGACATTTATGCGTGGCGCTGCTAAAAACGACATAACCGGTCCGATAAAAATTGCTCCATGAGTTCCACAGTTCTCACGGAGCAATCCATTTTTCATTTACGCTTGTTTCTTCCTGCCTAATATAATAGCTTTTCTAATCAGATCCACTGGCACGATCGTCATCGACAACAACAAGACAACCGCCCACCCCTGGATGCCAAACGGCACACAGCTAAACATGTTGCCAATCCACTGGAAAATCGGAAATGGAATAAGCGCGGCGTTTACAATCAAAACTTGAACAAGAATAATTGTAAAAAATACTTTTAAAAATCCGGTATTTTCATCCAGGCCCTTAAAAATTCCAAATCCATCGTCCCTCACATTAAAGCCATTAAACAAGGCGCCTACTATGAAAAGCACAAAATATCCGGTCAAATGTTGTTTCGAACTCCCAAACAAATTCTCAAAAAATGGAAGTTTTAAATACAAAAAGCTGAGAGCAGAAAACCAGGCACTTACGACAAGAATTTGCGCCATCATTTTCTTGCTGACGATACCCTCATCCCTTCTCCTCGGTTTCTCACTCATATATTCCTTTAATGCCGGTTCATTTCCGAGCATAATCGCACCAAGCCCGTCCATAACGAGGTTCACGAACAGCAAATGGGTCACCTTCAATGGCTCTTCTACTCCAAAAAATGGGGCAATTGCGCTTACGACAACCGCCGTGACGTTAATCGCCAGCTGAAATTTACAAAATTTAAGTATATTGCGGTAAATCGTCCTTCCATACCAGATCGCATCCTTGATCGACTTAAAATTGTCGTCAAGAATAACGATTTTTCCGGCCTCCTTTGCCGCCTCGGTACCACTGCCCATAGCAAACCCGACATCTGCCCTCTTCAATGCCGGCGAATCATTGACGCCATCGCCGGTCATGCCTACTACAAGGTTCATTTCCTGGCACAGGCGGACCATCCGGGACTTATCCGTCGGAAGTGCGCGGGCAATCACCCTGAGATTTGGGATAATAGCCTTAACCTCATCATCGGACATATTATTTAGCTCAGCAGAAGTTATCATTCGATCTGAATCGGATGTCAAGAGACCGGCATCCTTTGCAATCGCGGCCGCCGTCTCCAATCGGTCACCAGTAATCATAACAACCTGGATTCCAGCATTGCGCACTTCCTGAATCGCCTCTCTTGCCTCCTGTCTCACGTCATCGCGGATGCCGACCAGCCCAATGATGACAAGATCGTCATGTATCGTGTTTTCCACAAGCTCCTTCTCTGAATATCCAAAAGCCAGAACACGCATTGCCTTTGAAGCAAGCTTGTCAATCTTTTTATTCAGTTCAGACATATCGATTGGCTTAATATTGCCGTCCGCATCTAAATAATTCTTTGCGGCAGCAAGAAGCCGCTCCGGCGCACCTTTATAAAACGTCTTGCCTACATGGGCAATATGCGCCTGACTAAATTTATTCGTAGAATTAAAACCTTGGCTTTCTGTGACCAGGTTCTCCCTGTCACCTTCCATCGCCTGAAATGTAGTTTCCCCTAAGAATTTCATCAATGCCTGGTCCGTCGCATTTCCACCAATCACCTGATGTTCCGATCCAAACATAGACTGTGTATTTTTCCCTATTGCAAAATCCAGCAGGCCTTTTACTTTTGTGTGCTGCGCCAGCTGGCCGAGCTCGATGGATTTGCCGTCCGCCGTAAAGAAATCAACTACCTCGAGCTTACCTTTTGTAATCGTACCTGTCTTATCACTAAACAAAATATTCAGCGATCCCGCCGTCTCAATTCCCTCTGCTTTTCTCACAAGGACATTGTGGTCCAGCATCTTACTCGTATTCTGCATGAGCACAAGCGAAATCATAAGCGGAAGACCCTCGGGCACCGCACAGACAATAATGACAACGGCAAGTGACACCGCCTCGACAATATCCTTTATAATTTCCTGCATGCCAAGTGAAAAATACTCGGAAAAGCCCCCTGCGGAAGCTATAAAATATCCAAAATACATCAAGGCAATCACGATCGCACCAATATAACCAAAGGTAGAAATCTGCTTCGCCAGTTTCGACAGCTTGACTTTGAGAGGGGAATCCGGCTCATCCTCCTGCATTTCTTCCGCCATCTTTCCCATCATCGTCTTCAAACCGACTTTTCGCACATCCAAAACGCCCTCGCCGTCGAAAACGACAGCTCCCCGGAACAGGGAATGCGAATCTACAAATGTATCCCCCGTTATTTCTTCAGGAAGTTGGAATTCTTCCGAAGCTTCTGTCTTTTTACACTCCTCTGCCTCTCCGTTTAACGCGGAGTTGTCCACCCGGAGATCGCCCGAAACCAGCACACCGTCTGCCGGGATCTTGTCCCCCGACTGGAGAAGAACCTTATCTCCTACCACTACATCATCCACATCAATGACGTCAATAAGGGAGTTACGCAACACCTTGCAATGGTCTTTTTCTGTGTTATCTTTTAGTTCCCGGTACTTTGTATCACTGGCCACACCGGTTTTTGCTGACACGACCGCCACAATCAGCACTGCTACTATTGTTCCTAGCGGCTCATAAATTTCTGCGTACCCGAAAAAAAACATAATGATCATCAGCGCGGCAATCGCCAGCAATATTTTAATCATCGGGTCTCCAAATGTCTCCTTGAATTCCTCCCAGAACGTGGTCGGTTCCGAGTCCGGAATCTCATTTGAGCCGTACTTTTTTCGTGAAGCCTCAACTTCTTTGTCCGTAAGTCCTTTGTACTGCATAGTAATCCTCATTTCTGCATACCGTGTATGCGTTTATCTCAAATTATTATTGCCAATTATTATAACACAATACAAAGACACCCGCAACTAAATGTTTTGGCTATTCGCACCTATCTGCCCCGCCAGGACGTCCCATCACTAAAACATCCCTTTTGTTCCACCCCTGGCAGCGCATATTTTTTCTGCTCCGGTATTTTGTTTTTCCAGCCAAGAAAATAGGCCGTCACTCTGCTAATTTCATTTTTTATACTATATTTCAGCTGTTTCCCTCTCTTCGTATAAGTAGAAAACATAATATCATTCGGGAATTTTTTTTCGATATGTCTTACAAAAGAAGCCGTTATCCCGTCGGGAAGCGATCTCTCATACAAGTCCCTGGCGCCAAAAAGGTGCAGCATCTCATGAGCATACGTGGACGCCCCTTCCGCCTTGCCCCCGCATTGGGAAAACACGGTAGAGCATTCATAAAAATTCTCTTCCCCTTCCTCGATATAGTGGACAAGTGTAGAACTGACGCCGGATTTATTAATGTGAAATAAAAAACCGATACTGTCGGTGCCATACTGCTGCCGGATTTTTGTAAGGTCAATACGCGAGTCAATAAACTTTTCCACGTTTTCATACAGCCTGTCCTGCTTTTTGGCGCTGTCATTTAGTTTCATTTTTGTCGTGTACGAATAGCAAATCCGATTGTTTTTATAAATATCTGTAACTATCTCAGCCTTCTTTCCGTATTTTTTTGCCTGCCCGCTTATATATTTTGAAGCTGCTGCCAGCTTCCGGTTCGCCTCCCGTTTCGCCTTGTTCGTCCATCTGCTGTCCTTATCATTAATAAAAATACTGATAATAACCGACTTCCCCTCTAGTACGCCCGCACTTCCCGCCGGGTTTTTCCTCCACCGGCTATCCCTTTGTTTCGTGGCTGCCCTGGCGGTGGCCGTCCCCTCCGCTCCAAATGCTCCTTGTACCGGGCCGGCTGCTCCCGTTCCCCCCAGACACGCCGCCACAAATGCCGCTGCCAAAAGTAAAACAACGATTCTCTGTCTCAATCCCCCGCGCCTCCTCTTTCGTTTGATTTATTACCTCTATTTTACTATCTTTCCGCCCATAAAACAACTGACTTTTTATGTAAATCATCATTTATTATATTAACTTGAAAACCACCTTTTGCTGTTATCCTGTCCCACAAGTCATTCCAGCAGCAAAAGGTGGTTTCCGCTTTGCACATATTAAGTTAAAATTTTTCCGAAGTAATGGTTCCAGCGTATGACCAGCTTGAGACAGCGGACAGACTCAAATGCAAGGCCGGACGGACGACATTGCCGCTAAAGCCAACAAAATTGCCATGATACACCACACTCCCATAATCATTTACATAGGAAGCGTTGCGACTACTGCAACCTGGCGACCGGAGCCACCAAAAGCCGTTTCCTGCGTACTCTGAACCGGTACTTGCCCATGCCTCCCGCCCCTTTGCATATTCTGTATTTTTCGCCTCTCTGCTTTTTGCATATTGGTTTGAATCCGGTGAAAAGCCATATGCCGGATTTGTCACTTCATTAATTGACAAAAGATACACCTGGTCTGCCGTATCATTACCGCCTTCCGTACCATATTCAGGATTGTCTTTGTTTACTACGTTTGTCGTCCGAATAGCGGACCTCTCTTCTGGGGTAAAGGCATGATTTATAAAGCTATTTTGTCTGTAATCTTTCTCCTCTTTATTTTGTTCTTCACCATAGCCGTTTAACCAGCTCCGCACCGTACACGTCTCCCACGTGACACCTGTATCTGTACCGTTGTACTCCAGGCATTCCAGATTCCGGTCTGCGAGCAGGAACACATCGTCGCCATTGACGGACAGTACCCGCCATTTCACGGGCCTCTTGGCGTCATTTTTGTCGGTCCTGCTGTCTCCAATTGTATCCCCCTGCCAGTAGTTACCAAAGTAGATGCAATCCCACGTCGTAACTCCGCTGCTGTTTGTCGTCGGGTTATTCAGTCCTTCACCCGCCCTGGCCGGCCCTTCCCCTGTGACAGAGCCAGATGTCCCTGCTGCTTTACTGACCACTGTATTTCCCGTCATATTCTTATCTCCTCCTTGTTCTCTATTTTCAATGTAAAATAATTTCATATATTTTTCTACATCCAGTACGCGTGAACATGCTTTAAATTCCCTTCATACACTGAAGTTAAACTTTGGAACCCATCCCGCTTATTTCCACCGGCAAAAATATAATTTGCTTTGCATAAAGGCACAATCGCAGAAAAAGAATAATTCTAAGGTCTGTCACAACTGAATGACAATTACTAATACGTATATTATATCTGAAATACAGATATAAGTCAATGCCCCTGTTTCAGATGCTCTATAGTACATCAAAAAGGCAATTACCTTTTTACAAGGAGGCTTATATGATTTTACAAAACCTGAAAAACATACGGGAAGATAATGACATTCGGCAAAAAACGATAGCGGAATACCTGGGCGTATCCCAAAACACATATTCCCAGTACGAAAATGGCGTTATTTCTATTTCACCCGAAATGCTCATTAAACTTGGAGATTATTTTGATGTGTCGGTCGACTATCTCCTTGGACGCACAAACAATAAAAAACGGTACAAATAACTATCCCCCTCAAAAAAAACTTGAAAAATCCTGGCAATATGATTATAATAGTAGAGTTAAGAGGAGAAATCAGCAAGTTTTTTGCACACAGGAGGTTGAAACATGGACAGTTACAAACAGCTTAGTAAAGACGAACTACTGGCTATGAAAACAGAATTGGAGGCCAGCTA
Organism: uncultured Eubacterium sp.; assembly: GCA_910584245.1. Classification (GTDB taxonomy): domain Bacteria; phylum Bacillota; class Clostridia; order Lachnospirales; family Lachnospiraceae; genus Eubacterium_F. The sequence continues at coordinate 6,504 of CAJTZF010000030.1, forward strand.
TAACGAAAAAAAGGCATTAAACTTAAAACTTGACATGTCAAGAGGAAAACCGAGTACAAAACAGTTAAATGTTTCGATGGGCATCATGGACACCCTGTCGTCTGAATCGTCACTTTTAGCGACGGATGGTACCGATTGCCGGAATTATGGAGGACTTGACGGAATTCCGGAAGCGCGGCAGCTTATGGCAGAGATGATGGGTACCCTGCCAGATCATGTGATTGTATTTGGAAATGCGAGCCTTACTATTATGTATGACGCCATATCTCGTTCTTATACGCACGGCGTCCTCGGCAGCACTCCCTGGTGCAAATTGGATTGTGTAAAATTTTTATGCCCCGTACCCGGCTACGACCGCCATTTCGCGATCACGGAGCGTTTTGGCATAGAAATGATCAATATCCCGATGACCGATGAGGGGCCGGATATGGATATGGTGGAAAAATTAGTATCAAGCGATGCCGCCATCAAAGGAATCTGGTGCGTTCCGAAGTATTCTAACCCGCAGGGTATTTGCTACAGCGATGAAACCGTGCGGCGGTTTGCAAACTTAAAACCACTCGCAGAGGATTTCCGCATTTACTGGGACAATGCGTACGCAATCCACCATCTTTATGAAGATAACCAGCCAGAAATTCTGGATATTATTAGCGAGTGCGAAAAAGCTGGCAACCCTGACATGGTTTATGAATTTGCCTCTACATCAAAAGTAAGCTTTTCGGGCGCTGGAATCGCCGCGCTCGCCACATCGCCGGCAAATCTCACGGATGTGAAAAATCAGCTCTCAATTCAGACGATTGGATACGACAAGCTGAACCAGCTCCGCCATGCGAGATTTTTCAAAAATTTAGACGGGTTGCGCGCACATATGAAAAAACATGCCGATGTGATGCGGCCTAAATTTGAAATTGTATTGGACATATTAGACATAGAGCTGTCCGGTACCGGCACCGGTTCCTGGAAAAAGCCTCTCGGCGGTTATTTCATTTCTTTTGATTCAATGAATGGATGCGCGAAGAAAATCGTAGAAAAATGTAAGGAAGCCGGCGTTGTGCTGACAAATGCCGGCGCGACGTATCCGTATGGAAAGGACCCGGACGATAAAAATATACGTATCGCACCATCTTTCCCCTCACCGGAAGAGATGGCACAGGCCACGGAATTGTTTGTCCTGTGTGTGAAGCTCGTAAGTATAGAAAAACTGCTTGAAGAAAAATAAAAAAACATCCCCTCCCGGCATTCACGATCGTATGTCCGGAGGGGATATTTTATTTTACAAATATTTTTCTACCGCTGCCAAAAGCTCTCCTTTCGGCATCGCACCCATCACCTTGTCTACAACTTCTCCATCCTTGAAGATCAAAAAAGCCGGAATCCCTGTGATACCATAGCGCTGTGCAATATCCATGCTCTCGTCGCAGTTCAATTTTCCTACGACAAGCCGGTCCTTCTGCTCTTTGGCAACCTCGTCTACCAGGGGCGACATTACGCTGCAAGGCCCGCACCAAGTTGCCCAAAAGTCAACCATCACCGTTTTTTCAGATTTCAGGACAACTTCGTCGAAATTGCCCGCATTCAGTTTAATTGCTTCCATCGTTTTCCCTCATTTCTGCCCAGAACCGAGTTCCAATCCCCGGCTCCATAGCTTTTTATTTTTCTTTATAATACAGCATACAGTGGCAATAACCTTCAAAATCCGGGTCAGCGATTTTCTCCCGGAAATCGCGGCACATGCATTTTGTATCCTCGTTCATCTGAAGTACACAGGGACAATAGCCGTTTTTCGCTCTCAGCCCCTCCTGGACCTTCTCTACAACCGCCTTGTCCTCATTAAAACGAACTGCCATACATATCCCCCCTCACACCTCTATTTCACCCTGGAAAACTTCTGTTGCAGGGCCTTTCATAAGTACCTCGCCATTTTCCAGGTATGTATTGTACAACACACCTCCGCGGACCCTCACTTCAATTTCTTCTCCCCGGTCACAATATCCATTCAGTACGGCGGCGACCATTGCAGCACAGGTTCCCGTCCCGCAGGAAATTGTCTCCCCGGAGCCGCGCTCCCACACCCTCATAGCAATGGTGCGCCGGTCTATCACTTCTACAAACTCCGTATTGATACGGTCTGGAAATAACGCATGGCATTCAAAGGCCGGCCCGGTTTTCTCCAAATCCAGCTTCCCAATGTTGTTCATAAATACAACGCAGTGCGGATTTCCCATTGATACACATGTCGCCAAATATTCTTTTCCCGCTACGGTTACCGGCCTCGCAATAAAATCTTCGCCCCCGGCATTTACGGGAATGTCCGCCGGTTTTAATACCGCCTGCCCCATATTGACCTTGACATATGTCACCTCGCCATCCTGGACAGTCAGCTCCAACCGTTTGACTCCGCTTTTTGTCTCTATGGCAAGAGTGTCCTTCACGGCGATTCCGTGTTCATATACATATTTTGCCACACAACGTATGCCATTTCCGCACATAGCGCCCTCCGAACCGTCCGCATTGTACATAATCATGCGGCAATCCGCCACCTCTGACGGGGCAATGCAGATCAGGCCATCCGAACCGATCCCAAAATGGCGGTCGCTGATTTTCACTGCCACTCCGGCCTGGTTCTCCAATGTTTCCTCAAATAAATTGACATATACATAATCATTCCCTGTACCGTGCATTTTTGTAAACTTCATATCATACCCCTTTTCTAAGCCATACTTTCCACACGTATGTCAACATTGCAGTCCGACATATGGGCGGCATTGATTTCGAGCGCATATTTCAGCAAAATCTGAAACCCCTTTTCTGTATAAATGTGCTCCAGTTTATCCGTGTGCACCGCCACTTCCATCTCTCCAAAAGGGGTCGAATAATAGGAAATCGTATCCTTATCCTCAACAAAGACCATATGCGTCTCCGCCGCCCCTTTTTTTATGATTTCCACCTGGTCCGGACAGACCTTCAGCATACTTTTTACGACGTCACAGTCCATGCCAGACGCCGCATCGGTCCCCTCCTCATAGGATATATATATATGATCGTCCTTTTCATACATTTCTCCAAGCGAAACGATCTCAACCGATTCGCCGCCAGAATCGCTCTGTATTCCGCGAATCGATATTTTAACATCTGTTTTCATTAGTTTTCCCCTTTTCTATCTCAACCATTCATCCGTTCTACCGCTCAAATGCTATTTCAACGAGCCGGTCAACCAGCTCTTCCGTTGACAGCCCCATATCATTCCAAAGCATCGGATACATACTAATATCGGTAAAACCCGGGAGCGTATTCATCTCATTAAATACAACCTCGTTCGTCCCCTTTTCGACAAAAAAGTCCACACGGGACAGGCCAAAACCGCTCACCTCCTTGAAAATAGCGACTGCATCTTCCCTTACCTCTTCCTTCACGGGCGCCGGAATGCCTTCCGGATCAATAACCGTCCTGGATTCCTCACTATTATATTTGGCGTCATAATCATAAAATTCTGCCGCCGCCAGCACCTCGCCGACCTTCGACGCCTTCACCTCGTCGCCGCCAAGCACCGCGCACTCCACCTCATGTCCCACAATCATTTCTTCCACTAGTATACGGGAGTCGTATTCCTTTGCCAGCCGGATTGCCCGTTTCAGTTCCTCCCTGTTATTTGCCTTGCTGACGCCGCAGGACGAACCGGCATTAGACGGCTTGACAAACACGGGATATTCAAGTTTTTCCTCAACCTCCTGCACCGTTGTCTCCATGCGGTCCAGGCCCCTGGCGGTATCCGCCACATAGTTTGCCTGCCGGATCCCGAGACGCTCGACAAATACTTTTGTCGATAGTTTATCCATCGTGACCGCGGAACAAAGCACACCGCTTCCCACATAAGGAATGCCGGAAAGCTCAAATAAACCCTGTACTGTCCCGTCCTCCCCAAATCTGCCGTGAAGCACGGGAACGATCACATCAATTTTTTCATACTCATATGCATGTTCCCTAAAAATAAGTAATCCCGGCCGTCTCCGGTCCGGAGAGAGGATGGCGATGTTTTTTCCCTCGCTCCAGCTGCCATCCCTCACACTCTGGATGCCGTCTACCTGCAGCCATGCGCCCTCTTTCGTAATCCCGATCAGAATTACATCATACTTCTCTTCCCGAAACCCGCTCACCACATTTATAACAGATAAACAGGAAACCTCGTGCTCGGATGAGATACCTCCAAAAATTACTGCGACTTTCTTTTTCATAGCCATTTACCATCCTTTCTCACGGCTCTCTCGTTAATTTGCAACCATATTTCTTATTGTACTATGAAACAACATATATCTCAAGTCCTAAAACAACATCTTCCGGCATTTTAACAAAGCGTACACGGCGGGCAGGAGAATAAACACATTGATGAAATCCGTGATTTCCCATACGATTCCCATCGGCATCACCGCGCCGCTAAATATCATAATGACATAAATATACTGGTACTTTTTCAGCATTTCTTTTCCGCCCATATACTCCGCCGCCACCTGGCCAAAATACGACCACCCAATGAGTGTGGCCACTGCGAAACAAACCGTAGCGATAGCAATCAGCTCTTCCCCGAACAGGGGCAGCGTCCCGAACGCCTCCTTCACGAGCAGTCCTGCGGACACATCCACCAGCGCGCTCTCCTTTTGCAATACAAACATAACGACTACAATTCCTGTAATCGCACACATGACAACCGTATCCCAAAATGTCGCCGTCATGGAAATCAGCCCCTGCTTTTCCGGGGAAATACGTTCTGAGCCGGACGCCGCCGCAATTCCGGACGTTCCGAGTCCCGCCTCGTTCGTAAACAAACCGCGGGCCACTCCGTACCGGACTGCCATCCCCACCGAAAACCCGACTGCCCCTCCGAGAAAGGAGCGCGCCTGAAAAGCGGATTTAACAATTGTCACAACGGTTTCGGGCAGCCAGGAGATATGTAAAATAATATAGGCGGCACAGCCACCGAGAAATAAAAACGCCATCGCGGGCACAAGCGCCATGCACACCTGCTCAATCCATTTGACGCCCTGTAAAATGACAAGCCCTACCGGCAGCGCCACGACAATTCCAGCCACCCATTTCGGAATCCCCCACACGTCCAGGCATGTTTCAGAAATCGCGTTTGACTGCGTTGTACAGCCGGCGCAGAATGCCGACAAGCAAATAAAAAAGCTGTACAGCATAGCCAGGCCCTTTTTCCCCAATGCCTTCTCAAGCACGTACATCATACCGCCTACATTGTGCCCCTCCTCTTGTTTGTCCCGGTAAAGGCATGACAGGCGCGTCTCGGCATAGGTCGTAGCCATTCCGAGCAGTCCCGTAACCCAGCACCAGAACACACCTCCCGGCCCGCCCAGGTAAACGGCGGTCGAAACACCGATGATATTTCCCGTACCAAGCGTCGCCGCCAGTGTCGTCGTCAATGTCCCAAAGGCGCTCATTCCGCCCGCGGAATCCCCCTCCAGCGAATACTTCAGCGCTTTTCGCAATTTCCGCTGGACAAATTTCGTTCTTATAGTAAAATAAATATGTATTCCCAATAGTAAAATGAGCAGGGGGCCACCCCACATTATGGTATTAATTCCTGATATCACATTCATGATTGAAGTCAACCATTTTTTTACCATATATATGTGGTACATACATGAAAAAGACCAGAAAACGTAAACCGGCATTGGCGGTTCCACTGTTCCGAAAGGATGATTAAATGAAACAAAATAACATATTTGCTGCGTGCCTCTTATTCCTTTGTATGGCTTTGTATCTTTTCCCGTCAGAGGCGGCTGCCGTATCAATCTACGATGCACAGCAAAGCCCCTCCGGCGCTCCCACTGCCGCCCCGGCCCCAAAGACAAAACTGCCGGCTTCTTCAAAAGGGACTGCCTACATCATAGACGGACAAACCTGCTATTATACAGGCGAAAAAATTAAAGTTGTTTATGAATCCAGAAAAATCAACCTGGACAAAACACCTGCCATAAAAATCAACGGCACTGTTATGGTTCCCCTCAAGGAGACCTTTGCCAAACAGGGAATCCAAGTAAAATACAAATACACAAAAAAGCTAAAAAAGATTACCATTTCTAAAAATGATAAGTATATCATTATGCACCTGAATGAAAATACCATTACTGTAAACCAAAAAACAACATCGCTGCCCGCCGCACCCGTTTCCGTGACCTATAAAAAATCAGGCAGGAAAACCATTCTTGTGCCATTCCAGGAAGTGATAAAAGCGCTTGGCATCAACTACCTCTGGGACGAGGATATGGCCGTCGCCCAGCTGTCTAAACCTGTGCTGAATTTCATCGGCAAAAAACTGTTCACCCCTTACCGCTGGGGACTGAGCCAGTACGCCCTCATCCAGAAAAACAGGACCGGGCGCGCCTCCGCCGCCGAATACAAACGGCTCGTTGACCCGAAAAAAGATACCTCTTATGGCTTCCAGTACCTCCGTCTGGACCAGTACCGCGATGTAAATAAAGAGGCTTTTCTCTCCACCTACAACTACTATATCCAAAACGCCTGCGAAAACAAGGGCTATCCTCCTACCCGGAGCGTTTTGTACGGAAAAGGCGAGGTCATGCTGGCAGCCGCAAAGAAATATAACATAGACCCGATGTATTTCGTCTCCCAGACCTTCCTCGAATCTGCCTATGGCACGAGCAAACTGGCAAGAGGAAATGTAATCCGCCGTGTAGCGCTTCCCTCCTATGCCCGTTCCGGCGGCAAGTTCATCACAAAGCCCCTGAACAACCGGAAAAAAGTATACAATCTCTACGGCATAAAAGCTTACGACAGCGACCCGGTAACCGGCGCCACCTCGTATGCCTACTACCGGGGATGGACGAGCGTGGACAAGGCAATTTACGGAGCGGCCAAGTTTATAAAGACAAATTATTTTCAGGCAAAACCGAGCCAGAATACTATATTCAAATTCCGTTATAATCCAAGCAACATGAACCATCAGTATGCCACCGACCCGTGGTATTCGGAAAAAATCGCCCAGCGTATGCTTCTATTTAGCCGATGCTATGCAAAGACCGCACTTTTCACTTATGATTATCCGAAATATGCCGGCTCCTGATGGAACCGGCAATCTGTTACCTTATGTGTTATCCTGTGAAAAAAACGCTACTACTGCCTGGGCCGATTTTTCGTTCATGCCCGGCACGGCTCTCAGCTCCTCTACGGTAGCTCTTTTAATATCCTCGAGAGATTCATAATACTTCATAAGCGATTTCCTCCGGGCCGCTCCGATCGTCGGTATATCGTCCAGAATCGAATGCACCTGTGTTTTTCCGCGTATGTGGCGGTGGTACTCGATCGCAAACCGGTGCGTCTCATCTTGTATTCTCGTAATTAACCGAAATCCCTGCCCGTGAATATCAATGGGGATTTCCTTATTCTGGAAATAAAGCCCCCTCGTCCGATGCCGGTCATCCTTGACCATACCGCACACCGGGATCTGAATACCGAGGTTTTCCAGCACGCGCTCCGCCACATTTACCTGTCCTTTCCCACCATCCATAAAAATAACGTCTGGAAAGAGACGGAAAGAGTCCAATTCGTCCAGGTCCTCCCTCTGTCCGTGCGTAAAACGCCTCGTCAGCAGCTCCTCCATCGAGTGGTAATCATCGGGGCCCTGTACGGACCGGATACGGAATTTGCGGTAATCGTTTTTCTTTGCCCTTCCCTTTTCGAACACTACCATAGAACCCACGGTTTCAAAGCCGTTGATATTTGAAATATCGTAGGACTCTACGCGGGCCAGCCCGTCCAGGCCGAGCAATCCCTCGATTTCTTCCATCGCCCCGAGGGTTCGCTCCCTCTCCCGTTTCAATTTTTCCGCATCCTGCTCCAGCACCATCCAGGCATTCCGTTTCGCCAGATCCAGAAGCCGCTCTTTCTCCCCCCGTTTCGGATTTCTTATAAATACTTTATGCCCTCTCTTTTTGCCGAGCCACGCCAAAATCGCCCCGCTGTCCTCCGGCTCACACTCCGTCCACAGCTCCCTCGGTATATACGGGGTCCCCGCATACATCTGCTTAATAAACGCCCCGATAATGTGCGGCTCATCCTCCCCGTACACTCCCGTCAGGTAATAGTGCTCCCTTCCAATCAGTTTCCCTCCGCGGATAAAGAACACCTGGACAACCGCCTCGTCCTCCTTTCGCGCCATCGCGATAATATCCCGGTCTTCATTGTCGTCGCTCGTAATCTTCTGACGCTCCGTCACCCGCCGTACGCTCTCGATCAGATCCCGGTAAATGGCGGCTTCCTCAAACTGCATATTTTCAGAAAACGTCTGCATTTTGCGCTCCAGCTCCCGCATGACATCCTTTGTATTTCCGTTTAAAAATGCAATTGCCTTTCGAAAATTTTCCTGGTACTCTTCTTTCGGCACATGCCCCTGGCAGGGCGCCGGGCACTGCCCCATTTCATGATACAGGCAAGGCCGCTCCTTTCCCACATCACGCGGCAGGACCCTGCGGCAGTTCCGCAAATGAAAGAGCCGGTTTAAGAGCTCAATCGTATCACGGATCGCCGCCGCACTCGTAAACGGGCCAAAATATTTGGCGCCATCCCTCTTCATCTGTCGGGCAAATACAAATCTGGGATACTCTTCCGAAACGGTAGCTTTCAAAAAAGGATAGCTCTTGCCATCCTTCAGCATCGTATTGTATTTCGGATTGTGCTCTTTTATAAGATTGCACTCCAGCACGAGAGCCTCCAGCTCACTGTCCGTCACGATGTACTCAAACCAGGCGATGTGCTCAATCATCCGGGCAATTTTCGGCGACACATTTCTGCTTTTCTGAAAATACTGCCGAACCCGGTTCTTTAATACAATCGCCTTCCCCACATAAATAATATGGTCATCTTTGTCATGCATTAAATATACACCCGGCTTTTCTGGGAGCTTTTTTAATTCCTCTTCGATATCAAACACCGTATTCGTCCCCTCCATTTGCTTGCACAAAAGCCTTACCGCAAAAATTTTCCGATGACGTCCACCAGGCCGTCATCATCGCAGTGCGGAGCAATGTAATCGGCACATTGCTTCACCTGCCCGCCCGCATTCGCCATCGCGACTCCCAGCCCCGCATACTCAATCATTGATATGTCATTAAAGCCATCCCCGCAGCAGATCATCTGGCTTCTCGTATAACCGAGACGCTTCAACAACCGGGAAAGCCCGTATGCCTTGTCGATCCCCAGCGGCATCATCTCCACATAAAAATCCTCGGAGCGGTACACACTGAGCCTCCCCTCAAATTCTTTCGCCGCTTTTTTCTCTATGCCTGCCATATAAGGGGGATCGCCGGTCAGCAGACATTTATTGACCGGATAGACGACTTCTTTTCCAAAATCCTCTACGACGCGGATTTTTATCCCACACCCCTTCGCATCAATCTGAATATACGGATCGGTGTCATTTTCCGCAATAATATCATCCATGTGATACGTCATAATGCCGGTCTTTTCCCTTTTTGAAAATTCATAAATCTCTTTTACAATGCCATCCGGCAAATTTGTATTAAAAACGATCTCACCCGTCCGGCAGTTGCTAATACATCCCCCGTTAAAAGACACAATGTAGCCGCCAAACTCATCGAGCCGAATGCTCCTGGCGGTAGCTAAAATGCCCGCCATACTCCTTCCCGAAGCGATTGCCACCTTAATTCCCTCTTTCTGGACATCCACAATGGCGTCTATCGTTTTTTGTGAAATTGTTTTATCGGTGCGCATCAAGGTTCCATCTACATCCAGCACTAACACTTCGTATGCCATCACGATTCCTCCGACGTTTTCTCCCCGTCCTGTTCCTCTTCTTCCTTACTCTTCGTCTTTTTCACTGTAATTCCGGTTTCTTCCTCAAATATTGTGACAAACTCCTTGCCAGTAATCGTCTCCTTTTCCACAAGGTGGGCCGCCAGCTTATGAAGGACGTCCTGATGGCCGTCAATCAGCTTGTAGGCCCTGTCATAACACTCTTTCAAAAGTCTCATGACCTCCTGGTCCACTTCACTCTCCGTCACATCTGCGCAATTCATAACCGTCCTGCCGTCCAGATATTGATTCTGAACCGACTCCAGGCCAATCATGCCAAACTTCTCACTCATGCCGTACTGGGTAATCATCGCCCTTGCAATTGACGTGGCCCGCTCAATATCATTGGACGCCCCGGTCGTAATATCGTCAAATATAATTTCCTCCGCCGCACGACCTCCTAAAAATGTGACGATTTCGGAGAGCAGCTCTTCTTTTTTCCGCAAATATTTCTCTTCCTCGGGAACCTGCATAACATATCCAAGCGCCCCCATCGTTCTCGGCACAATCGTGATTTTCTGTACCGGCTCCGCATGTTTTAAAAGCGTTGTGACAAGCGCGTGTCCCACTTCGTGGTACGCCACGATTTTCTTCTCCTCCTTGCCAAGTATCCGGTCCTTTTTCTCTTTTCCCGCAAATACAACCTCCACAGCCTCAAACAAATCTTTCTGCCCTACCGCCATCCTGCCGTCCTTAACCGCCATAATCGCAGCTTCATTCACCATGTTTGCCAGATCCGCCCCCACAGCCCCCGAAGTCGCCAGCGCAATTTCATGTAAATCAACCGTATCATCCATGTTCACGCCATTCGAGTGCACCCGCAGCACATCAACGCGCCCTTTCAAATCCGGCTTTTCCACGATGATCCTCCGATCAAACCGTCCCGGGCGGAGCAACGCCTTGTCAAGCACTTCCGGACGGTTTGTCGCGCCAAGTATGACAATTCCCTTGGAAGAATCGAATCCATCCATTTCTGACAGAAGCTGGTTGAGCGTCTGCTCCCGCTCATCATTGCCGCCGTAATGCGAATCCCTGCTCTTTCCGATGGCATCAATCTCATCAATAAATATAATACACGGCGCCATTGACTGCGCCTGTTTAAACAAATCCCTCACACGGGAGGCGCCGACGCCGACAAACATTTCCACAAAATCTGACCCGGACAGGGAAAAAAATGGAACATGGGCCTCTCCCGCAAGAGCCTTGGCGAGAAGCGTCTTTCCCGTTCCCGGCGGTCCGACCAAAAGCGCCCCTTTCGGAAGCCTGGCCCCGATTTCGCGGTATTTGTTCGGGTTTTTCAAAAAATCCACAAGCTCCGTCAGCGATTCCTTCGCCTCCTCTTCGCCTGCCACATCCCGGAAGGTCACACCCGTCTCCTTCTCCACATACATCTTCGCCGTAGATTTCCCCACGCCCATAATACCGCCGCCGCTGCTTTTCGTCATCATGCGCATGAGCAGCCAGAGCACGACCCACATCCCGACAAATGGCAGGATGTACGCCAGGAAAAAATCCAGAATTCCGGAGCTCTTGTTATCAATTTCTGCGGAAAATTCCACATTGTATTTATTCAGCATATCCTGAACAAGCGCTGTGTCGTTGACATATCCGGTATAATAGGTGACTTTTATCATCGCCACCCGTTCCCCTTCCTTCGGTTCGATGTTAATGACATTCCGGCCAAATGTCACCTTCTCAACCTTTCCTTCCTTGAGCATGTTAATAAATTTTGTATACGTAATCTCCTTATGTGTGTTTCTCTGTATCTCTGCATTTAAAAACACGATCAGCCCAAACGCAAAAAATGCGGCAATGACACAAATAATAATATTGGTCTTTGTCTTTTTGGGATCACCAGGTAACTTCTTCTTGTTTTTATTTTCCATGAAATGGGTTTCCTTTCCTAGTATTTGCACGTTTAATAGTATAATGGATTCTTCTTTGAAAATCAATGCCATAGATGTGAAAGATTCGTGAAAAAATTTTGTATTTCTATTGAAACTGCCCCTCAAAAATAGTATAATCAAGTCATATAAAAAGGGGACGGATCTCGTTCCCTTTGCAAGTTTGCTGCAGTGCGCTGTCTGCACAAGCTATTTCACGCACATAGTCTATACCAAGGCTGCCGGCTATGCAAAGCTGGGCCACTACAAGCAGCGCAGAAATGAGGAAAACATGGCTGTAAAATACGTATTTGTAACTGGCGGTGTCGTTTCCGGCCTCGGCAAGGGCATCACTGCCGCTTCGCTGGGACGTCTGCTGAAAATGAGAGGTTACCGGGTAACCATGCAGAAATTCGACCCATATATCAACATTGACCCAGGCACGATGAACCCGATTCAGCACGGGGAGGTGTTTGTTACAGACGACGGCGCCGAAACGGACCTTGACCTGGGACATTACGAACGCTTTATCGATGAAAGCCTGACAAAACAAAGTAATGTAACGACGGGAAAGGTTTACTGGTCCGTGCTCTCCAAAGAGCGGCGCGGGGACTACGGTGGAGGAACCGTCCAGGTCATTCCCCACATCACAAATGAATTAAAGAGCCGGTTTTACCGAAATGACGGTTGTGACGAGACGCAAATCGCCATTATCGAAGTCGGCGGAACGGTCGGCGATATCGAGAGCCAGCCATTTCTGGAGGCGATCCGCCAGTTCCAGCTGGACGTCGGACGCGAAAATGCTATTTTAATTCACGTGACACTTATCCCGTATCTGAGGGCATCGGATGAATTAAAGACAAAACCGACACAGAGCAGCGTCAAGGAGCTTCAGGGAATGGGAATCCAGCCGAATATTATCGTATGCCGTACGGAAATCCCGCTGGAAAAATCAATAAAGGACAAAATTTCACTTTTCTGTAACGTCCCGAGCGACCAGGTTATCCAAAACCTGGATGTCGATACGCTATATGAAGTTCCCCTGGCGATGGAAGAAGAGCACTTGGCTGACATCGCCTGCAAATGCCTGAACCTGGAATGCCCGGAGCCAGAGCTCGCAGAGTGGGAAAACATGGTCTATTCCATAAAAAATCTTTCCTGCGAGGTCACCGTTGCCCTCGTTGGAAAGTATACCGCTCTCCACGACGCCTACATAAGTGTCGTAGAGTCGCTTAAACACGGTGGTTTTGCCCACAACACACAAGTAAATATCAAGTGGATCTACTCTGGCGACATAACGGCAGAAAATGTAGACGAACTCCTCGGGGATGTAAGCGGCATACTCGTTCCCGGCGGTTTCGGCGACCGCGGCATCGACGGAAAAATTCTGGCAATCCAGTATGCTCGTGAACACGACATTCCGTTCCTCGGTCTCTGTCTGGGCATGCAGTTGGCGATCGTAGAATTTGCAAGAAATGTCATCGGCTGGAGTGATGCCCACAGCGCCGAACTTGACCCGGCTACAACTCATCCGGTCATTCATCTTATGCCGGAGCAGGATGGCATCGAGGATATCGGCGGAACTCTTCGTCTCGGCTCCTATCCCTGTGCGCTTGACCAGACGAGTAAGGCATATGAACTTTACGGAGCAGAGACCATTCACGAACGTCACCGCCACCGCTACGAGGTAAACAATTATTACCGCGATGACCTGGTTAAGCATGGCCTAAAGCTGTCGGGACTTTCACCGGACGGTAAAATTGTGGAAATGATGGAACTTCCAACCCATCCGTGGTTTATCGCTACCCAGGCGCATCCGGAATTCAAAAGCAGGCCAAACCGCCCGCATCCTTTATTTAAAGGATTTGTAGGAGCAGCGCTCGACAAACAAAATGCATAAAGGAATGAGGTTAAATATGAAAAAAATAATGACATTACTTATGGCAAGTATATTTCTATTCGGTATTTCGCTACTCGGCAGCGGCTGTGCGGAGGCGGCAGAGTTAAACGTCCTCGTGCCGACAGAACGCGCCGTATACCAGAGAAATGAAAAGAACCAGGCAGATATGCTCGTACGCGTAAAGTATGAAGCAGAAAAAAATGTAACCGCCATTTTATGGGCATCGGACAACAAACAAGTATCGGAAGAGATTACACTGGCTGCCACTGCGGACGACGCCACCGTTTATGAAGGAACAATCCCAGGCGTACCTGCCGGCGGCTGGTACAAGCTGGACGTCCAGGCAAAGGATACGGCGGACGGACAGGGCGAGGTTTACGACACCATCGAACAGATTGGGGTCGGAGAGGTCTTTATCACGGGAGGCCAATCTAATTCGTGTAACTTCGGAGGCGCAAAAACAACGGCACAGGAAGACATGGTCTCTGCCTTTAACCCAAAAACGGATACGTGGCAGCACTGTGAGGACGCACAGCCTTGCATCAGTGGTTTTTCTGATGGAAATGGTTATGGGTCCCCGTGGCCGAGCGCAGGCGACGAACTCTACGCGGCATTAGAAGTTCCAATCGGATTTGTTACAACCGGTTTCGGCGGCTCTACTATTGCAGATCTGCTCGATAAGCACTATGCCCCTATTTTAGATGCCATCGAGTCCCTCCGTCCATACGGTTACCGGGCCTTTTTGCTGCATCAGGGCGAAGGAGATTCCGGCATCGGTACAAAAAAAGAGGACTATGCTGAGTCCTTGAAAAAACTCATTGACCAGACAAGGGAAGACGCTGGATACGACCTAACCTGGGTTATCGCCAATGCTGCTTATACGCCATATACTTCCCTTGCAGCGGAGACTGAAATACTGGATGCCCAAAAAGAGGCTTGCGATGAGCAAACGACTTTCCTCGGGCCACTGACCGATGATATGGATAAAGATTCGGGATACCGCTTAAAGAAGGATAATCTCCACTTTAATGAAGAGGGGCTGAAAGAGCACGGCCGCCGTTGGGCAGAGGTAATCGTACAAAAAATTATTCCGGATTATTCCCAATTGCAGCCAGACCCGCAGCCAACCTCTACGCCTCCGGCGCAGACGACAGAACCAACCGTTCCCCCAGCTGGAAACTCCCCGACGCCGACGCAGCCATCTGTACCCGTTGTGACAAATTCACCGCTTCCAACTCAGCAAACGGCATCGGTGAAAATCATATCCAACAAAGGAAAAGTATTTAAAACTGGCATTTTCCAATATAAAATCACTGCGGATAGCAAAGGGAACAAAAAAGTCAAGGTAACGGCTATCAACGGCAAAAATAAAAAGAGCATTATTATTCCCAAAAAAGTGAAATATAAAGGCTCTTCCTATCAAGTACGTTCGCTGGACAAAAAAGCGCTGAAAAAGCTAAAAAAAGTCAAAAAAATCAAAGTACCGGCCAGCCTTTACAAAATATGCAAATCCCAATTTAAAGGCAAAAAGGTAGCGATCCAGAAATATTAATTTCAAAGAAGAGCATACAACGTATCCTAAGAAAAAAGAGGAAATAAAAATATGAGCTGATACTTAAGGTTTCGGCTCATATTTTTTTCTAAAAACGCGTAGGGTAAAAACAATGGAAAAATCAAAATTAGCCGTTAGCGTTGAGCATATCCCAGCTCATAAATATTTAGGTGTTTGGGAAGAAAAGGCGGATAATTATGGCGATTTTTGGAAGTATCATAATTGTGATGAAGTGTGTGGATTTGTGACAAGCATGGATAAAATAGCTCATCCAATTGTTACAGCACATACAGCAGGTTGGAAGCAAGTAGATGGAAAGAACGTTTATTTTTATGGAACAGGCGTAGAAAATGATTATGATGGGCCAATCCCGGAAGGATTTGAAATAAGAGAATTTCATGAAAGTGATTATCTGGTATTTTCGTATCCAGTATTTGATTTCATGACAGAAAAGGCGGATATTATGGGAGCAGTGGAAGCTTTGGCATGGAATTTTGATCCGACTTCTATGGGATATGAGTGGAATGAACATAATTGTCAGGATTACCAGAGACATTATCCTGAAAAATTGGGATACCAAGTTCTTAGACCTGTAAAAAAAGTAACAAAATAAAATATTTGTTATGAAGGAGAGTGTAATATGCACTTTATATTATACTCTTCTCACAAAATTAAACATTCATCCACAATATACTAATTATGATCCGTACCTTTCATAAAATCCGGTGGTCTGTAAATGACCACCGGATAACGCCCGCAAATATCCCTGTTTTAAATCGCTTTGACATTTCTTCTTTTTATGCCATTCCGTTTGCTGTCTTATATTTATACAACATAAGTGCATGGTTCTGCTCTTCTATCTGAATGTCAGCCAACAATTTTCTAAGAGCCGCATCTGCAAATACAAAAACATCTGTATTGTACTCAGAGGAAACAAGCTTTTCTGTTGCGATACAGTCTGTCACCAAAAAATTGTCGGACTTTTTATCCTCGCTGTCCATCGTCGGGCTGTACGTCGCCTTTGGCTCATAATTCTTGCCATCGCTGTCATTACAGTTGCAAGAAGGCACCTTTCCATCCAGCACCTGCTGAAGTGAGTTATAGTGCTGCTCCTCCTTTTGCTGAAGGCTTTTAAATAAATCCTTTAATACGGGATCCTTTGCATCGGTACTGTATTTCCCGTACTTTTTAATACATGTCTGTTCCTGTGTCTGTAAGTCCTTGATCGCTGCTTTTTCTTTTTCCTGTAATACCATTGTCTTACCTCGCTTCTTTCCTTCGATTTTTTATCATAGAGAGCCTTCTCTCTCTTTTTGATACTGGTAGTGTGTACACATTTCGGAAAAATATTCAAGCTTTTTAACGTCTAAGACTTCCTCACATTCTCCTCCTGACCCGCTTTAGCACCCGAAGCACATATTTATAATTACCCAGCTCCGGCTCTGCCGGGCAAAAGCAAATCTCCTCCAGACAGTGGATCACACGCGATGGATCCATTTCCTCCTCTTTCCCTCCCAAGCGCGGGCGGTAATTCCGCAGCAAATATACAATCTGCTCCGACGGCATTGACAATTTTCTAAATTCCTCATCCCGCCGGCTTTTTTGCCGGCATACATCCCGGTAATACCAAAGGAGATTCCGTCTTAAGTCGGCCGTATGCCAGCTGCGCCAGCGCAGGAGCTTCCGTACCCCAAACCAGCCAGCCACTAAAAACACGGCCACTCCAAGTAATACCGCCAACGCCAGACGCATACCGCTGGAATTTAGAAATGAGAGATTAAAGTCCGAAATATCTCCGGTCAGCCTCAGGTCAGGCGCGTTCTGCCAAAAGTTTGACAGCGAACTCCAGAAATCATCCCCCGCGCTATCCTCCATAACAGAAGGAGTGGGATCCACCACAATCCATCCCCTTCCCTCCTGGTAAATCTCCACCCAGGCATGGGCGTTGGCATCCGTCACATTTACCTCCATCACAGCAGTTTTCCCCAGCTCCGAATAACCACTGTAATAATCTTCATAATTCAGATCGTCACGCACACTTCCTTCCCTCATCGTATTGTAACCAAACGCATACCCCTCTACGTATCTTGCAGGGATTCCGAGCCGACGGAAAATAAGCACCGCCGCAGATGCGAAATGGTAACAGACACCCTTTTTATTATCATCGAGAAAATAGTTGACAACATCTCCGCCCCGGGGCAGCCGTCCCGGATGATAGCTGTAGGAATATTCCTCCTTCAAATACGACACCACCTTGCCGACCGGGTCAGCGTCTTCAGCCCTCACACCCGCGGCGGCAATAAAACGGTCAACCGCGTCCCTGTTCTGAATCGGGACGTCCTCCGAAAACTCGGGGACAGGAACTTTCACTTTCGCCTTCCCTCTGCTATTCGGATAAAAAGTAAAGCGGTTTATTCCCCCAATACGGCTGCCGGTAACATATCCCGTATATTCCGTATCGTCATCAAATAGAGTGAAATAGGGATAATACACGTATTGGGGAGCCGCCCCCACATTCTCCACTTCCATAATAGCTCTTCCCTGGTGGTCCGGGTCAGTCTCAAATGCCTGTGCGAGCTGCTTCGCCTCGTCCACAGTACTGTCCACATAAAAATACGATTCACCCCCCGCGCGGACACCAGACCATACACGCCAGTCCAGCCACCCGTTATTTTCATAGATCATGCCCGTAAATGCTTTCAAATAAACAGGATCGCCGTTATAGGGAGCAAAACGCACGACAAGGTCCGTTTCATTGTCCGGCCGTATCGCTGAAATATCCCCCAGCTTCCCGCCGCTCATTCCTCCCCTCGAATATGCATTCCGGTTAAAGCTTAAAAAACCCATCATCAAAAATCCGGCCACAGCCTCTCCCGTAGAAATCTTATGGCGGTTCTCCGTATAATCCGCCCGGAAATCAACCTCATCATAAAATGCAGAACCTATTCCGACAAACAGCGTACAGCAAAGCGCGGCCAGTAGAATGCCCACATATATTTTACTGTTCTGTGTATAAGCAATCTCTATCCCCTTCGATTTCTTCTCCTTCTCGTACCCAAGCCACCTCCCGCTATCTTTGAAATGGCCGCTGTTCTTAAACGCATAAATACCCATAAATCCGCTGAGCATGCACAGCACAAAAAATAAATCCGGCTCCTCACGCAAATACACGGGAAATACATATAGCGACATTCCCATAAACACCGCAAACTTTAAGCTCATATAGTTCGACACAAATATATTGAGCAAAATGATTTCAAACACCCCGATAAAAATAAATGCTATTGTAACCGTCAAATACCGGTCATCTATTCTCTCTGCAAACTCGGTTCCCGTATTCAGTCCAAAATAAACCTCTCCTCTTTGCCTGACCACGTTCAAAATCGCGGAAAAACCGCTGTTTACATATGATTTCAACATGAAAACAGCCATGACATAAAAAATAAAGTACAACACATATCCGAGATCCTTGTGATAGCTCTTCCGAAATGCAAATAATCCGCTGAAATACATCGCCGACAAAAATAAGATTGCGGCAGGTATCAAATAGTTACACTCCATTTCAAAGGCGGAAAGGAACCCGCCGAGCGACCCAAATACGATAAGAAAACAAAAAATGCCCTTGGGCAGACAGCCGAACAGCGGATTCTGCTTCCTGGCATCCCGGGGGCGTTCCAAAAAAAGTCCCCCCGGCAACTCCAAATTAAATTGTGTATTTTGCTTGTTCCGGCGAAAAATACCCATAATCAATCTCCCTCAAAATCATCGTTGACAAGCACGTACTCCTGCCCCGGGTTCAATGACCGAAACTGCTCCTCCACAAACCCGCTGCCCGCCTGTGTATAAAACAATTGCAACATTATGTGCTGCCACTCCTCCTCCGTCTCCGCTGTCCCCTGGCGGATCTCCATGAACTTGTCACTCCACCAAAAAAGCGTGACCGGCACCCTATTTCCAATTACAAAATTGCCCAGGGCAAACAGCGTTTCCACTGTTCGGTCAATGCCCGTCACAGATGTCTTGTCCAGCGCCAACACTACGAGAAGCTTCCTCGATGACATCTGGCGCCGCTCCTTTACCATCCACACATCTTTTTTGGCCGACAGCTTCCAATGAATATTTTTCATAGCATCGCCAGGTATATATTCCCGTATGTGGCTCACATCCGAAAAGTCGCTGCCCCGCAGCTGGCTCTCCTCTGCTTCGGCCATACCTTTTTCAAATGCCTGTAATGAAAACTCCCGGCCGGATTCCCCACTTGGAATAATATACACATTTTTACTTACCCCGACGGATTTTGACACCGCATGAAACATAAGTACGTCCTCTAGTATGAGGCCGTCCACTGTGATCTCCACATTTCCCACACAGGACGACCGCAGCGGATAATCCACTACCGTCGTACCAAGCGGCCGGGCTGGCACAATCAAATCATTCTGCACCGTCTGCCCCGCAAAAACATTCCCTGTATAAAGCCGCACACGGCAGTTTACAATGGGAAAAATACACCGGTTCTCCAGTTTTATTTTAACGCACACCGAAATATTTTTTGTCATATATTGCACCGGTATTTCCAAGTCAAGCGTAACATAGCGTTTCACAATATGTACGGAAACCAGCGCATAAACCAAAAACACAAGCATCCCGGCGGCAATGACGAGGTTCACATACCCGCGGAAAAACCACAGCATAACGCCGTTGCAGCCAAATAGAAAAACGAACTCAATAATATATTTAAACCTTTTCATGTTCAAACACCTGCATCAGAACTTCCACTACCGACATTCCCTCTGCCCGCGCCATCGTATCCAATTTAACCCTGTGGGCAAACACATCATAATACACCTTCTGCACGTCCTCCGGTATAAGATACTCCCTGCCATTCAGTACCGCCATTGCCTTCGACATGCGCATCAGGGCAATACTCGCCCGGGGACTCGCCCCCAGAACAAGGTAACGGCTCGCCCGCGTCGCCTCGGTCAGCCGGACGACATAGTCATACAGCTCATCACTGACATAACAGCTTGCCGCCTTCTCCCTAAGTCCTGCCCACTCCTCGGCCGACACAATCCTCTGTACATCCCGGAGCGGCTTCGCCCCGTCATTTTTCAATATCTGCACGGCATCCCCGTGTTCTGGATATCCCATTGACAGGCAAATCATAAACCGGTCAAGCTGGGATTCCGGCAGCATCTGAGTTCCAGAGGATCCAATCGGATTCTCCGTCGCAATTACAGTAAACAGAGACGGAAGCGGGTGCTCCATGCCGTCTACTGTCACTTTCTCCTCCTCCATCGCCTCCAGCAGAGCCGACTGCGTTTTCGGCGATGTGCGGTTAATCTCGTCTGCCAGAAAAAGATTAGCAAATATAGCCCCTTCCCGGTACTCAAATTGCCTTGTCTGGCTGTTGAACATCGAAAATCCCACAATATCGCTCGGAAGCACATCCGGCGTAAACTGGACTCTCCGGTACGAAAGATCCATCGCCCTTGCCACAGTGACCGCCAGCGTCGTCTTTCCGACACCCGGAATATCCTCCAACAAAATGTGTCCGCCCGCCAGCATCGCACAGAGCACCTTGTCCACAACATTACTCTTACCCTTTACCACTTTATTAATTTCATGCCGCAGCGCATCCATTTTATCTGCCATCCTTACCCTCATTTCTATCCCGGCCGGTACATTCCCCGTACCGTTGCCTGGCCCGTTCAACTGTTTGAAGATTCAAAATACACTCCGTCTCGTGCCATGCGTTGTAATACCACATAGCAGCTTCCGGAAAATCCTCTTTTTCATAAAAATACTCCCCTAGCTCAAAACACATCTCAGAAGAACCTTCCGACAACAAATCCTTTAAACACATTTTCAAAATAGCGTGGCTGTCGCCCCGCAACCTCGCCGCGCGGGCGGCAATGCACGCCGCTTCCTTTACCTCGTCGATGCTTCGCGACGGGTCTGCTGCCGAGGCCGCGAAAAACTCCTCCGCTTCCAGCACATCCGCATCCGTGCCCGAAATCGCCAGCTCCATAGCATACATGTGGTGCAGGCGTTTTGACAGACGCCCCCCCTCCCGTATATACCGCTGAAACACCTTAAAATCACGGCCGCTGTGAACCTCTTCCGGCATGTGCCGGATATCAATATCGCTGTCATACACGACAGGGTCCAGGCGCACCATCTCATGTACAGGTTCTATCCATACCAGCCCACGCAGTCTTTTATACAGCTTCGGGCGGTATTCCGCATCGAAGTTATAGGATGTCCCATGTGATAGCTGGTTGCAATACCTCATTTGCACAATCTCAATTTCGGGAAGCAGCACTTCCTTTAAATCCCGGAACTTCTTCCGGTTCTCCTCGTCCATCACCTCGTCTGCATCTGCCGAATAAATATAATCCTTCGTCGCCTTGGAAAATGCAAAATTCCTCGCCGCTGAAAAATCATCCTTCCACTCAAAATCGTAAATATTTTCCGTATATTTACGGGCAATCTCCTTTGTCTGGTCAGTGGAGCCGGTGTCTACAATAATGATCTCATCCATGAGGTCGGCGATACTTTTCAGACACCGGTTCAGTACCCGTTCTTCATTTTTAACGATCATACAAAGACTTATCTGTATCATATTCCCTCTTTTCCACAAGCGAAACCCGCTTGTTATTTGCTTTGCAAATTACTATCCCTTTTATATGTAAATTGTTCGTATAGAAAATATCCATCTTTTTATTATATCTGATTTCAAGGATAAACTCAACTTATTTCAACCCCTTTTCCAAATTTATCTACTTACTTTCCATCTCTATAAAGTTTTCTATCTTCATCCAACATTTTTTCAAAATCTTTCCGGGAAATTGGGTGTGAGTAGTGGTATCCCTGTAGCAGCGTAGCATTCAACTCTCCTACAATATCTGCCACCTTACTGTCCTCTACGCCCTCTATAATAGAATCATATCCCAGGCGCCTGCACATTTCCAGCAGACTGTCAACAATCACATAATCTATATCGTGTCCCGGCTGCGCAAGCTCCCGGATAAAAGAATGCTCCACTTTAATATAATCCACAGGCAGCCATTTTAACATCTCCATAGAAGCATACGCCGTCCCAAAATCGTCCAGCGCTATTTTAAAACCCTGCTCCCGCAGCCTGCCAAACGTAGCCGCAAGCTCTTTGGGGTGTTCTACCTGACAGCTTTCCGTAAGCTCTATGATGATATAATTCGGATTGGCTCCATACTTTTTCACGCAGGAAACAGCTCTTTCCTCGAAGGTATCGTCTATAAACTGCTGATAAGATACGTTAAAGCTTATCCGCAGCTCTCCGTACAAATCGCGCCATGCCGCCTGCTGCCTGATCGCCTGCTCCATAACCCAGAAACCTACTTCATGAATATCGCCGTAATCTTCTAAAACCTTAATAAATTCCATCGGATAGGAATCTTTGATTCTTTCTCCTCTCCAACGGAGAAGACATTCACAGCCTGCGATCGTGCCGGCATCCGGATCAATAAACGGTTGAAAGAACAATTCAAATCCTTTAAAATCATTTTTTATGCACTGCTTTAAATCTTCCCGCAAAACCAGTCCTCTCTCATGTTTTCTGGCAATCTCCTCCGAAAAAAATACCAGGTTTCCTCTCTGGTTATTCTTAGCATACTCGAGCGAGTGCTCCAGTTTATTAATCAGAACTTCTCTTGTATCCGCGTCCTGAGGAAAAAGCACTCCCCCGGCCGATATGGAAATTCCAACTCTCCGCCCGTCTTCCAGTATGACAAGATCCGTTTTCCGGCATATCTCCTCGTAAAAATTCTTCACTTCCTGCATACCGGACGCAAAAGCAATAATAAGAAATTCATCCCCGCTAAACCGCAGCGCTTTCCAGCCGGACTTACATAAATCGCTGATCTCTCTCGAAAATTTAATTAAGATCTCATCCCCGATGTTATATCCATAATTACTTATAATTTTCCGGAATCCGTCCATTCCAATCAACAAGGCAATTCCGGACTGTGAAGCAAAGTCAAAATAGTGCGTCTCATGTGTTGTCAAAAGTCCGGTCAGGGAATCGTATTTGCTCTGTCCATCTATTCTCGTCATAAGTCCCGCAAAAATGATCGGCGTTCCTTCCTCATCCCAGATTACACTGCCCTTGCATTCCACCCACACATATCCACCCGTCGCATTTCGCGCCCTGTATTGGCAATCATGATATTTTTTTGCGCCGGAAAACACCCCTTCGATATCCTCCATATAAACCTTCAAGTCATCCGGATGTACATGCCCTCCCCATATATTCGCCGCGTCCTCCAGATATTCTCCCGCCAGCCCAAAATAATCCACGGCAGCTTTGGACCAACGGGAAATATTCGTCTTCATATCACATACATATATGTAAACATTATCCGATGCCGCCCCAAACGCTTCAAACAATTGATTATTGAAAATATCACTCATACTATCACCTTCCCATTTTTCTTAATCCAGACCTACAACCCGGTTTTTCCCATCCTATTCCCCAAATTCATATCTGTTTTACCTACCATTTACATTTTACCCCATCTTTCCTTTCTGGTAAAGAAAAAAACTAATAGTTTTCATGAAATTTTATAATAAAATTATTGGTGAATTTAGATTATCTCTTTAGAAGTTCTTATATGTCGGTATAGCCCGTATTTTCGGGCTTTCCCGGCATTTTAGATATGGGGAGAAGTTCTTATATACCCTCATAACCTCTTAGGTTTTCCCTCTCAATGGTAGTAAAAGAAGTAGTAAATCCGTCTGCGGCTATGCTGCAATCAGCCTTTCCATTTCAGCCCTTGCGGAAGCGAATGTTGCGTGTGCGTAGTAGTTCAGCGTCATAGTGATATTGGAGTGTCCCATGATGTACTGTAACGCTTTCGGGTTCATTCCGGCATTGGCTAAGTTGGTGCAGAACGTATGGCGTAGGGTGTGGGGTGTCATTACTTTCGGTAACGCTTCCTCATGGCACTTGTTATACTTCTTTGCAAGCCCCCGGAACATATTATCATAGCTGGTTGCCGTTTTCGGGCAACCGTCCCGGTTAAGGAAAAGGAAATTGCTGTACCCGTCAATGGTGGTCGCTTTCGCTCCCTTACGGTTCTCCAACACGCGCCCCAACGCTTCATACACTTTTTCACTCATTGGAATTTGTCTGATACCGCTCTGCGTTTTGGGCTTCTCTATGTAGTAGCCTGTTTCCGCGCTCCGTAAAAGCTGGTGGTCTACATTGATTACCCGGTTTTCAAAGTCAAGGTCGGTTTCAGTCAGCCCGCAGAGTTCGGAAATCCTAAGCCCTGTCCCCAGCAGTATGATAACCTCGTCACGGTATTTCTGATAGACGCTATCACTTTGCATAAAGGATAAAAGGCTTTCTTCCTGTTCCGCTGTGAGGGGTACTTTCGGCTCTGTGTCGTCCTCGATCACGGTGTTTAGCTGGAAGTCAAAGGGGTTCTTCCTTATACAATCGTCCTGTATCGCTGTATAAAAAGCAGCTTTCAGAGAACGCTTGTCATTGCTTATGGTCTTATAGGATATTCCCTTTTCTTTCATGCGCAACGCCCATTCTTTCGCGTCGGACAGCT
>CAJTZF010000031.1 GCA_910584245.1 uncultured Eubacterium sp.
TAAGATAACACCCTCTGCAAAAAAGGTATCGTTATCTTACCTCAACAAAATTCGTACCCGTATAGCCGTCGTCCACATAGAATTTCGGGTTAGGGAAACCGTGTTCTTTGGCGTATTTCATCAGATATTCTTTCTGGTTTACAATGCTGTTGCTTTCGCCTTCCCGTCCGTCATCTTGACTTAATCTACAATACAATGCAGTAAATTCTTCCTGCTGTCTTTGATGTTGTCTATGGAAGACAACCCTGACATAAGCAAGACCATTAGTGTGACGGTTGTTGAAAAAGCGTATGTAAAGAAAATTGAATTTGGAACGCCATCGTATGAAGAAGGACTTATCCTGGGGGATGATGGCCAGATTATTTATGTTCCGGTTTTTACAAAAGACCAGTATGGAAATGAATACACAGAGTTTACAAAAGACGTTTGCACGACAGAAGGACTGCAAGTAACAGCTGGTGGAAAAGCGATAGAGGATAATTCTCCAATAAAAGTTAAGTGGTGCAAAAAAACAGGTACCCAGTATATGGAAGCAGTAAATTCGGATATAATCAGCGCAATCAGTATTCAATGGAACAATTCCAGTAGTTCTACTCCCTCTAAAGCAACTGCATCAGAAACAATTACTTATCCAGCCGCAGGTGAGACGATTGTGCTTAGCTGCAAGAGTGGACGGAGCGACTTCCAAGCGGATACGTGCAGCATTGCAGTAAATGCGGAATCGAACATTGTAAGGATGGAGTTAAAGGCTGACTGCCAGGCAGTTGTGAGGGGAGCCGATGTTACGAATGCGGTGACCTTGTTTGACCAGTATGGTAAACCGCAAAAAGTACCTGGCGGGCAAGAGCTTAAAGTCCAGATTGCAGAAAAGGAAAGCGGAAACAGTGTTACAAGTGTTCCATCGCCTACGCCAAATAAAGCCCAAAGTAATGATGGTAGCTACGCTGTTACGGTTGCCACTAAAAATAGTACAGCTTTCCTGGAAGCTGGGGAGTATATCGTCCAAGTTTATATGTGTAATTCCAAAGAACAAAATTCTAGCTTTGACAGTGCTACGTTTAAGGGAAGCTATACGTTAGTGGTCGGTAAAGCAGATGATATGATTCAAGATATAAAGATTTCTGACATTGCAAAAACTGGTAGTCCTGGCACAGATTTCTTGCTGGAGAACTAGTATGCGGACATAAGTAATGCAGGTACTGATCTAACGTTTGAGTGTAAATTGTATACCGAGTACAAAGGAAGACAGATGGAAGTTGCATATACATATAAGAACAATGGTTCCCAAGTATCTGTAATTCCTAATAATCAGCTGGTATGGAAGGTAGATGGACCGGCAACAGTGGACGCAACGAAGGATGATAATACTGATGGAATGTTTAGGTTCAAAGAGAAAACGCCAGTAAAAGATGGCGGGCCTGTCGTGGATGACAAGATGAAAGTTTCTGTGTCGTACGCAAACTATGGTTCTTCTGTGAGGATGAGCGAAGAAAAATCAGTAAAGGTGAGCAATAAGCCATCTGAATCTCAAGGAGAATATCGAATTGTTACCTATAGTGATTTATCATATGACAAAGAGGATTTGCGGGATACTGTACTTGATATTTCAAAAAAGACGGAGTTTGCCGTTATTGCAGATGACCAGTATGGCAAAGAATATAAAGATGCGAAACTGTTTTCGGTAGTTTCTTCAAATAGTAATGTGAAAGTTGAAATGGAAACTAGTTTAATAAGCAGCCATTTTACACTTGAATTTGGGTCGGATGCAGGGGACAATGATACTGCTGTCATTACCGTGCACATGTCGAAACTACAGTCCTTTACATTTACAGTAAAAAGGCAGCAAGTGCTAACTAATAGTATAATGAAATATACAGAGTAAATGGCGGGCTGCCGTCAGGCAGTTTTACATTGAAAGGGGTGCGTTTTGTACCCCTCTTTCATGATTTATAAAGTTCTCCTATAATGAGAAAAGAAATAATACCGCATGAAATGGCAACTTAGAATTGAGTTGTTGGAAAAAATATGGTAAAATAAATGCTGATAGAGTGATTAAAATGCTTCAACGCAGCTAAGTTATGTTTGGGAAGGTGCAAATGGGATTTATGATTAGGAAAAAGAAAAGTCTTTGTATGATCGTGGCTGTCGTATGTGTGGCAGCGGCGATATGGATTTTATTTGCGTTTGTTTTGCCGGGGGATTCCGGGAAGAGAGGAGAAAAAGCTCTAGAATCTATAGAAGGGAGCAAGGATCCGTCCGGCGTCCCGCCCACAGCCGTGCAGGAACAGAATACGGCAGAACCAGTTCCGGTTGTCAATTCGCAGGGAGAGACGCTGGAAGAGAGAGTCCGTGTTCCGCACGGTTATGAGCGTCAGAAGGCAAAGCCGGACAGTTTGGAGGCCTTTTTGCGGGAGTATCCCCTGAAAAAGGCAGGGAAACCCGTTCTTTTATATAATGGCGAGAAAAAGTATAATCAGAATGCCCATGCCGCGGTTTTTAAACTGCCGTTAGAGCACGAGGATTTACAGCAATGTGCCGATTCGGTTATGAGGATCTATGCGGAATATTTTTGGAAGTCAAAACAGAAGGACCGAATTTCGTTTCGGTTTGTGGACGGGTTCCAGGCCGATTATGATAAGTGGCGCAAGGGATACCGGATTCGTGTGGGGGAAGCGGGTTCAGCCTGGGTGCCCGGCGGTGGGCAGGATGATTCCTATGAAGCGTTCAAAAAATATATGAGGATTGTTTTCGCCTATTCGAGTACACTTTCTATGAAAGAGGAGTCGAAAAAGATAAAACTTTCAGACATACGAATGGGAGATATATTTTTGAAGGCGGGAAGTCCGGGGCATGTAGTTCTGGTCGTGGATGTATGTGAGAGGGCGGATGGAAAAAAAGCTTTTTTACTCGGCCAGGGGTTTATGCCTGCGCAGGAATTTCATCTGCTAGTAAATCCTGCCCACAAGGAAGATCCGTGGTATTATGAAGAAGAGATTTCTTATCCGTTGGAAACACCGGAGTACAGTTTTGGAAAAGGAAGTCTTCGGCGGCTTATGTACTGATGCGTACAATATTATTATAAAAGGAAAGAGGGAATGAGATGGATACAGTTATGGGAAATAATTCGCGGTTCGATTTGGAAGGCTTTTTTTACAAGGCGCTTCCTGTTGCGGCGGACTTTTGTATTCATATATTGATTGCGCTGGCGATATTTTTTGTGGGGAGGAAATTGATTAAATGGATGCTTTCTTTCTTCAAGCGGTCGTTTGCCAAGGCAGGCATGGAGGAGGGGGCGGCGGACTTTTTACTGTCCATTATAAAATTTGCGCTCTTTTTTGTTTTAATCCTTCTCCTATTTGAGTTTCTTGGACTGGAAACAGGTTCGGTCATCGCCCTTCTCGGCTCTGCGGGACTGGCGGTCGGTCTGGCGCTGCAGGGAAGCCTTGCAAATTTTGCGGGCGGCGTTCTCATCCTTATCATGAAGCCTTTTGTGGTGGGAGATTATATCATCGTAGGAGACAAAGAAGGGACGGTTATTAGCATTGATATTATTTATACAAAATTACAGATGGTTGACAATAAAACCGTTATTATGCCGAATGGAAGACTGGCCGATTCGGATATTGTCAATGTCACAAGACAGGATAAACGTCGGATTGACATTCCCGTCAGCGTGGATTACTCTGAAAATATAAAGGAAGTGAGGGCGGTGCTGGATGGGATTATTAAAAAGCAGGAAGGGGTTCTGCCCGAAGAGCCGGTTGACATCGTAGTCGACGCCTTAAATGACAGTTCGGTGGATATGATGATCCATGTGTGGGTGAGACGGGAGGTTTTCTGGCAGGTGAAATGGGCGATGCTTGAGGAGATCAAGGAGACATTTGATGAGAAGGGTATAACCATTCCCTATAACCGCTTAGATGTGCGGCTGAAAAACGATGAAAATAGCGCCGGGGAGGAAGAGAATTAAAAGGGGATAGCAGGTGGAACACACCTGTTATCCCGATGATACGTTAGCTGTTTTCCTATTATTTTACACACTGGGAAAATTTTTGTTTTACCTGGTCTACTTTGCTCACTTCAGCAGCCGGTGTTGGATAGTATCCTCTGGCGTGCATTTCCTCAAATACACTTTGCTGGATGTCGTGTTCCTCGTCCAGACATTTCAAAATTGCATCGCGGACGCTGTTGTGCACACATTCATTGGAGAATGTGTTGTAGTACGTGGTAGCCTGTTTTTCTGCTTCCAGGGCATCGGCCAAAATTTCTTTTTCACTGAATTCCATTGTAAATTCTCCTTCCTAAACTTATTTTAACTGGGCGTAAATTGAGTTAAAGTGTTTCTGGTGACGGTCGGAAATGTTCATAAGCTTATCCTTGATTTCTTCATCTTCACACTGGTTGGATAGATTTTTGAATTTCTTAATCAGCAAATCTTCCTGGTTCAGGATATCCTGAATTGACGATAATTCTTTTTCTGATAAATCAGCCATGTTATTACCTCCATATGATTTTTTAGTAGTATTTCCAGAAATCGAGGAAAAATGCATAAAACATACTTGCAAAATCGTAAAAATTGATGCATACTATATTGTGTATTTGTAGAAAAAATGGGTAAATAGACCGAAGAGAGGGGAAGAAACCAAATGAAAGGACCAACAGCACCGAAAGATCCCACGAAAAAGCGGTCAAGCCTCTATATTATGCTTGACCGGAATATTGCGGGAATACCTGGAAGTGATGGCTCTTGCCGGGACAGCAATTTTATGGAGGGGCGGTTAATTGAACAGGTAAAAGGAATTTGTGGAGATGTGACAGAGGACATTTTGAAGCTACTGGAGCATACCGACGGTATTTTGCAACTGGTACATAGCATCGGCGTCAGTATAACGGCGATGAACGAAGATGAAAAAGATGAAAATGTGGAATTTACGATGCAGTGTTATGGCAAGGTAGACAAGTATGCAACGGGAACGAACGTAAAAGCAACTTGTCCCTGCAACGGCGAGGAAGTTATGATTCCCATTTGCGAATCCGGAATTAATGATAAAGATGACATTATTGGCGCATTTCACTATGATTTTCCTGGAAAATGCAGGAGCGCTATTGTTACATTAAAATTTTATTTGAACGATGGATATCATGTGCCGGAAATCGAAGTAGACCCGCCCGTTGATTTCACATCGGGTCCGTATAAAAAAATGATTGAGCGGTCTCTTCTCCGTCTCGGAAATACGAGAAGGCTGAAAAAGGCGATCCAAAAAGCGAAAAATGGTGACAAGGTTGTGATCGCCTATATTGGCGGTTCGATCACCCAGGGGGCTGGGGCAAAACCAATTGATAAAAAATCGTACGCCTATATTTCCTACCGGGCATTTTGCGATGCGTTTACAGAGGATGGCGGGGCGAACGTCCAGTTTGTGAAAGCCGGTGTTGGAGGGACTCCTTCTGAGCTCGGTGTGATCCGTTACGAAAAAGAGGTTACGGACTACGGGACTATCGAGCCGGACATTGTTATCATCGAATTTGCGGTGAATGACGAGGGCGATGAGACGAAAGGCGTCTGCTTTGAGAGCCTTGTCCGGAAAGCGGCCAATTCTCCCAATGCGCCTGCGGTCATATTAAATTTTGCTGTATTTATGAATGAACAGAATCTGGAAGACCGTCTGGTGCCGATTGGTGAGCACTATGATTTGCCGATGGTTAGCGTAAAGGCTGCTGTAGTTCCGCAGTTTGGACAGGATACGGTCATTACGAAGCGCCAGTATTTTTATGATATCTACCACCCGTCAAACGACGGACATCAGGTTATGGCAGACTGTCTGTCATATTTATTTCAGCAGGCGGATAAATCGGATATGCCGGAAAAAGACAGTGATTTTGTAAAAGAACCGCTGAAGGGAAATGAATTTGAGAATATAATTCTTGTCGACGCCGCCAATATAGATTCGTATGGTGAGGTTGCTCACAGCGGTTTCGATTATGAGGATACGGAGCTCCAATATGTGGAGAGGGACGAGAATTTCTTTAGTACCCCGGAATTTGAACACGGGTGGGCAAAGGCACATGGAACAAAGGACGCTGTTTTTTCAATGAAGATTAAGTGTAAAAATATTATTCTTGTATCTAAGGATTCCGGAGACCCGAATTTCGGGAAGGCGGACGTATATGTGGACGGCAAGCTTGCACTGACAGCAAATCCGCTGGCAAATGGCTGGAACCACTGCAACCCGCAGATTATTTTGAATGAAAATATAAGCGGGGATCACGAAGTTAAGCTTGTCATGCATCCGGGAGACGAGGAAAAGAAATTTACGATCCTTGGCTTTGGTGTCACATTAGAATAAAGATTGCGAAAGAAAGAGGGAAAACAAATGAGCCAATTAGTAGAATTTCGCTGGCACGGGCGAGGCGGCCAGGGTGCGAAAACAGCGGCGCTGCTTCTGGCAGATGTCGCATTTAAGATGGGAAAGCATGTCCAGGGATTTCCGGAATACGGCCCAGAGCGGATGGGGGCGCCGATCACGGCTTATGACCGGATTAGCGACAAGGAAATACGGGTTCACTCAAATATATATGAGCCGGATTTTGTCGTTGTCGTGGACGAGACGCTTTTAAATTCCGTGGACGTTACGAAGGGATTAAAAAAGGACGGGGCGATTCTGGTCAATACTTCAAAATCCAGTGAAGAAATTTATACCTATCTAAAAGGATACCAGGGAAGGGTGTATACGATTGATGCCAGAAAGGTGTGCAAGAAGACGCTGGGCAAATATTTTCCGAATACACCGATGTTAGCAGCGATTGTAAAAATATCCGGTATTATGGACGAGGATGCCTTTGTGCGGGAAATGAAGACGTCCCTCGGACATAAATTTGAGAAGAAGCCTGAGCTGCTTGAAGGTAATATGAAGGCATTGAGAATGGCGCTTGAAGAGGTTCATTAAACAGGAGAAGGCTTTAGAATTTTACTTTAGGAGGTTCAGGAACATGCTGAAAGCAAAAGAGATCAATGAAAAAACACCGTGGGAGGATTTGACGCCGGGACTTCAAATTTACGAGCCGGCCACTTCCGTTCGTTTTGAAACGGGGGAATGGCGGGTCAATACACCGGTATTTGATAAAGATGCGTGCCGGCAATGTCTGCTCTGTGTGCCATATTGTCCAGACAGTGCGATTCCCGTCCGGAACGGGGAGAGGGAGAAATTTGACCTGATGCACTGTAAAGGATGCGGGATTTGTGTAAAGGCATGCCCGTTTGGTGCAATCACGATGAAGGAAGGAAAATAGTGAGCAGAGCTGTCAGCAGCGCAGAATTGGAGGTTAAAGTCAAAATGGCAATAAACGAAAGAATGTCGGGCAACGAGGCGGTTGCCCATGCGATCAAGCAGGTGGAGCCGGATGTCATGCCAGCGTTTCCGATCACCCCTTCGACGGAGCTTCCGCAATTTGTGTCAAGCTTCATCGCAAATGGTGAAATTAATACAGAATTTATACCAGTTGAGAGTGAGCACAGTTCTATGAGCGCCGCAATCGGGGCGTCTGCGGCGGGAGTCCGCGCCCTCACCGCCACCTCTTCCTGTGGGCTTGCCCTTATGTGGGAGGTGCTCTATGTGGCGGCGTCCAACCGCCTGCCAATTTGTATGGCAGTTGTGAACCGTGCCCTTTCCGGCCCGCTGAACATAAACAGCGAGCACTCGGACAGCATGGGGGCCAGGGATTCCGGGTGGCTTCAAATTTACGCAGAAAATAATCAGGAGGCTTATGATAATTTCATTCAGGCATACCGGATTGCAGAGCATAAGGATGTCATGCTGCCGGTCATGATCTGCCAGGACGGCTTCATCACGAGCCATGCCGTGGAAAATATTACGCTTGAGGAGACGGACAAGGTCAAAAAATTTGTCGGCGAGTACCGTCCGGAACACTCTCTTTTAAACCCGGACGAGCCGCTTGCGGTCGGTCCTTATGCCGTTTCTAACTACTGTATGGAGGCGAAAAAGGCGCAGGCGGAAGCAATGGTCCGCGCCAAACAGGTTATTTTAGATGTGGCGAAAGAATTCGAGGAGATGACCGGCAGAAAATACGGATTTTTTGAAGAGTATAAATTGAAGGATGCCGAATATGCGATTGTAGCGATTGGTTCTGCCTGCGGGACGATCAAGGATGCGGTGGACAAGCTGCGCAAGGCTGGCAAAAAGGTAGGACTATTGAAAGTAAGGGTCTTTCGTCCATTTCCAGGGAAAGAGATGGCAAAGGCGCTTCGGAAATGCAAGGCAGTCGGTATTTTTGACCGGTGCGAGGGGTACAGCGCCAACGGCGGTCCTCTTGGTGCCGAGCTGGAGGCGGCTCTTTTCCGCAATAAAAATACGTGCGAGGTTATTAATTATGTGTATGGGTTATCGGGGCGTGACCTGACGGTAGCCCATGTCGCTGACGTGTATGAAGAGCTTGCGGAGGCGGCGGAAGATGGACTGAAAGATAAAAAATACCGTTATATCGGACTGCGTGAGAGGAGGGACTGAGATGGAACAGAAATTTGATTTTAAGGAAATTCAGGCGAGGGAGGAGAGACTTGCTCCTGGCCACCGTCTTTGTGCCGGCTGCGGTGCGACGATTGCGGTACGAAATGTACTGAAGGCGCTTCACCCGGAAGATAAGGCAGTCATCGGAAATGCCACGGGATGTCTTGAGGTTTCCTCTTTCACATATCCGTACACCTCTTATCAGGACAGCTATATTCACAATGCGTTTGAAAATGCGGGGGCCACTCTGAGTGGTGTGGAGACAGCGTACAATTACTTGAAAAAGACGGGAAGGCTGGAAGAAAATTATAAATTTATTACGTTTGGCGGCGACGGCGGAACGTATGACATCGGCTTTCAGTCGCTGTCCGGTGCGATGGAACGGGGACATGATATGGTGTATGTATGTTACGACAATGGCGCATACATGAATACGGGCATTCAGCGTTCCTCTGCCACACCGGCCTATGCAGACACGACGACCACACCGGTTGGGAAGGAGTCGGCGGGTAAACCGCAGCCGCGTAAAGATTTGGCGGCGATCATGGCGGCCCACAACATTCCGTACGTCGGACAGACGACATTTATTGGAAATATGAAGGATTTGTACATGAAATCAGAGGCAGCTATTTACACAAAGGGCCCAGCTTTCTTAAACGTCATGGCTCCGTGTCCGCGCGGCTGGCGTTACGATGCCCCGGATATTATTGATCTGTGTAAATCTGCGGTCGAGACTTGCTACTGGCCATTATTTGAAGTCGTGGATGGCAAATGGAAATTGAATTATGAACCGAAAAACAAACTTCCGATCGAAGATTTCCTCAAACGGCAGGGGAG
Organism: uncultured Eubacterium sp.; assembly: GCA_910584245.1. Taxonomy (GTDB): domain Bacteria; phylum Bacillota; class Clostridia; order Lachnospirales; family Lachnospiraceae; genus Eubacterium_F. The sequence goes on from CAJTZF010000031.1 coordinate 9,363, forward strand.
ATTTAAGCACCTGTTCAAGCCGGCGAATGAACATCTGATCGTGGAGTTCCAAAATGAAGTGGACCGCAGATGGGAAGAGCTGCGGCAAAAATGCGGCGCCTGAGAAACGCGCCACATAACGTTTGCCGAAGGCAAACTAGCTCCGCGCTGAGTGAAGAAATTCAGGAAGGAGAAATGCGGCGCCTGAGAAACGCGCCGCATAACGTTTGCCGAAGGCAAACTAGCTCCGCGCTGAGTGAAGAAATTCAGGAAGGAGAAATGCGGCGCCTGAGAAACGCGCCGCATAACGTTTGCCAATGGCAAACCAGTTCAGGATAGATGAAGAAACGGCAAATCAGTGAGAAGCAGGGATATTCGCAACGCGAATATCCCTGCTTCGAGTCGATTTGCTGTTTCTGTTTATTTATTTGACCGTCTCCAAATATTCATTTTTTCAGCGTCCTTAATGAGGTCGTCCCGGAAGTTTGGATGTGCCACAGAGATAAGCGCCTCTGCCTTTTGCCAGGTTGACAGGCCTTTTAAATTGACCTTTCCGTATTCGGTCACGAAATAGTGGACGTTCGCTCTCGTGTCGGTTACGATCGAGCCAGGTGCCAGTGTCGGACGTATACGGGATACAAGTTCGCCCTGTTTATTTGTAAAGGTAGAAGAGCAGCAAATAAAGCTTTTACCGCCTCTGGATAAATACGCGCCGAGAACAAAATCCAGCTGTCCGCCGGCACCGCTTATATTTTTTGTCCCCGCACTCTCAGCATTGACCTGTCCGTATAAGTCAATATCGACGGTGTTATTGATGGAAATAAAGTTGTCCAGTGCAGATATTGAGCGGATGTCGTTTGAATAATCGACCGGAACGCTCATGCACTCGGGGTTGTCATCCAGGAAATCGTACAATTTTTTTGTGCCGGCGGCAAAAGCGTAAGTCTGGCGGAAGCGGTCGATGTTTTTCTTTGCTCCCGTGATCTTGCCGGCTCTGGAAATATCCACGAAAGCATCGACATACATTTCAGTGTGGACGCCGAGATCTTTTAAGTCCGACTCGGCGATCATGGAGCCAACTGCGTTTGGCATGCCGCCAATTCCGAGCTGGAGACATGCGCCATCCGGGATTTCCTCCACAATCAGCTTCGCCACCGCCTGGTCTACCTCGGTTGCGCTGCCAGAGCTGCCCATTTCCGCAATTGGCGGGTTGTCCCCCTCTACAATCATGTCAACCTTTGAGATGTGAATGCCGTTTTCCTTGCCTCCCAGGCATCTAGGCATATTTTCATTTACCTCCACAATAATTGTTTCGGCGCGTTCACAGCAGGCGTACAGATGGGATGCGCTCGGCCCGAAATTAAAATATCCGTGGGAATCCATCGGCGCCACCTGAAAAACCGCTACGCGGGAAGGACAGGGAAGATCCCGGTAATATCTTGGAAGTTCGGAGTAACGGATCGGGGCATAAAAGGCAAACCCTTTTGCGGCGGCCTTTCTCTCGATCCCGCCCATATGCCAGGAGTTCCATGTAAAATGTGCCGCAGGATCGTCTATTTTAAAGATTTCCGGCTCCCACATCAGTATGCCGCCGCGGAATTTTACATCTGTAAGTCCGCTCATCCGCTCCGCGATCGCAGTATCGCATGCAACCGGCGTAGTCACGCACCAGCCATAGTCCACCCAGTCACCAGAACGAATCGATTTTGCTGCCTCTTTTGCAGTCGTAAGCCTGCTTTTGTACATTGCTTCATAATCCATAATGCTTCATTGCCTCCTTCAATATGTTTAATTTAACTCTTCCATATTTTATCATTTTAACATTCATAAAATGTTGGGTCAAGTATTAAAAAATTGATTGATAAATATTTGACAATTGAAGATGGGAATGTTATGATATAGAAAGTGGCTAGGGACAAACAATTGTGAAAAAATTAACAAACTTTTTGCACAGACGGAGAGAGTTATGATAAAAGCAGTATATCCGGGCAGTTTTGACCCGGTCACCTATGGACATCTTGATATTATAAAAAGGGCATCCAAAGTCGTGGATGAAGTGGTTGTGGCGGTTCTTGTAAATAGCAGCAAACAACCGCTGTTTACGATTGAAGAGCGGGTTAAGATGCTTCGGGAGACGACAAAACCATTCCCAAATGTAACAATTGAAACCTTTCAGGGGCTTACGGTTGAATTTGCCAGAAGCGTAGGGGCAAAAGTTATGGTCAGGGGACTGCGCGCTGTATCGGATTTCGAATCCGAAATGCAGATTGCCCAGACAAACCACAATCTGAATCCGGACATTGACACGGTATTTTTTACGACAAGCCTGGAGTACGCATTTTTGAGTTCCACGATCGTGCGGGAGGTGGCCTCGTATGGCTCCGATGTGTCGGATATGGTACCCGCTGTGGTGGCAGAAAAGCTCGCCCGCAAGTATCAGGATAAGGGATTAAGCTAAAAACCGGGTTTTCCGGTGCAATATAATATATAAATAATAATAAGGAGGATATATTTATCATGTCTAAAAAAGTAGTTTTAGCAGGTGCATGCCGTACGGCAATCGGAACAATGGGAGGCAGTCTTAGTACGACACCAGCCCAGAAGCTGGGTTCCATCGTTATTGAGGAAGCGCTTAAAAGAGCTGGCGTTCCGAAGGATCAGGTGGATCACGTATATATGGGTTGCGTAATTCAGGCAGGCCTCGGTCAGAATGTGGCACGCCAGGCTTCTATCAATGCAGGTTTGCCGATTGAGACACCGGCCGTGACGATCAATGTCGTGTGCGGTTCTGGTTTGAACTGTGTCAATATGGCTGCCCAGATGATCCAGACAGGTGATGCGGATATCGTTGTAGCAGGCGGTATGGAAAATATGTCAATGGCTCCATATGCGTTGAAGCAAGCCCGTTTCGGTTACCGCATGAATGACAATAAGATCGTGGATACGATGGTAAACGATGCACTCTGGGATGCTTTTAATAACTATCATATGATTCAGACAGCAGACAATATCTGCGCGGACGACAGATGGAAACTTACCCGTGAAGAACTCGATGAGTTTGCCGTTGCCAGCCAGACAAAGGCAGTAGCAGCCCAGGAAGCAGGCAGATTTGATGACGAGATCGTACCGGTAGAGGTGAAGAAGAAAAAAGAGACCGTTATGTTCAATAAGGATGAGGGACCTCGTCCGGGAACATCAATGGAAGGTCTTGCTAAGCTCCGTCCAATCAACAAAGACGGTTTTGTTACAGCTGGTAATGCATCCGGTATCAATGACGGTGCAGCAGCGGTTGTAGTAATGAGCGAGGAAAAGGCAAAAGAGCTCGGTGTGAAACCGATGGCTACATTTGTGGCTGGCGCGCTTGCCGGAGTAGAGCCGAGCATTATGGGTATTGGTCCGGTTGCCGCTACGAAGAAAGTAATGGCTAAGGCGGGCCTTTCCGTAGAGGATATGGATTTGATTGAAGCAAATGAGGCATTTGCAGCACAGTCGATCGCAGTAGGAAGAGATCTTGGCTTTGATCTTGAAAAGCTGAATGTAAATGGTGGCGCGATCGCTCTCGGCCATCCGGTAGGAGCATCTGGATGCCGTATTCTTGTGACACTTCTCCATGAGATGCAAAAACGCGACGCAAAGAAAGGTCTTGCGACACTTTGCATCGGCGGCGGTATGGGTTGTGCTACTGTTGTTGAGCGCGACTAATAAAAAGGATTGTGGTTCGGCGGCTCTTGGCCGCTGGGCCCTTTGCGGTACATAATGTAAATGAAATGAAAGGAGAGTTCCCAAATGGAATTCATTAATTATGAAGTTGAGGATAAGGTTGGCGTTATTACAATCAACCGTCCCAAAGCGCTGAATGCGTTAAACAGTGCCGTGCTGGATGAGCTGAATGAGACGCTTGACGGCGTGGATCTGAATGCGGTGAGATGTCTTATTCTGACAGGCGCCGGCGAAAAATCTTTTGTGGCAGGGGCCGATATCGGTGAGATGAGCACATTGACAAAAGCAGAGGGAGAAGCTTTTGGTAAGAAAGGAAATGATGTATTCCGCAAGCTGGAGACATTCCCGATCCCTGTTATCGCTGCTGTAAATGGTTTTGCACTCGGCGGCGGCTGCGAGATTTCGATGAGCTGTGATATCCGCATCTGCTCTGAAAATGCTGTGTTTGGCCAACCGGAGGTTGGACTTGGAATTACACCTGGATTTGGCGGTACGCAGAGACTGGCAAGGGTAATTCCGGTCGGAATGGCAAAGCAGCTTATTTACACAGCCCGCAATATAAAAGCGGACGAGGCATACCGCGTAGGTCTTGTCAACGCTGTTTATCCGCTTGAAGAGCTTATGCCTGCGGCAAAGAAAATGGCGGCTGGTATCGCAGCGCAGGCGCCGATTGCGGTGCGTAACTGCAAAAAGGCGATTAACGACGGACTGCAGGTGGATATGGACGAGGCGATCGTAATCGAGGAGAAGCTGTTTGGCGACTGTTTTGAGACCGAGGACCAGAAAGCGGGAATGGGCAATTTCCTGGAAAAAGACAAAGAAAAGAAATTAAAAGTAGTTCCATTTAAGAACTGCTGATGTGAAGAAAAATATAAGGCTTCACAAAATAACAATATTATATTTGGAGGTATATAACGATGAAAGTTGGTGTTATCGGTGCCGGAACGATGGGTTCTGGAATTGCACAGGCATTTGCACAGACAGAAGGATATGAGGTATACCTGTGTGATATTAATGAAGAGTTTGCCGCAAATGGTAAAAACAAAATCGCAAAAGGATTTGAGAAGCGCGTAGCAAAGGGAAAAATGGACCAGGCAGCTGCAGATTCCATTCTCGCAAAGATTACGACGGGTACAAAAGAGATTTGTACGGATTGTGATTTGATTGTCGAGGCTGCTCTTGAAGTTATGGATGTTAAGAAACAGACATTCAAAGAGCTTCAGGACATTGTGAAGAATGACAGCTGTATTTTTGCGACTAATACATCCTCTCTTTCTATTACCGAAATCGGACAGGGAATCAGCCATCCGGTAATCGGCATGCATTTCTTTAACCCGGCGCCGGTTATGAAGCTTGTAGAGGTAATTCGCGGAGAGAATACAACCGACGAAGTAAATGAGAAGGTTGTTTCTATTGCCAAAGAAATTGGTAAGACACCAGTAGAAGTAAAAGAAGCAGCTGGTTTTGTCGTAAACCGTATTTTGATTCCGATGATTAACGAAGCAGTTGGCATCTATGCAGACGGTGTGGCTTCGGTAGAGGGAATTGATGCTGCTATGCAGCTCGGCGCAAACCATCCGATGGGACCGCTCGCACTTGGCGACCTGGTAGGACTGGATATTTGTCTCGCTATTATGGAAGTGCTCCAGGCAGAGACAGGAGATCCGAAATACCGTCCTCATCCATTGCTTAGAAAAATGGTACGTGCCGGCAAGCTCGGAAGAAAGACCGGAATCGGTTTTTATGACTACAGCAAATAAATGCTGGCTGGCAAAGTCAGGCTATAGTGAGTTGCCAGTGGGCAGCCGGTGTTGCCCGCTGGCAGCTTAGATCAAATTTATAGAAAGGTGGTTCATGGAAAAATGGATTTTACTTTAGATCAGAAACATGAAATGGCAAGATCTTTATTTAAAGAATTTGCTGAAAATGAAGCGAAGCCACTCGCTCAGGAAACCGACGAGACAGAAAAATTCCCGATGGCGACTGTAGAAAAAATGCAGAAATATGGTTTCATGGGGATTCCGATACCGAAAGAGTACGGCGGACAGGGTTGTGACCCACTTACATATGTGATGTGTGTAGAGGAGCTCTCCAAGGTTTGTGGAACGACAGGTGTTATTGTATCTGCCCATACGTCTCTGTGCTGCGATCCGATTATGACTTATGGCACGGAAGAGCAGAAGCAGAAATTTCTCGTTCCGCTGGCAAAGGGTGAGAAGCTCGGCGCTTTTGCACTGACGGAGCCAGGTGCGGGTACAGATGCACAGGGCGCCCAGACAAAAGCCGTATTGGACGGCGACGAGTGGGTGCTGAACGGCTCGAAGTGCTTTATTACGAATGGCGAAGTGGCAGACGTTTATATTGTAATTGCCATTACTAGCGTAGTAGAGGATAAACGCGGAAGAAAGAAAAAGAATTTCTCTGCTTTTATCGTAGAGAAGGGCACACCGGGATTCTCATTCGGAACAAAAGAAAAGAAAATGGGTATCCGTGGTTCCGCTACCTATGAACTTATTTTTGAGGATTGCCGGATTCCAAAAGACAACCTCCTCGGACCAGAGGGAAGAGGTTTCCCAATTGCCATGCACACTCTTGACGGAGGCCGCATCGGTATCGCCGCACAGGCACTCGGTATTGCAGAAGGGGCGCTGGAGACGACGGTTGCATACGTAAAAGAGAGAAAGCAGTTTGGCCGTTCGATCGCCGCACAGCAGAATACACAGTTCCAGCTGGCAGATATGGCGACAAAGGTAGAGGCTGCAAAACATCTTGTATACAAGGCTGCAAAGGCAAAAGAGACCCAGAAAGTATACAGCGTGGAAGCGGCGATGGCAAAATTGTACGCTGCTGAGGTAGCTATGGAAGTTACGACAAAGGCAGTGCAGCTGCACGGCGGTTACGGTTACATCAGAGAGTATGACGTAGAACGCATGATGCGTGATGCTAAGATTACAGAAATCTACGAGGGAACATCGGAAGTTCAGCGTATGGTTATTTCTGGAAACTTATTGAAATAAGGAGGTTCATATCGTGAAAATAGTAGTTTGTATAAAACAGGTACCGGATACAAAGGGCGGAGTTAAGTTCAATCCGGATGGTACGCTTGACAGAGGTGCAATGCTTACAATTATGAACCCGGATGATAAAGCTGGTTTGGAAGCAGCACTTAGAATCAAAGAGCAGAATGGCGCCGAGGTTACCGTTCTTACGATGGGACTTCCGAAAGCAGAAGAGGTTCTTCGTGAGGCTATGGCAATGGGCGCAGACAAGGGAATTCTTGTGACAGACCGCGTACTTGGCGGAGCAGATACATGGGCGACATCGACGACAATCGCGGGCGCCCTCAGAAATATTGACTATGACCTGATTATTACAGGCCGCCAGGCGATTGACGGGGATACAGCGCAGGTTGGCCCGCAGATTTCTGAGCATCTGGACATTCCTGTTATCTCTTATGCACAGGATATTAAAATTGACGGCGACTCTGTCATTGTACAGCGTCAATACGATGACAGATATCATGAATTGAAGGTACAAATGCCATGTCTGATTACCGCTCTTTCTGAATTGAATGAGCCGCGTTACATGACTCCGGGTGGAATTTTCGATGCGTATGAGAAGGAAATTACCGTTTGGGGAAGAGCAGACTTAAAGGATGTAGACGATGCAAACCTTGGTCTGAAAGGATCTCCGACGAAGATTGCAAAGGCTTCTGACAAGGTGCGCAAGGGAGCTGGAGAAAAAGTTGCTCTTGACGGTGCAGAGGCAGCAACATACATCGTTGAAAAATTAAAAGAGAAACATGTAATCTAGATGTCGAGAATGGAGGTTAAAATGAATTTAGAAGAATATAAAGGTGTATTTGTCTATGCACAGCAGGTAGACAATGAGTTAAGCGGAATCGCTTTAGAGCTGCTAGGAAAGGCAAATGAACTTGCAGCAGACTTGAATACAGATGTGACTGCCGTATTGATTGGTTCCGGTGTTTCCGGTCTTGTTGATACATTAGCTGAGTACGGAGCAGACAAAGTGATCGTAGTGGATGATCCGGAATTAAAGGAATACCGGACAGAGCCATATACACATGCACTTGCTTCTGTAATTAACGAGTACAAACCAGACATTATGCTCGTAGGCGCAACGGCAATCGGCCGTGACCTCGGTCCAAGAGTGTCCGCACGTGTGGCTACTGGCCTTACCGCAGATTGTACAGTACTTGAGATTGGTGATTTCCCACTCAATGCTATACCGGGAAAAGAAGATGAGCAGAAACATAACCAGCTGCTTATGACACGTCCTGCCTTTGGCGGAAATACGATCGCTACGATCGCGTGTCCGGACAACCGTCCTCAGATGGCTACCGTCCGTCCTGGCGTTATGCAGAAGTTAGAGCCAAAGGCTGGTGCAAAGGCGGAGGTTATCCATTATAATCCGGGATTTACTCCAAATAATAAATATGTTGAGATTCTCAATGTAGTAAAATCCGTGACGGATGTTGTGGATATTATGGAGGCTAAAATACTCGTTTCCGGCGGCCGTGGAGTTGGTTCCAAGGAAAACTTCAAGCTTCTTGAAGATTTGGCTGAGGCGATTGGCGGAACAGTAAGCTGTTCCCGTGCAGTTGTTGACAATGGCTGGCTGCCAAAGGATTTGCAGGTAGGACAGACAGGAAAAACCGTCCGTCCAAACGTGTACTTTGCAATTGGTATTTCCGGTGCTATTCAGCATGCAGCGGGAATGGAGGAATCCGACATCATCATTGCCATTAATAAGGATGAGGATGCTCCAATCTTTGATGTGGCAGATTACGGTATTGTCGGTGACTTGAACAAAATTGTTCCACAGCTCACTGAGATGTTAAAAAGCCAGGTGAAATAATAGATATGTATGAAAAAGGGTGTCTCCCGGATGAAAGGATGGGCAGGCACTCTTCTTTTTCACCTTAGTTGCAAACAGGAGGGCATTTCAGGAGAGGATGTTTGAGATGAAAAAGATTGGGATTGTAATATGTAATTACAATAAAAGTGAATATGTAGTAAATTGTATACAAAGTGTGCTGGAGTCAAAGACGGATGATTTTGACATTTTTGTAGTGGATAACGCTTCTACGGATAATTCGGTGGAGGCGGTAAGGAACCGGTACGGAGATCAGGTGAATGTACTTGTAAATTCTGAAAACCTCGGCGGTTCCGGGGGATTTAATACGGGTATCCGCACCGTTTTGGAAAAGGGATATGAGTACTTATATTGTCTGGATAATGACGTTCTTGTGGATGAGAACGCTATTGGCGCACTTGCCGCATATCTGGACGCCCACGGGGATACGGGAGTAGCCGGATCCATCGTGTATCATATGGACTATCCGGAATATGTACAGCAGTACGGACTGAATATTGATTTTGAAAATTATACGGCTATTACGCATTATGCGGATGTTTTGGATGACGGCAGTATTCCGAACGTCAATTTTTGTGATACAGTCGCTACGTGCAGTGTAATGATCCGCACGAGCTGTATTAAAAATACGGACATTGGAATTATGCCGGAAGACAACTTCATTTACTGGGATGACATGGAATGGATTTACCGCTTTACACTGGCGGGGTTCCGGGTCGTCACGATAAAGGACAGCGCCGTTTTACATAAGATGGGTTCGAACGCGAGGCCATCTAATACGTTTATTAACTATTATATGTGGCGCAACCGGATCAACTTTTTCATGCGGTATACGCCAGAGGAGAAAATAGATTCGATGAGCTTTCGGGTGCTTGGCTCTGTTTTTGATTCCCTGTATGAGAGTATGTACCGTGAAGAGCACAATGTTATGCAGACGATTTCGTATGCCTTTTTTGACGCGGTTCGGGGTGTGAGAGGAAAGGCGGCGGCGCATAAGATTCTGCCAAACGATGCCAATGACGATAAACTTCGGGCATTTTTACAGGACAAAAACACTTATTATATAAAAGGCAATAAGGGGGAGGCGGCAGAGGAAGAGGAGCTCGCGCATAATTTTCTGACTTCCCTGAATACGGGGTTAAAAAGGTGTGAAATAGAGGCGGGGGCCGATTTTACCGTGTGCCTTTGTGATTATGTGATGCATGTAAAAGATGGAGACCGCAAGGTAGTGTATTTGGATTCCGAGCATAGCTGTATTTTGGACAAAGAGGACTGGACGGCGGTAGATCATTATGAATATGCAAAGTCATTGTTTATTTATATGAATCAGGCACCTTTTTTAGATGCAGTATATACATATAGAGAAAAATGTGGTACAATTTGTAAGTAGCCATAAAGGAGGAGAGTATCATGAATGAAATGTATTTGCGTTTTCCGGGTGGGAAGAAAAAGGCTTTTACAATCAGCTATGATGACAATGTGACGCAGGATGAGCGGTTAATTGATCTTATGGAACGGTATGGAATTAAGGGGACATTCAATATCATTCCGGGTTGGTTTGCCAAGGAGGGATCGGTATTTCCACCAGAGGAGACATACATAAATGTCACGGAGAAAAAGGCGCTTGACTTGTATAAAAATGAATGGGTGGAGGTGGCAAATCACGGATTTAACCATACAAAAATGACGACGCTTCCCGGCCCGCTTCTCATAGATGATATATTAAAGTGCCGCGAAAAGCTGGAAACAATGTATCACTCCGTTATTACCGGTTTTGCCTATCCCTATGGATGGTACGACCATAGCCTGATGCATTTATTGGAGGAAGCAGGTATTTCTTATGCAAGAACGGTGTGTAGCACTTGTGAATTCCAATTACCGGATAACTGGATGGAACTAAATCCGACGTGCCATCATGATGAACCGCGTCTTTCCGAGCTGGCCGACCGGTTTTTGAATGATAATGTATCGGAGCAGCCCTATATGTTTTATGTGTGGGGGCACACGTTTGAATTTGACAGAAATGATAACTGGGATGTTATAGAGACGCTGTTTGAGCGTGTTTCTGGCAGGGAAGAGGAGATATGGTATGCCACCAATGGTGAGATTTGTGAGTACCACAGGGCATATCAGCGTCTTGTGGCATCTGTCGGAGGCCACCATATTTATAACCCGTCAAGTTTGGACTTGTGGGCTGAGATTGACCACAGACTTGTTTTAATCCCTGCTGGAAAGACGACTAGTTTTTAAGGAAAGGGGAAAGTATGAATAAAAAAACCGTTTTCATATTGGTCTTTGCAGGTGTCCTTTCTGTTTTTGGCGCGGTAGTAGTCCGTCAGTCCTGTTCGGCGAAAACGATAGGTGCCTTGCGGGTAAAAGGAAACCAGATTGTCAATACATCGGGTAAAACAGTCGTACTTAAAGGGGTCAGCACTCACGGTATTGCGTGGTTTCCCCAGTATGTGAACAAGCAGTGTTTCCGAAGCTTTCAGAAAATGGGGGCGAATACGGTACGCCTTGCCTTTTACAGCGACGATGCGGCGGGATACAGCAAATCCTTATATGCCAAAGTGGACGAAGGGGTGAAGGCGGCGACGGAACTCGGTATGTATGTTGTTATTGACTGGCATATTTTATCCGACGGCAATCCTAAGACAAGCCAGAAAAAAGCAAAAGAGTTCTTTCGTTATTTCGCGAAGAAATATGCGGGACACACGAATGTGCTATATGAGATCTGCAATGAGCCAAACGGGGATGTGACGTGGAAAAGGGATATTAAACCATACGCGGACACAATGATTAAGCTGATTCGAAAATATGATAAAAAGGCCATTATCATCGTAGGTACGCCAACCTGGTCACAGGACGTGGACGCCGCGGCGGCGGATCCTATTGCCGGCCAGTCCAACATTGCCTATGCCCTGCACTTTTATGCGGCTACGCATAAGGAATGGATTCGGGAAAAGCTGAAAATAGCGAACCAGAAAGGGTTGCCGGTTATCGTGACAGAATTTTCTGTCTGCGATGCTTCGGGAAATGGCAACATTGATACAAAAGAAGCAAAGGCGTGGATGAAGCTTTTAAAGAAATATAAAACGGGCTATATCGCTTGGAATATATCCAATAAAAATGAGACTTCCGCGCTGATTAAGCCCTCCTGTAATAAGACGGGAAAGATCACGAAAAAGGATTTATCCAAGTCGGGGAAATATATTACGGGGTTTTGGAAAAGGGGCGGCTGAGAACCGCGCCCCTCAAAAGTTTGCCTGCGGCAAACTAGCTCCGCAAAAGAGAAGATCCCTATAAGAGGAAAAGGGGCGGCTGAGAACCGCTCCCCTCTGATAAGGGGGTCTTTTGGAAAAAAAGCGTCGGGAAATTTGGCGCTTTAACATAAAAATTTAGGAGGTATTTTACATGAGTATTCAAATTCAAAAGGTAACAGATGCGGCATTCAAAAAATATGGACGGATTCTCACTTCTGATTATGAGGTGGCAGAATTAATTGACAAAATGCAGGAAATGCCATGTCCGTCAGATGTCGTGTACGAACCATCGGTGGAGGCGTTGGAGGCACTTCCCGTTATGAAAGTATTTACAGACAGCTTATATGGCGGACTTCCGATTCAGATCGGTTACTGCAATGGACATAATACAAAGTTAAATGCGGTGGAATATCATCGTTCCTCGGAAGTGAATGTGGCGGCAACGGATTTGATTTTGTTAATCGGCATGCAGCAGGATATTGAGGATGATTATACATATGACACAAAGAACATTGAGGCATTTCTCGTGCCAAAAGGAACTATGATTGAAGTATATGCGACGACTCTTCACTATGCGCCTTGCAGTGTAGACGGAAAAGAATTCCGCTGTGTCGTTGTTCTGCCAAAGGATACAAATCTTGATCTGGTTGTAAAACCGGAAGGGGCAGGCGAAGATAAGCTTCTTGTAGCAAGAAATAAGTGGCTGATTGGACATTCGGACGCGAATATTGACGGTGCGTTCAATGGCTTAAAGGGCGAAAATATTTCAGTGGAGTAACAGGTCAGATATAAGACAATAAGAAAGCGAAATCCCCGTTACATAAACATTATTTGTTTAATAGGGGATTTCGCTTTTAATTATTGTTTATTCTGCGTGACGATCGCAATATTCTCCATATTTGTCATCTACCAGCTGGTCAATATATCCTTTACTAAAAAGCGGAAATTGCTCGGCCAGTTCTTTTTTTAATATTCCGGTTACATGGAAAAAGTTTTCCTCCTGGGACAATGTATCGTTGTCAAGGGAAGCGAGATACTCGTCCGTGAAATGCTCATCAATGTAGGCTTGAACCTTTTCTACTATATTTTCTTCCTCGGAGACAAGTCCCTTTATTTTTGCAGCTTTGCGAAAAGAGGAAATCCCAATTCCGAGAAACAGCGTAAATACAACGGCAAGTATCGCCATCGAATATGTATTGAATATGTGAAATACGCCGGCGGCATTAACCAATATCAATACATATCCTGCAAAAGCGAAAAAGATAAATGAGAGGCCGCTGAATTTCAGGTCTGCGTATTTATCCTTTTTATTTACATATACGGTACTCGCCTCGGTTCTCAGATCCGATAGAAGTTCATTTGCCTCTTCCGTTTTAATTTCTTCAAGCTGTTTATCCAGTATAGAGGCAAATCCATCGAGTTCCGATATGTCCCGGTCCTCAAGCTTTGCCAGTTCGTTTAATATTTCATTGGCGCGGTCAAACTCTTCATATCTCACGGCAAGATCATAGCCGGCTCCGTCTTTATGCGGAATGAGCCCGCAAGTATTGACGCCGGAAAAACGGAAAAAACGTATAAATTTGTTTCCGGTCTCTTCGTCCGTGACAGAACCGATGATTTGCGGTTCATTTTTATCAATTTCTTCCGGAAGTTCCTGTACCAGCTCGCAGCCACAGTCTACACATGTAGTAATACCATCCACATATTCATTTTTACATTTCGGACACCACATAGGTTGTACTCCTCCTTAAATCATATGATGTTGGGGGTAAAAGCTTGTTCCCGTTCGGACAGCTTTTATATGATAGTAACATATCGGACAGTAAATTGCAATTTTTTCTTGTAGTAAAATTTAAGAAATGCTATAATGAGAGGAGTTTACTGTGAGCATGTTTGAAAGGGTAGAGGAAATGTCATTTAAAAATAAAAGAAAATTGGCTTTGCCGGATGAAATACTTCTTAGTATTGAAAAGCCTGCCAGATATACAGGAAATGAGATTAATATGGTAAAGAAGGATCCTGCCAGTGTGGACGTCCGTTTTTGCATGTGCTTTCCCGATGTGTACGAGATCGGCATGTCGCATTTGGGCATTCAGATTTTATATGATATGCTGAACCAGTGGGAGGACACTTACTGTGAGCGGGTATATTCGCCCTGGCCAGATCTCAGTCAGATTATGAAAGAACGGAAGATTCCGTTGTTTGCGCTTGAGAGCCAGGAGCCGGTGCGGCGGTTTGATTTTCTCGGCATCACTCTGCAATATGAGATGTGTTATACTAATATTTTGCAAATTTTAGACTTATCGGGTATTCCTCTCTATACAAAGGACCGGACAATGGAGGATCCGTTTGTTATATGCGGAGGTCCCTGTACGTATAATCCGGAGCCGGTTGCAGATTTTTTTGATCTCGTCTATATTGGAGAGGGTGAGATGTCCTACCGGGAACTTCTAGATTTATATAAGCAATGGAAAAAGGATGGTGGAACAAGGAGAGGGTTCTTGGAGGCCGCGGCTGCCGTCGAGGGCATTTATGTTCCATCTTTATACGAAATCCAGTATAAGGAGGATGGGACAATAAAAGCTATGGCGCCACTCTGTGATTCGGCTCCCCGGATAGTGCGGAAACAGGTAGTTACGGACTTGTCCCAGACCTATTATCCGGAGAAACCGCTCGTACCATATATCCGGGCAACACAGGACCGGGTTGTGTTGGAAATCCAACGGGGTTGTATCCGGGGATGCCGGTTCTGCCAGGCGGGAATGATTTACCGCCCGATCCGCCCGCGAAACGTGGAGGTATTAAAGCAGCTTGCCGTCAGGCTATTAGATAACACTGGTTATGAGGAAATTACGTTGAGTTCGTTAAGCTCAAGCGATTATAAAGACTTGTCGGAATTGGTTTATTTTTTAATTGATGAATGTAAGGAACGGAAGGTAAATGTATCTCTTCCGTCCCTTCGGATTGATGCTTTTTCGCTGGATGTGATGGGCAAGGTACAGGATATACGGAAGAGCAGCCTTACCTTTGCGCCAGAGGCGGGTTCCCAGCGCATGAGAAATGTTATTAATAAGGGACTGACAGAAGAGGTTATATTGGACGGGGCATGGGAGGCATTCCAGGGCGGATGGAACCGTGTGAAGCTCTATTTCATGCTTGGACTGCCGGGGGAGAGAGAGGACGATATTGAACAAATCGCGGTGCTGGCAGACAAGATTGCCGCAAAATATTTTGAACTTCCCAAGGAAAAGCGTCATGGAAGACCGGAAATTGTCGCGAGCTCATCCTTTTTTGTACCTAAACCATTTTCGCCCTTCCAGTGGGCGCCGATGGACTCGGCAGGGCAGTTTGAAGAAAAAAGGCGTTTTTTACTTGGCAAGGTAAAAGAGCAAATCAACCAGCGTTCCATCCGGTATAACTGTCATGATGCTCTCACTTCTGAGTTAGAGGGCATTTTTGCCAGAGGCGACCGGAGGCTGTCGGAGGTCATTGTGGACGCGTACAAGAGAGGGTGCATGTTTGATGCGTGGACGGATTACTTCAAGGCGGATGTGTGGGAGCAGGCGCTGGAAGACAATGGTGTTTCAAAATATTTTTATAATTACCGCGAGCGCGGTAAAGATGAGATTTTTCCGTGGGATTTTATTGACATCGGCGTATCAAAACAATTTCTTTGGCGGGAATATGAGAGGGCGGGACAGGAAAAGGTTACGCCAAATTGCCGTGAGGGATGCAGCGGCTGCGGCGCAAGGAAGTTTGGCACCGGTGTATGTGTAGAGCAGGAAGGGGTGGAAAGAATTGAAGACAAGAATGAGATTTACTAAAACCGGCTCCCTGAAATTTATCGGCCATCTGGACTGTATGCGTTTTTTTCAGAAAGCAATCCGTCGCGCTGGTCTGGATGTAGCGTATTCAGGCGGATTTAGTCCGCACCAGATTATGAGCTTTGCCTCCCCCCTCAGTGTCGGCACGACGAGTGATGGGGAATATCTGGATGTAGAATTCTGGTCTCTTCCAGAAGTGGGAGAGCAGGAAATTCTCGAGCGATTGAATTCCTGTATGACAGAGGAAATTTTTGTGACGGAGCTTCACATTTTGGATGATAAAGTGAAAACATCCATGTCGCTTCTCCATGCCTGTGATTATTTGATTTCGTGGAAAGATGGAACAACGTTCGGCGCCAATACGGAGCCCGTATCGGATGTTGATATGAGGGAGACTTTTTGTGCATTTATAAATCAGGAACGCATCCTTGTCCGAAAGAAGACGAAACGGAGTGTGGCGGAAGTTGATTTAAAGCCGATGATTCTATCCTATGCGTTTTCTCGCACGGAGTTTGAACAAAAGACGGGAACACCGCTTCCCACACTGAACAATGAATATGACAGTGAGGATGAACTTTATTTAAAACTGGTGTCCGGCAGTGTGGCGAACATAAAGCCGGAGCTTGTATTGGAAGCTTACCTCCGTTACTTAAAGCTTGAGATGAATCCGTTTTCTTACCAGGTGCACCGGATTCAGATGTATTTTGACTGAAAGTGGGGAGATGCAAATGTTTCAGAGGCAGCTTGCGATCATCCGGCAAAAGAATCAATTTATTTCCGCGGTTTTTGACGGACGTGACCTGGACGATGTAATTGTGGACGAGGCCGGGGATTTGGCGCTCCGGGTCGGAGATATATATATAGGGAAAGTTAGCCATATTGTAAGAAATATTCATGCCGCTTTTGTGGAAGTACAAAAGGACTGCATGTGTTATGTGCCGCTTTCAGAGGCTGGTGGCGGAAAAATCGTCCAGGGCCAGGAAATGCCGGTTCAGATAAAAAAGGCGGCGGTCAAGTCAAAACGGGCCGTCGCGTCTTGTAAGCTCCAGTTTGCCGGTAAATATGCTGTTGTGACAAATGATAGCGAAGAGAAATCCATCTCATCCAAGATCACAGATGAGACAGTCCGGGCACGCCTGGAGCAGATTTTAGAGCCGCTACGGGAAATACCGTTTGGAATAATCCTCCGCACGGGATGCCAGCACGCGTCAGACGCGAGTATTCAGGAGGAATGTGCGCGTCTGGTCCGTGAAGCGGAACAAGTTGCCAGTAAATCGAAGACCCGTATTCGTTTTTCAAGACTTTACCGCTCGGATATGGAAGTAGTCAAGTATTTGCGGAGTACGCCAAAGGGGAGATTTGATCGGATTATTACGGATGAACGTGAGATTTATGAGATGCTGGGGGAGACGGGAGAATTTGCGGACGAAAACATTGTTTTTTATGAAGACGAATCGTACCCATTGGAGAAATTGCTCGGTATCAGCGATAAGCTCGAGAAAGCGCTTATGCGGCATGTGTGGCTGAAAAGCGGCGCATCGCTTGTGATTGACCCGACAGAGGCGCTCACGGTTATTGATGTCAATACCCAGAAGGCAATTGAAGGGAAGCGCAGCAGCGAGACAACTTTTTTTCAAATCAACAGGGAGGCGGCAAGGGAAGCGGCGAGGCAAATACGGATCCGCAATATTTCCGGTATTATACTGATTGACTTTATCGACATGAAGGACAGGGAACATATCCAGGTGTTACTGCGGGAACTTGAAAGTGAATTTGAAAAAGATAGCGTCAAAACGAATGTTGTAGATATTACAAAACTGGGACTTGTTGAAATTACGAGAATGAAAGTGCGGAAACCTCTTCGGGAGTTTATGCACAGATGAACGCATAGGAGTTTGTCGAAATCAGGCGAATTGAGATAGGAATGAGAACCCTTGTAAGGCCATTTGCAAGGGTTTTTGGATTTAGTGCCTTATACCCCATTTGATAGACAAATAGAACGAGTGGTATAATCTATCCAGA
>CAJTZF010000032.1 GCA_910584245.1 uncultured Eubacterium sp.
CTTCCTTTTCAGCGCGGGTCGCGTCACGGGGCTGGGGCGGCGGCTCCGGCGCAGGAGCGGCAGGGGCTTCTTCCCTGCCCTTTACCGTGGCGGCCTTGGCCTCCTTGCTTTGGGACATTTTGTCTCGAGGTGGGGACGGGGGCCTGTCCGGGGCCGCCTTGTCAGCCTTGGCCGGGCGGCCACGGCGGGCACCCGTCCCTCCCGGTTCGCCGGGCCCCGCTTTTTCTTCTTTGGGCTTGCGGCCTCGCCTGCCCTTGGACTTATCCGGCTCGGGCGTTTTCTCTTTGGCGGCCTTTCCCTTTTTCTCGGGCTCCTTTTCCCCGGCGGCCTTATCCTCCGGGGCCGGGGTGGGCGGCTGTTCCGGTTCGGGCGGCTCGTTCTTTTCCACCTCCGCACGTTCCGCCGCCCGCCGCTCCGCCATCAGCTTTTCAATCTGGTCAGCGGAGACATTCACCGCGCCGGGGGCCCCAGCCGGGGCATCCTGGGCGGGTGGTTCGCCGCCAGTCTGCTCGGGGGCGTTCTCCGGGGCCGGGGGCTCCGGGGTGGGAGCGTCCTGGGCAGGAGCACCCGCCGGGCCGGCATCGAACAAGCTGGGCTGGGGATTTTCCTCCGGGCTCACGTTCAATTTTTCGTCTGCCATTCGTTACCTCCTTTTTTAATTTCGTGAATGTTGCACAAATCTTGCGCTAAAAGTTTGTTACTATTTTTTCGCCTCCCTCCCGGCTATCCACGCAAAAAAGCCGCCCGTTTTTTCATGCCGGACGGCTTTCTGCGTAATGTGATAGCTCAAATAATATTTTTTTGTGGGTGTAGGCTCCGAAAAGCCTTGATATTACAGTGTTCCTATTAAAACTCATTCATAGGGAATATAGTGGACTTCATAACTTCCGGCCCCGTGGCTGTGCCCGGGAATCGGACGATGAATCGGCCCATAAGAAAAGTTATCCACCTGCAGAGGGATGGCATCCATAGTAAAAGAAATCACCGCATTTCGAAAATATAATGACATAAAAACCTCCGTTCAGCATTTAAAATCTAGCATCATTTTACCATTTCTCTTTCAATGAATCAATAAAACATGTGACAATGCGACAAAAAAGAATAAATCATGTCGGATCAGGCACTGGTAAAAACAAAAGCTACCGTTATAATAAAAGTAATCACAAGAACCAACAAAAAGGAGGATCATGTTATGGAGGCATATTTAAAGAAAATTGAAGAAATAATTGCGCAGGGACCCTATACGGACACGTGGGAATCCCTTCAGAAATACAGAGTTCCCGAATGGTATCAGAAGAAAAAATTTGGCATTTTTATTCACTGGGGAATTTATTCCGTCCCCTCGTTTGGAAATGAGTGGTATTCCAGAAATATGTATATACAAGGCACTCCCGAATATGAACATCATATTAAAACATATGGTTTACATAAGGAATTTGGATATAAAGACTTTATTCCGATGTTTACGGCTGACAAATTTCATCCGGAAGCCTGGTTTGATCTGTTTGAACAAGCGGGGGCGGAATACATCGTACCAGTGGCAGAGCACCATGATGGGTTTCAAATGTATAAGAGCAAACTTTCGCACTGGAATTCCAACGAAATGGGCCCGAACCGGGACGTGCTGGGCGAATTATCAGCGGAGGCCAAAAAAAGGGGCATGGTAAACGGAGCTTCCTCCCACCGCGTAGAACACTGGTTCTTTATGGGACATGGAAAGGATTTTGACAGCGATATTAAGGAACCTCTCAAGCGCGGGGATTTTTACTGGCCTTCCATGAAGGATGGAAACGAATTTGGAAGTGTGCATACGGATTCCGTCCCCACAGAAGAATTTCTGCAAGACTGGCTTGTGCGCACTTGTGAAATTATTGATGAATATCATCCTCAGATTTTGTATTTTGATTGGTGGATCCAGCATTTCAGTGTTAAACCATATTTAAAAAAATTAGCGGCTTACTATTATAACCGCGCTGCCCAGTGGGGACAGGAAGTGGTGATCAATTATAAACACGATGCCTTTTTCTTCGGAACGGCTGTACCCGATGTGGAGCGGGGGCAGTTTGCGGAAATGAAGCCTTATCTCTGGCAGACAGATACCTCGATTGCACTAAATTCGTGGGGATATACGGAAAACAACCAGTTCCGTCCGGCAAATGACATACTGTGTGATTTGGTGGATATTGTAAGTAAAAATGGACGGCTGCTGTTAAACATCGGACCAAGACCAGATGGAACAATTACACAGGAAGAAACGGACATTCTACGGGAAATCGGTGAATGGCTGCATGTAAACGGAGAGGCAATCTACGGAAGCAGCGTGTGGAGAAAATACGGAGAGGGCCCTACAGAAGTGTTAGAAGGCCAATTCACAGACGGGATCAGGAAAAACTTCACGAGTGAAGACATCCGATTTACTACAGGAAATGGCTATCTTTATGCGACCGCGTTAAAATGCAGCGACGACGGGAAATACTGTATCAAATCCTTGGGGATTTTGGACGCATCAAAGATAGCCCATTTTAGCGGTATCATCCGTGATATCACATTACTTGGCTGTAAAACGGCTCCCCATTGGACGCAGGACGGGGAAGGGCTCAAATTACAAACCGATTACAAGACGGATAAACCGGTAGTATTTAAAATACAAATTGATTAAAAGACGTAAACTTTATACAACCTGATGCTTCTTAAACCCCAATCTTGCAAACGGAAGCATGATTACAGTTAAAGCTGCATACAAAACTGCCCTTACTGAAAGCACATCGAAAACGAGACTGCCAAATTGATACGAAATAAATTTACCTATTTCGGGCATGGCAGCGCGGTAAGGCAATAAGAACAGCGTCAGGTTGTATGCCCCTGCCGTTCCATTTGGCGTCAGGAACAACGGAATGAAAAGAACCGGCACAAGCACAATCAGCACAAGGTATGGAGACTTCATTTTTGACGACAGAAGAAGTGTCAGACCGATCATGGCAAACAGTACCAAATAAATAATTCCGATATTCACAAGCGCCGCCTGCAAAAATGTAAATGGGTACGGCGCCGTTATGTTTGCAATTTGCACGGGAAGATTCCAGCCATCCGCGCCAAACGCGACAAGCGGCAATCCACACGCCACAATAACGTGAAGCGTAAACGCAAGGGCTCCAAATAAAAAGGATGACACTATTTTTGCCGTTATGAGTTTTGTTTTGCCATACTTGCCGGATAAAATTACGGCGTCTGTCCCCGCCTGGTATTCGCCAGAAAAAACAGGTGCAATCACAATACAGACCGCTACTATTGCAAACATCAGGAGCTCGAAACTGCTTATAATAATTTCCCACCCCTCATAATATCCATATTGCAAGGGAAGACCGACTTTGCCTGCCATATTGCTCCAATACTGCTTCTGCTCACCGGATAACTCACGGGATGGGGTATCCAGCAGCGCTTTCATTTTTAATTCCTTTGCCCGGTAGAAATTTGCACCGTTTGTTACATCTAGGCTGGCAAGCTTATTATAGCCTGAGCTTTCATTCGGACTATCGTAAGCTTTCGCAATCATGTTAAGCAATTTTTCCTTTGGCGCGACGTGTTTCCAATAGGCATCCCCAATTAGAAATTGTTCGTTTCCGTCGTACCCGATATTATCCGGATTTTTAAAAAGCTCCTGTACTTCAAGTATCGTTTCCGTGATATATTTCTCCGACAGGGAAACCGCCACATCCTCATACTGTTCTTTCTCGTATTGGATACCTTCTGTCCCTTTTATCACGCCGTCCTGATTGTAAGTTTGATACTGCATAATGGGCAGGCCAAAAAAGAACGCCGTTAATAACAGGCTGGCCGCCATAACAATGAACGTGGATTTTTTTCGCAATATTTTTAAAAACTCATATTTAATTAACATATCATTTCCCCTCCTGTACTTCTTCTCCAAAATGGTATAAAAACAAATCCTCTAAGCTCGGTTCTACGGCAACAGCATTCGCCGCTGGTGCGCTTTCACTTATTATCCTCAGTCTCACCATATTATTCTCGTGGTGCAGATTTACAACAGAAAACCTCCCGCTGTATTCCGCCGCTTGACGGTCATCCGCCAATACCTCCCACACCTTGCCCCGGATCCCGTCCGTAACGGTGGCCATCGGCTGCTGTAACAAAAACCTGCCGCCTTTCATCATCAGAATAGTATCTGCAATGTAGGAAACATCCGATACAATATGTGTAGACAGTATCACGATCTTCTCCTGTGCGAAGTCCGAAATAAGCGTTCGGAAACGCACACGCTCTTTCGGGTCAAGTCCCGCAGTTGGCTCATCTAATATGATAATAGACGGATGGTTCAGTTCTGCCTGGGCAATTCCAAGCCGCTGCTTCATACCGCCGGAATAGCATTTGATTTTCTTATCCGCCACCTCTTGCAGATTAACCATAGAAAGCAGCCGTTCGGTCCGGGACTTCGCGGTGTTCTTATCCAATCCTTTTACAGCCGCCATATAGAGCATAAATTCGCGGGCGGTAAAATCGGGATAGAAACCAAAATGCTGCGGCATATAGCCTAAATGGGTATAGTACCGTTCTCCCAATTGACGCATTGTTTTTCCATTCAGACGGATTTCACCGGAAGTGGGCGCCAGGACACCGCATATCATTCTCATCAGCGTCGTCTTGCCCGCCCCATTTGCCCCGAGCAAGCCATATACCCCGGGCGCTAAGCGGGCATTTATATCGTCAACCGCGCATTTCGCCCCATATTGCTTACTCAAATGTTGTAATTGTAATTCCATAGGAAAACCTCCTTGTATTTTACTTGTTTATTGCCCCCACAAAAAATGGATGGCCTATGCTTAACAGCATAAACCATCCATCTTAGGCTGGACTTTTCCGTATCTTAATTTGACCTTAATTGTACGCACCGCAAGTTACCGCTTCACCGGCAAGGACACAAGAAACTCCGTGCCCTCGCCCAGTTCGCTCTTTACGGAAATATCACCTCCGTGAAGTGTTACAATCTGTTTTGCGATCGCAAGACCGAGACCGCTGCCTTCCGGTTTCTCTTTTGTGTTTGTCCCTCTGTAATACCGGCTGAACAGCTCCGACTGTTCTTCCCCGCCCATCCCTGTTCCATTATCCCTGACAATAATAGATATTTTA
Organism: uncultured Eubacterium sp.; assembly: GCA_910584245.1. Lineage (GTDB taxonomy): Bacteria > Bacillota > Clostridia > Lachnospirales > Lachnospiraceae > Eubacterium_F. The sequence continues at coordinate 5,146 of CAJTZF010000032.1, forward strand.
TTCCGCCCGTCTAAATTTGCAATAACGGTTATTTCTGTGTCCGGCGGATTATGCGTAAGGGCGTTAATAATAAGATTTCCCACGGCGCGGCGGAATAAGTGTATATCCACGCACACTGGAATTTCCCCTACGCCGCTCTCAAATTGTATGTTGCGGTCACTAAACGCAGGATCATTCACTATATCAATAACCACCTCCCTCAAATAGCGGATAAACGGTATTTCCTCCGGATGATACGGTATTACGCCCGATTCAAGCTGGTAAGTCAGCTTTAAATCATTGATAAGCCTTTCCGTGTGATTGACATTCTTTAAAATAATTCTCCCATATCCCTGTATCGTTTCACTATTCGGAACGGGAGTTCGGACTAGCAGCTCCGCATAGCCCTTCACTGGAGAGAGCGGCGTTTTCAAATCATGTGTAATATTGGAAATCCACTCCCGGCGCGTCCGTTCCGTATCCCTCTGCAACTGGTCGCTGTTATGAATCGACGTATCCATTTTATTAAGCTCCTTATATACTTCACGAAACATCCCCTTTTCCGGAAGCGGCAAATAAGAACGAAGCGATAAATCCCCAATTCCCTTTGTCATTTTTGCAAGATGTCCTGTGAGCCAAAAACCATACACAAAAATAAAAACGATGAGCAAAACTACAATAAGGCATATCCCTATACGGAAAACAGGCGAAAGGCGTCCGACATTTTCACCATTATAGTAGAGCATATATTTTCCTATCGTGTAAGGAAATCCAATAAAATAGCTCCAGGCTTGATCTGAATCCTGAAAGATACCCGCAAAAACCGTATTGCCATCCCCGCTCGTACTCGTACTTAGCGCAACCAGTTCGGACGACGAATAACCCGAAGGGTAGTTTGCCGGTTTATTGTGGGAGAATACCTCTTTCCCCGTCTCGTCTACGACTTGTATCCACAATCCATACTCGTCCAGGCGTTCAATTGCCATGTCCTCTATAACAAGCGTTCCTTCCTTATTTTGCATCCAGATCGAAAAATTATCTGTGAACGTATGGGGCCAGGAAGCTAAACTCAATCCCTCCGGCTCCGGTATGCCGAATATATAATAAAATAAACTCACCGCGGCGACCGCCGCTATGATAACTAACACCGCCGCAAAAACAAATATGCGCACAAACGGATTTACCTTCGCTCTATTTTTCATATGGATCCACCAGCTTATAGCCCAGTCCTTTCATTGTGATAATGTATTTTGGCTCGGCGGGATTGTCCTCCAGTTTCTCACGCAAATGACGGATATGCACCATCACCGTATTATCACAGCCAAAGCTGTCCTCACCCCAAATCATTTCATATAAGCGCTCGCGGCTTATTACCCGCCCTTTATTTTCGGCCAAATATTGCAATATCTCAAATTCTCTTGCCGTTAGCTCTATGGAAGCACTACCTTTCATCACTCCACATCCCTCTGGGTCGATAGTTAATTCCCCGATTTTAACACAATCACGCTTACATGCATTTTGCTTGTACTCTAAACGGCGCAGCTGCGCTTTTACTCTGTAAGCTATTTCTTTCGGGCTAAATGGTTTTGTCACATAGTCATCCCCGCCGACAGCCAGACCAAGTATTTTATCCAGCTCATCATTTTTAGAGGAGAGAAATAAAATCGGACAAAGTGAAAACGCCCGAATTTGTTTGCACACCTCATATCCGTCAATGTCTGGAAGCATTACATCCAAAATAATGATGTCCGGGCGGATTTCTTTGCAAGTGTTTACAGCAGAAATCCCACACTCTATTTTAATAATATTATCGTACCCCTCTATGTTGAGAGCCTTCTCAAGTAAGTCCAAAAGATCCGGCTCATCATCCACAATCATAATTTTATATGCATTCACAAATTTCATCTCCCTTTTGTCTGATAACCAAAGTTTAACATATTTTCCAGAAAAACTCCAGCGCCATCTAACGAAGAAATGTTTTTACTGTAAAAATGCCTGCCAGGAGCACCCTGGCAGGCATAAACCATACCTTTTACCTATACTCATTTTGTTAAGAAATCACATGTAAAAACTTTTGGTATTTCTCTTCTCCATGCCATTCCCTGAGCCGCTCCAAAATCTCCTTCTGCCGGTCCTCCATATACTCTTGTGTGTAAGCACGCATATTTCTTATTTGCCGATTTGGATATTTTTCTGTTTCCTCCTCGCTCTCGAGTATTTCCCTATATCGCTCAAAGTGATACTGCATACCATCTTTCAATTCTTTATAGTGTTGGGCGGCACGTTCAAAGTCATCCGCACGTAAATCTGCATGAAGCATCGCCCGGTAAATGTCCCGGTAAAACCCGCGGCAATAGGGAAGCATATCCTGATTTTCAGAAAGTGTACGCATAACCTGGATTCCCCACTGGCCAAATACGATGGCATCGTTCGGCTCGTCCGACCACGATAAGTCCTCGGCGGCATATAATATTTCCTTATTCAGCGCCCGGGTAAAATTCTGCAAATTATGTCTCAGCACCTTTTTCATCTCATCCGTACCAAACTCAATAGATGTCACTTGCGCCAGTATGCTCTCCTGAAGGCGGTTGGATTCAACGCTCGGAAGCGCATAAATATGCTCCCTCGCACCCGTAAAATCCCTGTCATGAATATATACCCATGCCAGGGCAAAATGGGTTCGCTCCACCCACTCTTTCTTATTGCAAAAGCGGATTACCTGTGTTCCAAATTGAACCGCCTTATTTCGGTATTCTTCCCATAGCCCCTTATCATACCCTGAAAAATCAACATACCTGCTAAGCTCTGCGGTCCTTTCCACAAAACAGGTACAGTAAATATAGTCTGCTGGATTCAATTTAAGCTTTTCCAGTAAATACTCACACTGCTTCTTTGCGGTATCCGCCGGAGAAGAACTTTTCTGTGCGATCTCCTCGTACATATATTTAATTTCCATATACCGCGTCTCATCCTGTTCCATCTCCGTCAAACCGAACAAAGTATCCGTTGATACCGATAAAACCTGGGCCAGTGGAACGATCATGGAAATATCCGGAAGCCCCGCTCCTGATTCCCAGCGGCTCACTGCCTGGGACGTAACGCCTATCTGCGACGCCAGTTCTCCCTGCGTCAGCCCCATTTTCTTTCTTGCCGCCTTTATATTTGTTCCCAGTGTCATCATGAAAATTCCTCCTTTTCTACTTTTTTCATATCCGGTACCGTTACATAAAGTATAACATGACAAACATTCCAGCACAATCAATGCGGCATCACATAAAAATCCATTTCACCTTAACTCCGATGAAATATGTTTAAAAATATTCCTCGTCTTAACCGCAATTATCATAGAGGCTGTTCCCGCAAACAAAACAACACCGAACTCATACCCCTTGCAGGCTTCAAACAAAATACCATACAGCGCATTGCCGACTGGCTGTGCGCACATGGAAACGGCTAGAATAACAGCGATCACCTTTCCTATCAGGTGCTGCGGCGTTTCCGCCTGGACAAACGACATCATTTGCACGGTGAAAACCGTTGAACATACCATAATGATAAAGCAACAGACGGTCATCACTAAATAATTGACCAGTCCCGAAGCGGCAAATATGAGCACCAGACCTATTGGAAATACGCATGCGGCGGCGAAAAGGATCAAGTCCCCACACCTCTGCATGCAGAGCTTTTTCGCAAAAATACCGGCGCCGATACCGCCGGCCAGTCCCCCTGCCGCCAATGCTCCCTGCGCAAATCCATACAGCCTGTTTGCCAGCGCGGCATCGAAACCAAGACATTCCGTCACCATATAGGGCAGGCCAACAATTATCATAGATGACAAAAATAAGTTGATCCCACAAATGGCCACCAGTCCTTTTCCAATCGCCGGCTTTTCCTTTCGTATAAAACGTATGCTTTCTGAAAAGTCCTTTTTTATTATTTTCCCTATCCCGTCGTCTGATTCCCGCTTTACAAACGGTATTTTAATAAAAAGTTCCATAACCGCAGACAAAACAAAACACGTAATACAAACCCATAATACCGGTTCCAGCCCATATGTACTATACAAAATCCCACCAAGTACAGGCCCTAATAACGAAGAAAAGGAACTTATTGTATTGATGATGGAATTTGCCGCCATCAAAGAGTCTTGTTCCACAAGAGCGGGCACGCTTGCCTGCACCGAAGGCTGGTATGCACCCGCAATGCCGAATAAAAGCATAAGCGTAACCGTCATTAATAAAACGAGGTTCACTTCACCCATAAGCAAAGAAAACGCCAGGATAATTACGGCTGTAAAAAAGTCCAGTATAACCATAATATTCCGCTTATTTACCCGGTCTGCAACAATACCTCCCACAGGGGACAATACAATTGCCGGAATAAACGCACAGGCCGTCACCGTTCCAAACAGTGCCGAGGATCCTGTATAATTGAGAAGATACAGCGGCAGAGCAAACCGAATAATGGCATTGCCAAACAGGGAAATGATCTGTCCTATAACCACGAGTGTAAAATTTCTAGAAAATAATCTTTGATTCATTCCTTTACCCTCCATTGCATTTTATTTTAATTTACATACCGAACGCCGGTATGTATAGAATGCTAAATATATCCGCCCCTTTATGGGGCAGATTCCAAACATCGTTCTATTTATTTTCCTGATAAATAACTGCCAGCTCCTGTAATCTGCCTAGCATTTCATCGTCCACAATATCCAGTCCAAATCCCTTCATCATCTGCCGGAATACCATAAACTTACCGTAGGACTCTTCTGCTGTATTATCAAATATCATTGGATTCATCCAAATATTTGCAACACATATAATCAATTCAGATAGCGCAGCCGGATAATCTGTTTGAATTGTGCCGTCGGATCTCCCTTGTTCAATAATAGGCAAAATATAGTCTGGCGCCACTTCCTTCACTGTTTCATGAAAAATACTGAAAAGAAGTCTCGGGTTCTTACTTAAATCCGGCGCTACTGTAAATATATCATCCTGAACGGGCCGCAAAATAGATTCCTTAAAAATCATTTTTAACTTCTCTCTTCCGGTAAGATCCGTGCGGTCGCGAATAACGGTAAGCATATCGTTCGATTCTGCTGTTATTCTTTCTGTAACGGCAACTAAAATATCCTCTTTCGATTTAAAATGATGATAGATCGCACCTTTGCTAAGTCCCCCCAAATGATCGATAATATCCTGGATGGATGTGTGTTCATACCCCTTTTCCATAAAAAGCCGGAAAGCTACATCCAATATGAGATTCACCGTTTCTTCCGGGTGCTTATTCCTAGCCATTTACTGCTTCACTCCCTTTTTACATACCAATAGTATGTATTTATATTATCATACTACCGGTATGTTGTCAAGCGAGGTTCCCATAAAATCGAAAGCGTACCGTATCTATTAAATCATAACATGGTAGCCATAATTCAACATAACTATTATTATCTGTATTTGCCTTAACATAATTCTCCCTGTCACTTTCTTTTCGCCGGCAAATTCAAAATATAATTTATTCCCTTATCCTCTTAGCACAAGTTTCTCTTTATTTTAATCGCCTTTGCTGTAACTAATACCATATCGCCCAGCTGTTTTCCTATCTTATTTCGAATTTCTTTTCGAATCCCGATAATATAGCAGACCGACCCGTCCTCATTTTTCACTCCCATATTGACAATACTCCCACAATATGGCTCACCATCAAAAGTAATTTCGGCTTTGACCCTGCCTTTACCAAATTCTTCTCTAATGTCGTAGGGAAAACGCACATACGCGCCGCCCTTATCTGGTACCGCTTCAATAATAGCATGAAATTCGTAAACTTTTTCACTCATTTTGATATTTCGCTCCCCTATTTTTATCGTTCTTCCTTTTTATTTTTTCTTTCCCACGATTAAATCATAACTTTCCGCAATCATCCGGCAAATATCCTCATCTGGCACGCTTCCATCTAAAATAACAGTATTCCAATGTTCCTTGTTTTGATGGTAGGCTGGTATCACAGCCTCATAAGCATTTCTCCAGAAATCGCGCCACTCTGGGTCCACTTTAATATTAATGCGCATCTGCCCCTGAAATTCATATGTCCACAAAAATGCCTTTTTATTCTTTTTATACCGCACCAAAATCCAGTTTGGATCGCGGAATGGCGCATCCCGGTATACATCCTTAAAGGCCAGGCCATAGCATAACGCCTCATCTCTTGTCGTCATAATCACCCTTCTCCCTAAAAGTTATTGTTCTCTCATCTCAGTACCAAAAAATCTCGTAGGCGTCATACTCATAATGAAAATGATATCCTAATTTCTCTGCCAAAGATACGGACCACATATTCTGTGCATCCCAGCTAGGATACAACCCTCTGTCCAGACACTGTAAAATAAGCTTTGCCCCACTTATGAGGGCAAGCCCTTTTCTTCGGTATTCCTGCTTTGTATCAATTTCAATCTCAATCCCGCCAGCATAAGCAGAATAGGAGGAAGCTCCCGAAACAATACATCCATCCCTTTTAATAACGACGCCTAAGCCCACTCTTTGATAGGTTTCCCAGTCAGGAAACTGTGATACAAAGTCCTTGCTCCAGTCCGCCTTTTTGCAATCATGGAATATCCCTTCATCCACCGGGTGGAGCGTATATTCCGGCGAAAGCCGGGCGACAACACGGTTCAACGCATCCTTGTCAAAAATATGCTTCTCTTTTTTCATCGCATACCGGGTCACCTTTTTTGCCCTGTCACCATAGTATTTCTCTATTACCTCCGCCCACTCCTGGTTGCGTGGAACCGCAATTACAAAATCCTGGTGACACCATTCCGGCTTAAATGCGGCCAATTCCCTGCTCGGGCAGCCTGCATAAAAACAAAAGTCACCCAGTATTGCCATTGCAGAGGACGGGTTCTCCCTATCATCGGCATAAATATGCCCCATCACCCCCTGCAGACATGACCATATTATCGTTTCGTCCCAATTAGCAAAAATATGTTTCGCATTTTCCCTATTTTCAACGTTATATATATTCCCAAACACCATATCACCCCGGTAAATAACTTGATAAAATGTCTAAAATATCCTTTTTATAAATATTTCCACCTAAAACACCGCCATCTGGTCCAATACATATCGCTCTTATGTCTTCGGGATCTTCTACATATGGATTTACTACATTGTCATTTTCATTAAAATACTCTTTTAAATAAATAAGTGCGTTTCCACTGGGAAAAATCGTATTTCCATCGGAAGCGCCAATCCCCATCTTCTCAAATTCCCTGAGAATTTTTCTTGTTTCCCCGTTATAAAAATTGTCTTTCTTCTTGCTTACGAGCCATGCCGGATGAGTACGGAGAGGAATGCCCTCAGACTTCACAAGGTTGGCAAATTCCTTAACTACGTCAATCGGAATTGTTTCCTGGTGAAATACATCCACCGACAATAAAATGGCATTTACCCCACTTTTCCCCAGTTCCCGGACAGCTGTATGCATCTGGTTCCTATCTTTTGTAAAATAGCCGTTAGTAATCAGCTGCCTTTTCGGAATACCGTTCTTTCTTGCCTCCGCATGAATTCTACATACGGTCTCCCACCGCAACAGAGGTTCTCCTCCAAATGTCATTAAAGACTCAATCTTGTATTGATTTGCCACCCGGCGGACCACATCAATTGCCGCATCACAATCTAGAAATTCTACACTGGCATCGTGTGTGCCCTCAGAACAGTGCTTACATTTCCCCGTACACGCCAGTGTAACCATAAATTCAATTCGATTCAGATTTCTTGTATAAATGTTCATAGTACTTCAGAAAACCCCTCCTACATTTCAGTATAATATTTTATTTCCGAAATAATCATAACATAATTAATATACCCTTTGCAACTCTAACACCCCGCACGATATGTCGGTATTGCGTCATGGATCTTTGCGGGAATAAAATAGTGGGCCTGCCAATGGACGGGTGTATCCTGCATTGTGACACGGGAAGCCACTACTGTTCACTGGATTATCAGGCGCTTGCAAAAGAGCATGGATTTATCAGCAGTATGAGCCGCAAAGGAAACGGCTGGGACAACGCCCCGACGGAGAGTTTCTGGGGCAAGCTAAAGCAGAAATGGCTGAATGGACTTGTTGATAATATCATTTCTCCTTGTTCCTTCTGGTATACTCTTTCCATTGGTACATTTTCCCAGTCACTTCTTCCCGTTATACATCTGTCTGCTTGTTCTTTTGACTCCAAGGAATCCCATTTTCATCATAATATAAATTGCTATGTTTATATTTAACTCCTCCGCTGAAAGCAGCACCTATCTGATTATTTGTACTTGTCTTGTTACCATTTTTCTGCGAAAACAATTCAAAAGGGAATACTGCGAAAACCCTCTCATATTGTTACTGTTGATATTCATATCTCCGCCTCCTCTTATATCTTCAAATCCAGATTCGCACCAACCGCATTTACATTATTGCCCTGCTTTTTACCCACTTGTTCTTCTTCCTGTTCCTTTGCCGCTTCAATGATCTTCTGCATATCGTCATTATGAAGCAATATTCTTCCGTCCTTTGCCTTTTCTATCTTTTCTGACAGCAACTGTTCCGCTTTATCCTGATCGGTATCTGATTTGACAACAATAATGCCTGTCTTATCCTGTTCTTTTTCTGCCTCCTCTGCCTTTTTCGCCATATTCTCCGAAAGCTGATCTGCTTTTTTACGGGCATTTTCACGCGTCTTCTCAATCTGCTTTTCAGCATTTTCCTGTGCCTCTTTGCGAAACTTTTCGTTCAGCTCATCTTTTCTTATCGAAATGGAAAAATTAGAAAAATTGCCGTTTTCGTCAACATACCCATGCCTGACAATTGTCGTATGCCCTATTGATTTTTTATAATTATCAAGCCATTTCGTAGCCGCTTCAATATCTTTTAACCGCTGTGTATATTCCTTTGCTGCCTTTGGATCATCTTGCATCTTCTCTAGGAGCTTAGGGCTGACATCTAAAACATTCACTTTGCCATCATTATTTGTATTAAGCCCATATCCAATCTGCAGCTTCATATAAGGCACTTGTTTCTGCAAATCATTAAGATATTCCTCATTGCTGCTTTTCTTTGCCGCTTCCTTTCTTGATGAAGCATATATGCTTTCATAAACACTATTGTAATTGCCCACTCCTGTAATTGCCATAATATAATCCTCCTTGATAAAAATTTAATTGTAATCCATATTTATTTTTTAAAAGGTAATCCCTCTTAAGATCCTGCTCTTTAACCCTTTAGCATAACAGACAATATAAATCTTCCTTTTTCTGCAATACAATCCATATCGCCCGCATATTTTAAGGCGCAATACCTGATATTTTTAAGCCCAATACCATGTAACTTACTATCAGCCTTTGTGGAACAAGGGTAACCGTCTTTTCCCCATTTCACTTCCCCGTCAAAGCTGTTCTCAATTTCTATGAAAAACATGTTCTGTTTCCAAAAAGACTTTATCTTGATATACAGCTCTTTATCTTGATTTTTCAGCCTTGCTTTCCGACAGGCTTCAATCGCATTGTCTAACCCGTTATTTAGGATAATGCCTATGTCATACGCCCTTACATGAACCTTATCCGTCAAAAGAAAGCCGTCCGCTTCTAAATGAATACCTTTTAATTCCTTTGACGCATAATAGAACTTGCTGCTGATAACTGCGTCACTTACCACATTTCCCGTATGTATTTTCTGTTCCAGATTCATCAGCGTTTTCTGCATATCTTCAAAATACCCGGTTATTTCTTCATTTTCCGTTATCTGTCGTTCTCTTAACAGTTTTTCCATAACCGACATTTGGTTTTTCATATCATGTTTTACATGGCTAACACTCTCATAAAAACGCTCCATTTCCAACATAGAATTTTCCATTTGGGAAATCTGGTTCTCCAATACATTTTTTTGTGTGCGTTCCTCCTGCAATCCTGCCATTTCCTGTTGCAGTTTAAAACTATATAGAATAGCAAGCCAAACGACAACGGATATTAATGTAATGAACAAATATATTTCCATGTAGTTATCGTAATAAACAAGATGATGCTCCTTGTTTATTACTGCTATGATGAACCGAAAAATAATAGCGGTTAAAGCACCCATAAATGCAGGCAATGTGTAAAATATTGTTTCTTTTGTATTGCTTCCCTCTATGGGGCGGCTATGATTTCTTATTATAATTTTCACAGATAAATATAGCAAAATTTCTATAATTACCTCTGCCAGTAAATCAATATACTTTACCATTGTTGGTATTATGGTGGTGTTATATATAACTTCTGACAATTTATCTACCCCATAATTCCAAAACAGCATAACAGCATATCCTATTTGATTGAAAATGCTGTCTAATGCAACAAAAAGCAATGCTACAAATATTTTTGCTGGCTGACTGCCTTGATAAAAAAATATGCCAATAAAATATATTACAATCAACTTGAAAACAAAGTATGGCATTTCCATTTCTAATACACTCTGCAGATTAGCATACATGGCAAATCTGACCGCCATTTTTATGATAAGCCACGCCGTAATCACTAAAAAATTATTTATAGTTTTCTGCCTTATTTTCGGTTTCATAAATTCTCTAAAAAGCAGGCACAAACAATATCCATTAAATAAATATCTGATTACAGTAATGACAAACTCTGCCGCTTCATACATGGGAAACACCCCCATTCCGCAGTTATCTCATATACTGTTTGACAAAATCATGGTATCTGTCTTTTGACAGATATATTTTCTCCCCATTAGTAAGCATAATGTTTTCCGTATCATATTCAGCCACATAGGATAAATTCACCAAATACCCCCTATGGCAACGGCAGAAGCCCTCCCCAACTTCCCGTTCCATATCCGCCATAACACCATAGAATGAAATTTCCCCTCTCACGGTATGGACGGCAATTTTACGCATTTCATTTTCAAAGTAAAGAATATCTGCAACATTCAAGGTTATGTTCTTATTCCTTGTTTTGATAAATATCTGCCTGCTTTTTCTCTATTTCCTTTTTTGCCTTTTCAAGTACCTCTTGTAATTTCCCATTATCAACAGGTTTAATCAGATAATGCAGGGCAGCCACGTCAAAGGCTTCAAACACATATTCTTTTGCCCCGGTTATAAACACGATAACGCTTTCTTCATCCAATTCCCGTAATTTCTTAGCAGTTTCCACACCGTTCATTTTTTCCATTTGAATATCTAAAAAATAGATGTCAAATACCTCTCCCTGCGATAACAATTCCTCACTGGAAAAAAAGCCCTGTATCGCAACGTCCGGCATATATTTTTTTATTCTGCCGCTAATCTGTTCGACAAATACTGGCTCATCATCACAGACTGCGATCTTTAGCATACAATCACCCCGGTTTCTTTATAGGTTTATTACATATATCGGCAAACTTTTTGTTTTAATTTCCGAGATGTAACCAATCCCCCTTTGAAATGTAACCAATCTCTTTTCTGCGGCTATCTTTTTATTGTTCTGTCCCGTTCCGGCTGCTTCGCCTGCCGCAACATACTGTCTACGTTCTGCATGTGCGGGCTTGCCTCAACAAAATGGATTACCGCATTGGCAATCTTAAAATCCGGCAGATAATCCTGCAATTTCAAAAGGAGCTGCTTATAGACCTGTTTCATAAATATCCTGTCACCACTGTTCTGCTCCCAAAATTTTTTATCCCCGCATTGTATGATGACTTCCACCGCCATGTCCTGTTCTGTTTCGGACACATGTTCAAAATAATCGCGATTGGTTATCCCATAAAGAAGCATATTGTTATCCCTGCTGTAATCCGGCGAATGGTATTTCCTCAGATTGTGTTTTGCAACTCCGGCGAGTTTTGTCTTGCTGTTGATTGCGCTTTTCTTATTGCTGATGTGGTTACACTTTTTAAGTTCACTGCAACTGTGCGCCCAACTTTTATACCGCCGTCTTTCTTGTGACAGCTTTGATATTGCCCCTGTCCCTCAAATCCCTCCCCTCATTGACAGTCATAAACAATTCCAGAATGTCCTTTTTGATAAGTACCTTTCTCCCCACTTTCAGTACAGGGAGTTTATCCCATTCCACCAGCCTTCTCAGTGTATTCCGACCGATGCCAAAGCGATTCTTTGAATCGCTTTGTAGTCTGCCGCCTCCTCAATGGAAAGGGCAATTTTCATTTCTGGCATTCATTCTCCTGTGAGGCTCTACTCCAAAAACCCTGATGCCGCCGCTGCAAGGCTTTCCAGTCTTTTATCAGGGGAAGATTCCGAATCGGTATAGAAGGACAGCCAATTTTATGCTATCCTTATTTGCAGAAAGCATTCCAGAGAGCAAAAGTGAAACGGAAAAGCTGCGGAGACAGGCAATGGAGGACTATGAAAACAAGAAATTCATAGCAAAGGCTGACAATATCACACTCGGGGAACTACTTGATATTTGGGCGGAGGAAGAATTAAAGACAGGGACACTCAGCAATGGCACTGTCGGCACTTATCCTCAGTCAATCAGCCGCATAAAACAACACCCTGTAAGCAGGCGGAAACTCAAAACGGTTACTTCGGGGCATTTACAGCAGTTTATGGATATCATGTCTTTTGGAGGCTCTATCGAAGATTTTGTTTCCAAAGGGTATTCCAAAGACTATGTAACGTCATTCTCCGCATTATTGCAGCAGTCATTCCGGTTTGGGATGTTCCCAAAACAGTACATCACATTCAATCCAATGCAGTTGTGGTTATGAGGCATAAAAGGGACGATATGGATTTGTTTGCGGAAGAAACGGAGCAAAGATGCAATCCTGCCCGTACAGATAGCTTATTTGACATAAGTGGGATTCCGCAAAGCTCTTGGATAAGGTTGTGGGAATGAGTTAAAAACAACATCAGAGGGAGATACTAAAGCCTTTTAACATTAATTTTTCTTTGCTCAATATTTTTTTC
>CAJTZF010000033.1 GCA_910584245.1 uncultured Eubacterium sp.
TTATACATCAAATCCTTGAGTAAAAGGTGTCAACTAAAATGATACAACATCAGATTCTCATGAAAATGAAACAATTCCCCATTCCCGATACATTCCACCGCACGGTACACATCCAAAAATGTGATATCCTTTAATGGCCTTGCGACCGTAGTACCTCCCGTCCCACGAGCCACCTCAATCAATCCCGCTGCCTTTAACTGACCTAAAATCTTTCTTATGATAACCGGATTCACATTCGTGCTGCCCGCTAAAAAATCACTCGTCACCTTGTACGTATGACTAAATGTGTCCACACAGGCAAAAATATGAATTGCCAACGTAAAACGACTCGAAATCTGCATATCATGTACCACCTCTTTTTCTTCCTTTTACTTTGTTTATGGACTTTCAACCATGTCATTTGTTTCATTGTCTCTTACCACGGAAATATTTTTGTGGCCCATCCCCTATCGTTTCATTCAGTCCATTAAACATAATTTATACCCCCAATATTGTAAATCAAATTGCAAAGGACTCAGGACTCAAATCAATGAGCCGAGAGTCCCTGCAAATTATTATCCCTGACTGACCTCCATTTTGTCCTATAACATCATGTAATACATTCATATCTCTCTTTTCATTATACAAAAGGTTTCCGGATACTTCAAGCACTATTTCCTTAGGTGCAAACCTCGTTTCCTATTATCTGTTTTACATAACAAGTACCACGGACGCCACGATCCCCGCCAGGGTCGCAACCAGGGCGCCCACCAGGGTATACCGTGTCTTTGTCACCTTCGCAGTCATAAAGTAAACGCTCATCGTGTAAAATATCGTTTCCGAACAGCTCATCAGGACAGAGGCAAGCATGCCAAGATCGCTGTCAGGTCCAAATTGCTTATATACGTCAAGCAAAAGGCTTGTTGCCGCCGACGAAGAAAACATTTTTACAGTAACTAACGGTACAAGCTCGGAAGGAAAGCCGAGAAGTGACGTTACGGGTGCAAGCACATTTGCCAAGTGATCCAGGCTCCCTGATTGCCGCAGTACCCCGATCGCAATCATCAGCCCAATGAGCGTAGGAAGTATTTTATACACCGTTTTAAACCCATCCACAGCGCCCTCAATAAAGGCGTCGAAAATATCTACCTTATTTAGTAAGCCATATCCTGTTACGAGAAGAAGAACAAACGGAATCATGCTGTCCGAAATATAATACAAAAACCTCATACCGCACCATCCCCCCTATTTCCGGATTTTTTTTGAACCTTCCTCATCAGCGTGGCAAATATTATGCCGACTGCCGTAGAAACCAATGTCGCAATCAACCCCATCCCAATAATTGAAGTGGGCGACACCGAACCATACTGGCTGCGGTATGCAATTATGTTTACGGGAATCAGCTGCAAGGAAGAAATATTTATTATAAGAAAGGTACACATATCCGCACTCGCTATATGACTGCCCTCGTTCAGCTCCTTCATCTGCTCCATTGCCTTTAATCCATACGGCGTTGCCGCCCAGCCAAGTCCAAGCATGTTGGCGATCATATTCGCCGCTATGTATTCATTTACCACATGGTCAGCCGGAATATCCGGGAATAAAAAACGAAGAGCCGGTCGAAGCGCTTTTGTCATAGCGTCAATCAACCCGGCTCTTTTTGCCACATTCATAATACCTGTCCACATAGACATAACACCCAGCATAGCGATGCAAAGCGTTACCGCCTCCTTGGACGAATCAATAGCCGCCGTCCCCGCATCCCCAATTTTCCCTGTGAATGCTGCTACCACAATGCCTGCCAGCAGCATAATCCCCCAAAGTTTATTTAACATTTATTTCCCACATTTCGTTTTTGTTGCAAGTATATGAGAAAAAATCAAAAATATAACTTCTGTGAGACAATTATCCGGCCTCTACATCCGCAATAACAAATTCGGAATGCCCTCCTGTCCGGATCCCATATCCCCAGCCGGCAATGCCAGAGCTAACTATAATATGAAAATTACCGATCCTTTCCATACCATAATTTTTCTCTGTCACACCTATTATTTCCCCGAGCTGCCCGGTAGGCCATATCTGGCCCGCATGTGTGTGCCCGGACATCTGAAGATCCACACCGGCCCCGGCATTTTCCTTCAGCTCCACAGGGCGGTGATCTAAGAGCAAAAGAAAACATGACGGATCAATCCCTTGCACAAGCTCTTGGATACTTTTTCGCTTTGTAACATTCGATACATCATAACGCCCCACTATGGCAAACTGTTCCGTCACCTGCACTGCCTCATCCTCCAATACGTGGATCCCATTTTTAATTAGCGTCTGGCGCAATTCGTCCATCGTATATTCTGGTTCATACCGGTAACGGTTTGTATCATGGTTTCCCCACACGTAATAAATACCATATTGGCAAGAAACGCCCGCTAGTACCTGAACTGCTTCTTCCATAAGAGAACGCCCGGTTCTCTCGTCAAAAATATCCCCTGTCAGAACAAACATATCGGGTTGCTGTTTCTGTATTCTATCACAGTTGTCCTTTAATGCATCCACGTCCATTGTCGTTCCCATATGTAAATCCGAAATTTGTGCAATCCTTATTTTCCCCGATGGAATTTTAGAAGACCTGACGCTATACTTTGTTTCACGAATATGGTGCATATTAAAATACCCATAACTGAAAACGATAGACACGATCAATATTCCCACAAGACCGCTTTCAAAAACGATTTTCCAAAAACCTCCGCGGCGTTCCGTTCCCAAAACGCGCTTGACAATCTGGTTTACTCCCTCCAGGAATATCATAATTACTGTAAAATGAAGTATGATAACCGCTCCCAGTCCGTAAACCCTCCATCCTGCGACAGCACACAACACGGCGAAAAGAACAGAGGAGAGGTTTGTGGGCAATTTTTGGTCTTCCGATACAAACAGCTTCAAAAACCGCCTAAAAAAGTGGAATAAATAGATGCCGACCGGAATATAGATCACGAGCGGCGAAAAATAAAACATCATTCGTATCCCTCCTACATTGTCATATGTCTACTTTTGTGAGACTAATGCTATTATAGCATATCCGTTCTCAAAAATCTCTATTGAAAATAGGAATGCCAAAATAAACAAGACTTTTATCCTCTGTTTCATCATAAGTAATCGCAATATTCATGTTAATTGTCTTGCCGTTCACCTTTTTAATTTTCTCAATGCCGCTTGTAAATCCATATGCTACATAATATCCGCCCTCTGTGTACTCAAACAATCGCGTGCCGCCCTCATAACCAAATATATTGTCAGCAATCCTGCGCCGTTGCTCGGTGTTCAGCTGTCCTGGAAACTTGCCCATGACCCATCCTCCCTCCTGGCAAATATCCGGAATGCTGGCGCTTCCCTCGGTCACAACCAGCTGGTTTCTCGCAAATGCCTGCGTCACATCACTTTGACTGACAAATACTTTCGTTACAATAATCTGGGCGAATACCGCAATCCAAAGCGTACAGGCAACATATATCATAAGCTTCACTTTCTTACTCATCTATTTCACCTCGTTTACAAAAAAGTTCCGATTTGTTGTAATTATAAACAAATCGGAACTTCCTTATACACCTATTTTAAATTTATGGGGTAAATTACCGCAACCTTCCATATAATTTCGTCATTTTATAAATTTTTTCACAGAGTGAATCTGAAAAATCCCCCCGTCTCATCCTCCACTGCCAATTGCCGCCTAATGTAGACGGCGTATTTACCCTTGCCTGCTTCGGCAGACAGAGATAATCCTGTGCCGGTATAATACACAAATCGGCGACACTTCGCTGCGCCATCGCAATAAGATGCCAGGTTAATTGCTCATTGGAGGCTGTCTCTTCCCGTACATTCAAATACCGGAGCGCCACATCACGATCCTGGGCGGACAACTCCTCCCACCAGCTAAAAGTAGTCTGGTTATCATGTGTACCCGTGTACACAACGCAGTTCGATGTATAGTTGTGAGGCATGTAGTCGCTTTCCTCCCGGGAGTCAAAGGCAAACTGCAGCACCTTCATTCCCGGGTATCCGGTATCACGAAGCAGCTGCCGCACGCTATCCGTAAGAAATCCCAGATCCTCCGCGATAATATTCTGTCGGCCAAGCTTTTCTTCCATCACTTGGAAAAGCCGTATTCCCGGTCCCTTCTCCCATCTTCCATTGACTGCGGTCGGCTCTCCAAAAGGAATCGCATAATATTCATCAAATCCCCGGAAGTGGTCAATCCTTACCATATCGTACCAGCAAAAACAATTTTGGATTCTTTTCAACCACCAGTCAAAACCAGTACTCTCATGATATTCCCAATCGTATAACGGATTTCCCCACAACTGTCCCGTATGCGAAAAGGCATCCGGCGGGCAGCCTGCCACTGCGGACGGGGTTAAATCCTCCGTAAACTGGAACAGTTCTGGATGCGACCATGTATCCGAGCTGTCAAGCGCGACATAAATCGGTATATCACCAATAATCTGTACGCCTTTGCTATTCGCATATCCCTTCAGTTTATTCCATTGCCTGCTAAACTCATACTGCAAAAACATATAGAAATGGACGTCTTCCTCATATTTCTGCTGATATGCGGCCAATGCCCCCGGCTCTCGCCGCTTAATATCATCGTCCCACTCGAGGAAGCTCTGGCCATCCCGGCTGTCCTTTATCGCCATAAATAATGCATAGTCCGGAAGCCACTCCTCATTTTTACATAAAAAAGCCTGAAACTCTCCCCTCCCCCAAATCCCACTTTTCTCATAAGCCTTCCGCAAAACCCGAAAACGTTTTTTGTAAAGCTCTTCATAATTCACATCACTTTGTTTCCCGTCCGGCGCAGACCCATCACAGGACAATTCATATTCCTTTAATTCCTGTTCCGTCAAATAACCTTGCGTCACCAGCTCATCCAGTGAAATAAAATATGGATTTCCGGCAAATGTCGAAAAGGATTGGTATGGCGAATCACCATATCCCGTGGGGCCCATCGGAAGAATTTGCCAAAAACTCTGCCCCGCCTTTACAAGTATGTCTACAAAATCATACGCACATTGATCAAATGTTCCTATCCCATATGCCGATGGCAAACTGGCGATCGGAAGCAAAATTCCACCTGCTCTCATTTTCTCCTCCAAATTTACTGTATAACTTAATATCTATAATGGCGCACAGAAAGCGTATCCGTTAATTTGCCAATAAGGACTTACTCACCTTAACTTCATACTTTTCCGCCCAGTTTTCGTAGGCCGCCTGGAATGTCATATTCTGCTGCCCGGCAATATACTGTTCCCGATAGGACTTATTCAGCCCCTTTGTGTTATTTTTAAGACAGTACATCACGTAAAATCCATCCTGCTCGGCCACAACATCGCTCACCGTATATTTCTTCATGGCAAGCGCCGTTGCCGCCAACGTAATTCTCTGATCCATTTTCCCGATGATGGTTTCTTCCGGGGCACGGCCTGTCTTATCTTTCACAAAGGAATAAAAGTTCCCCTTGTACCCTTTCAGTTCCGCCGTCAATGCGTCTATCTGCGCACGAACCTGATCCCGGTTCGTATCATCCGCCGGATAATAAAGCATCAATACTTTGGCCGCCTGCATAGACGCTTCATCTACATTTGCCTCGACATTGCCAGTCACAACATCATACATCTTCCGGGCAATCTCATTTTCCTCAAAGATCTGATGCATCCCAGCTGGCGTAATCCCATTCGCCGCCTGTATCTCTGACGGAACTGTGGCAAGATATTGATCCGCCTTGTAATCAATATCCCCTTTTTCATCAATCCCTAATCCGACTCCCTGGCCGGCAGCCTCGTTATTCATCACCTTAATTTGAATAATGAGACGGAGAATATCTTCAATTGCCGCCTGTCCTACCGTCATTTCTCCCAGGCTGTAATCCCACACCTCCGCCGACATAACATCCTCATACTGGTTTTTCAAAAACCAGCTGTACATACGGTATTCGTCATATGAAACCTTCGTACTTCCCACCCCGATAACGGTAGAATCCCCTTGCAGCTCGCCGTTAAACACAGACGCCGCCTTCTCCACATTGGACACTTCCGGCTGTTTGGCTTCCTTTTCCGAGCAGGCTGCCACATTCAAGGCCATCCCAATAACTACAACTCCAGTAACAATTTTTGATACAATACGGTTTTTCATCTCTCATTCTCCTTTGGACATTTTGATTCCGCTTATGTTTTCTACTACGTATTTTAACTGGGGCAGAAGCTCCTCTCCCTCCTCCGCCGCATATACAAAATACGGAACGGAATCTGGCACGAAGCGGAGTTTTCTGCCAAACTTCGCAATCAATTCAGGAATTTTCCCAGACTGTACCTCCGCCTTCTCATACATTTGAATGCGGATCCCATTTGGCTTCTCTGATATAGCCGTGATGTATGCCTCGTGCGCCTGGACTTTAAGAAGCGCAATATCCAAAAGATTGCATACAGACTGCGGTGGCTCGCCAAACCGGTCAATCAGCTCGTCAATCATATCATCTTTCTCAGACTGGTTTTCAATATCCGCAATACGTTTGTAGACGTCAAGTTTCTGAAACTCATTTGGTATATAACCGGTTGGAATAAAGCCGTCGACTTTTAGTTCGATACTTGTCTCGTACTCGTCGCTTTCCACCTTTTCGCCTTTTAGCTGTTTCACCGCCTCATTCAGCATCTTGCAGTAAAGATCGTAGCCGACCGCCTCCATATGCCCGTGTTGTTTCGCACCGAGCAGATTGCCAGCGCCACGAATCTCAAGATCCCTCATAGAAATTTTAAACCCTGATCCGAGTTCTGTAAACTCTTTTATGGCGGCAAGCCGTTTTTCTGCAATTTCCCGTAAAATCTTGTTCCGCTTATACATCAAAAATGCGTAGGCCGTCCGGTTTGACCGGCCGACGCGGCCCCGAAGCTGGTAGAGCTGTGACAATCCAAGCTTATCCGCCTCGTCAATAATGATCGTATTGACGTTTGGAATGTCAAGCCCTGTTTCTACTATTGTAGTTGATACAAGTACATCAATCTCCCCGCTGACGAAATTAAACATCGTATTTTCAAGCTCTCTCTCGTTCATCTGCCCGTGGGCATACGAGACAACCGCCTCCGGTACGAGCTTCGCGATCTCTCCGGCCAAAATATCCATATTAGCCACCCGGTTATACACATAATACACCTGTCCTCCCCGGCCGACTTCCCGCAAAATAGCTTCCCGTATGATCTGGTTATTCCTCTCCATGACAAATGTCTGGATTGGCATGCGGTCCACTGGCGGTTCCTCTAGAACGCTCATATCCCGGATGCCTACAAGGCTCATATGCAACGTTCTCGGTATCGGCGTCGCTGTCAGGGTCAGCACGTCAATATCCGTTTTCAACTGCTTCAGCTTTTCCTTGTGCGTAACCCCAAAACGCTGCTCCTCGTCGACGATAAGCAGTCCGAGCTTTTTGTACGTCACGTCCTTGCCAAGCAGCCGGTGGGTGCCAATAACGATATCAATACTTCCCTTCCGGATTTTTTCAATCGTCTCCTTCTGTTCCTTTGCCGTCCGAAGTCTCGAAAGCATCCCTACTTCTATGCTAAAATCCCTCATCCTCTGTACAAACGTATTATAGTGCTGTCCCGCGAGTATCGTCGTCGGCACAAGCACCGCTACCTGCCTGCCATCCATCACCGCCTTGAAGGCCGCCCGCAATGCGATCTCCGTTTTGCCGTAACCGACGTCACCGCAAATAAGACGGTCCATAATTCTTGTGCTCTCCATATCATTTTTCGTGTCCTCGATTGCATGGAGCTGGTCTTCCGTCTCCTCATAAGGAAACAATTCTTCAAATTCTTTCTGCCACACTGTGTCCTTTTCAAAGGCATGCCCCTCCCTGGCCTGCCTCTTTGCGTACAATTCCACAAGCTCTCGGGCAATCTCCTTTACCGCCCCTTTCACCCTGGATTTCGTCTTTTTCCATTCCGGTGAGTTAAGCTTATTCAGTTTCGGAACCTTCTCCGCATCCTTCCCCGCATACTTCTGCAAGAGTTCGAGAGAGGTGGCAGGGATGTATAAATTGCTGCCTCCCGCATAGGATACTTTCAGGTAGTCCTTCGTAACATGGTCGACCTCAATTTTTTCAATTCCCTCATAAATACCAAGCCCATGATTTTCATGTACGACATAATCCCCGATCTTTAAATCATTAAAGCTGTGAATCGCAGATCCCTCATACTTTTTCAGCTTCCTCGTGCGCTGCTTTTTCACCCCTCCAAATATATCTCCCTCGGTCAGCACAACAAACCGAAGGTTCGGATATTCAAACCCTTTCCGCAGATTTCCCTTTGAAATCATGACTTCTCCTGGTAAAAGCTCATGATTCAGCGTCCGGCTATAGAAAGCCACGATATCAAAATCCTGCAAATCATGGCAAAGGCGCTCACCCCGCGTCTTTGAGCCAGACAATACAAGAACGCGGTACCCGTTTTTCTTTAACCGCTGTATATCCTTTGCCAGAAGCGAAAAATTATTA
The DNA here is from genome assembly GCA_910584245.1 of uncultured Eubacterium sp. Taxonomy (GTDB): domain Bacteria; phylum Bacillota; class Clostridia; order Lachnospirales; family Lachnospiraceae; genus Eubacterium_F. The sequence goes on from CAJTZF010000033.1 coordinate 8,516, forward strand.
TTATAGGAAGGAGCCGACTGCACCTGGAAATTAAATTTCCGCTTAACGGGCAAATCCCTCACTGCCATATCCAGTGTTGTCAAAAGCACGAGCGGCAGGGAACTCAATTTCTTGAGTACGACTGGCAGCGAAAAGATGACCTCCATCTGTTTAGGCAGGATATATCCCTTTTCCAAACGGCTCACCATACTTTCACGAAACTCGTACTCCACCGCTTCTCCCTTCTCAATACACCGGTTCGGCTCATCCATAAATACACATATATTCTCTTCCGCCAAATAGTCAAAAAAGGAATGTACATCACTTGTAAAATAGCTCACGAAACTCTCCAAATTTACAAGACCGTGGTAAATCTGATACGTCTCTCGAAAACTCTCCACATTTTGCGTAAGGCGGGCCGCCTCTTCCACCTTTCCTTCTTCTTTGAACTTGCGGACGCACGTTTTCAGCTCCTGTCCCATCCGGTGCATTCCCTCAAGAATCTGGTCTTCCTCCAAAAAAACTTCCGCCGCCGGATAAATGCCGACCTCCTCTACCGTCTCCACTGAGCGCTGGCTCTCCACATCAATCCGCCGTATATTGTCCACTTCATCCCCCCACAGTTCGATCCGGTAGGGGCAATCCTCCGTCAAAGGAAATATATCAATAATTCCGCCGCGAACAGAAAACTCTCCCTCCCGTTCAACCTGCCCCACATTTTCATATCCAATATAGACAAAGCGGCTGCGAAGCTCCTCCAGATCCACCTGGTCCCCTTCCCGGACTGAAATACTATGTTTTTTATATTTCTCAAAGGGAAGGCAGTAATCCATACCCGCATCAATGGTCGTCACTATCGTGACCGGCTCCTTCTCAATCAGCTTTTTAATCACCTTCAGCCGCTCTTTGACGATCGCCTGGCCGTGAACATCCGCACTATAAAATATAAAGTCCTTCGCAGGATAGTACATAATGGCAGAATTACGGCCATACAATTTTAAATCCTCCACAAGCTCCTTCGCCCTCATCTCATTGTGGGTAATAACCAGCCTGCTTCGGTAATTCTCTCCCGCCCCATAGATCATATGGCTCTTCTGTGTATCCATACAGCCGATTACATTGACTGGGAATTCACCTTTTTCCATCGAAATAATCAGTTGTTCAAATTCCTCGAGCTCCGTAAGCGGTGCCAATAACGTATTCAAAACTCCATCCTGCCTTTCATTTTCGTTTTGCATTATACCGGTTCATCGCTGCTTCCACCCCGTCTGACAAAATTGTCTCCACGGCCTCCACCGCAACATCAAGAACCTCTCCTATCACCTTTTCATCCTCCCGGGAAAACCGCCCGAGCACATGTCTCACGAGATCTCCCCCCTCCGGCTTACCTCCCACACCCACCTTCACCCTGGGAAACTCATTCGTTCCCAGGTGGGAAATGATATTTTTAATTCCGTTGTGGCCCCCGGCGCTTCCTTTGCTTCGTATGCGGAGCTGCCCCACCTCGAGATCTATATCATCATATGCGATAATAATATCCTCGCTTTCCAGTTTATAATAATCCACAAGACTGCGCACACACTCTCCACTCAGATTCATAAACGTTTGCGGCTGCGCCAGAATAACCTTCTCTCCCCCAATCATTCCCTTTCCGCAAATTGCCTTATGCTCTTTGCCCGTTAATGGTATATTATATTTATCTGAAATCCTGGCTATCACTCCAAACCCGATATTATGGCGGGTCCCTGCATAATCTCTCCCCGGATTTCCAAGCCCTGCGACCAATTTCATTGACACTACCTCCAAATACCTATTCCTATATACTCGATCTGCCTGTTTTCTATTTTAACAAAAATAGAAAGGAATCACAAGACAACATTTTTTATAATCAAGTTAAACTTATAAACCGATATGCACTGCGACACCATTTCTGGTGCTGTATAAAAATATATAGAGATGATTTATTTTACGGGAGATTTCCCTTTTGACCCTAATGCCTCTCTAATGCTCTCCACATCCAGCATAGACAGCATTTTTTCTATCTCATTTTCATAATCTAAGGACAACTCATACCGGATTCGCTTCATGCTTAGTTTATAGCTTTCTTTTACCAGTCCTAAAATCGCCAGCGCTATCTTTTTCATGATCTGCAGGTTCTTTGCGCTTGTCTTCCCCATGCTTGTATTTTTATCATCCCCAAATGTAAAATCCAGGTGCCAGTGAAGTTTTACCTCCACTCCCCAGTGCCCTCTCGCCGCCCGTTCAAATTCTTCTGCGTTTTCCCCTATGCTGCATATGTAATACCGGTATTCCTCTTCCTTCGTTCCATTTGCCTTTTCCACCCTCTTATGGACCATCCCGAAACTTTTGAGCTTTTTCCACTTCTCCCGTTCACTGTACCAGTCTATATCCTCCGTGATATAGTATTCCCGGACTGCGCTTCCTCCATGTTCCGGCCCCACTGTCTTTTTGTAACATCCTTCTTTCCCCTTCAGCTTTTTCAGTACGCTCTCTTCAAAATAGTCTCTGACTTCTTCATAAAACAGCCCCTGGTTTCCCTTCAGCGCAAGCACATAGTCCCCTTTCCCTGATACAATCGCAGAAACCGTGTCCTTCTGGCAGTTCATGGCATCTGCCGTTACGACCGTATCCCGCAGATCCATCAGTCCCAGCAGTTCCTGTGCCGCTGGTATCTCATTTGTCTTTTCTTCTATGAATTTCTGTGCCAGGCATATTCCATAGTCATTTGAATACACATTCAGGGTTTGCAGTGCCTTTACCTCCCCATGTTCTCCTGACTTCCTTTTAGATCCTCTGCTTTCCTTCCCATCTACACATACAATGGCTTTTTCATGGATACTGTCATTTTTCCCTGACAGCAGCACAATCCCCTTTATTGTATGAAGCAACAGTTCTACCGCCATCTGGTAAAAGTGTTCCGTATTAATATTTCCCATCACGATACGGTAAGTATCATCTGTTGGAATACCAAATGGAAGTTCCAGATATTTGCGCAGCCACTTCTCTTTCCTTTTGGCAAAGCTTTCAATTTCTCCCCATTCATCCGCATTTCCAAGGACAGCAAAAAATACGATCATAATGATGTCGCCCAGAAGGTGTCTGGTATAGGAAGGATGTCTGTAATCCGGCACGGCATCCGCATATTTCTTAATATTTTGTATCAAGGAATCATTCAATTCTATTGTATCAGGTGAAATTCCGTTTTCTGCAAAGGTACTGTGAACGCTTCCAGGCGGGTTGGTTTCTTAGCCATACTTGCTTTCTCCCTCTCTGATATAAATATTCTAAAACAAATATAGCAGATAAGCCACGAAAAAAGAATAGGCTTCCTATCCTTTTTTCATGCCCTGTAATATTTTTGTAATTTTAAAAGTTTATCCTGTTTTATAATTATTTCACAACGCTACAAAGGGACCGGGATTGAGGACAAGATCATCTCCATGTATGCAAAAGGTATGACAACCTTACAAATATCAGAAATGGTAGAAGACATCTGTGGTTTTGAAATCAGTGCAGGAATGGTCTCAGACATCACCAATAAGCTGCTTCCGCACATTGAGGAATGGCAGAACCGCCCGCTGTCCGATGTATCCCCCATCGTGTTTATTGATGTCATCCATTTTTCCGTCCGGGACGACGGAATCATTCGGAAACTGGCTGCCTACGTTGTCCCCGGAATCAACGGTAACGGATATAAAAAGGTTATGGCCATTGAAATCAGAGAAAACGAAAGCAGCAAATACTGGCTGGTTGTCCTAAACAGTCTGAAAAACCGTGGAGTAAGCGATATCCTCATCCTCTGCTCCGATGGACTTGCGGGACTGAAAGAAGCTGCCCAGACAGCATTCCCTGACACCAAACACCAGCGCTGTATCGTGCACATGGTAAGGAACTCTTTAAAATATGTTGCCAACAAAGATATGAAAGCATTTGCAAAAGACTTAAAGACCATCTACACTGCTCCGAATGAGCAGGCAGCCAAAGGCCATCTGGAAGATGTAACAGAAAAATGGGAGAGACAGTACCCGAATGCCATGAAAAGGTGGCATGAGAACTGGGATTTTCAAATGGCCCCTTGTCTGCAATTTCTTTCAGCTATAAAATAGCCTTTAATTTTTCTGTTTCTTCTTCAATTACTTTCTTATCAATCCTATGGAACAATATTTCAACCTCTGGGAGCAAATAGCCACTTTCAACATGTTGCCTTTTCCACTTATTACTTAAGTTCAACCATTTCAATACTTTTTCCGAAGAAAATGGTAAAAAAGGAGAAAGCAAAACTGCTAAGTTTGCTATAATCTGCACACATTGATAAAGTGTATTATCACAAGCGTTCTTATTTGTATTTCGTGTAATCCAAGGCTGCTCTGTATCAAAAAACTTATTTGCATTTCTTATAAAATCAAAAATTTCATTAATCGCATCCTTGAAATATCCATTTTCAATAATCTTTCCTACAGCAATATACAGACTATCTATTTGATTATCCAATTCAACATTATTACTTCCTTGAGGAACCACACCATCACAATATTTTTGTATAAACGCCAATGTTCTATTCACGAAATTTCCGTATGCCCCAAGCAATTCGCCATTATGGCTATGAACATATTCTCTCCATGAGAAATCTGCATCCTTTTTCTCCGGTCCATTTGCAATAAAAAAATATCGAATAGAATCCGCTTCATAATTATCCAATAAATCCTTTACCCATATTGCATAATTCTGACTTGTAGATATTTTCCTACCTTCCAAAGTTAAATACTCACTGGACACAATCTGGTCTGGTAAATGCCATGCTTCCCCATTTCCAAGTAATAGTGCTGGTAATATAATCGTATGGAATGGAATATTATCCTTTCCATGCACATAATAATGCTTGGCATCTTCTCCCCATAACTCAGAAAATGCATTGGTATTCCCTCCAGTAGCAACTCTACTTGCTGATAGATAACCTAATACATTTTCCGCCCATATATAAATTGTTTTATTTTCATACCCATCCTTAGGTACGCTTATTCCCCATTCCAAATCTCTAGTTAATGCTCGGTCTCTTAATCCATCGTTAATATACCGATTTGTAAATGCAATTGCATTTTTCCGCCACTCAGGATGATTTTCAACCAGTGTTTCTAACTCTGTCTGAAGTTTCGAAATAGCAATATATAAGTGGGTAGAGTTCCTGAAACCAATCGGTTTCCCACATACAGCGCATTTAGGTTCTATAAGAGTTTCCGGCTCTAAAACTGCTCCACATGAATCACATTGATCGCCTCTGGTATCACTTCCGCATTTAGGGCATTTTCCTAATACGAAACGGTCTGCCAAAAAAGTTTTGCAACTTTCACAATAAGCCTGTGGAACTTCTTTTTCATACACATATGGACTTTCGTACAATTTTGTATGAAAATCTCTCACGAAATCTTTATGCTCATTTGCAGATGTTTTAGTATAGGCATCATAACTAAATCCCAACCTTTCAAAGCACTTTACAAACTCCCTATGATAAAAGTCACTGACCTCTTGCGGTGTTTTGTTTTCTTGTTTTGCTCTAATTGCTATAGGAGTGCCATGACAATCACTTCCCGAAACAAAATATACTTTGTCTCCTATTGCTCTATGATATCTTGCCAATACATCTCCCGGTAATAATCCTGCAATATGTCCTATGTGCAATGAACCATTTGCATATGGCCATGCACCACCAATTAATATTTGTCTCATTTTACATACCTCATTTCTTTTCAATTTTGTAGTGATAACTTCGTTTCTTATGTTGTTCATTTATAACATGTTTTCTGGTTAGTTGCATTTTTGGTACTAAAAAAGCCCTCCTCTCTGAAAAATTTCTTTTTCAGGGACGAGAGCATTGGCTTCGTGTTACCACCCTAAATTCACTTATATCTCACAATATAAGCCTTATCAACTACAGACGAGAAATGATTCATCGATAGTCTATCACTATAACGGGTGCACCCGTCGTAGCCTTGGCATAACAGCTTCGGTACGCAGCTCCGAGACCATTTTCAATAGTTCCTTTTGCGCCTGTTCTCACCTTATCAGACTCTCTGTAACATATCTAACTATTTACTCTTCTCTTCATAGCCTTTGATATATATTTTGTTATGATACAGCAAATTAATTCATGTGTCAATAATTATTTTTCAAATCTTTTACTCAGTGAATTATATGATAAATTTGCAAGAATGAACCGCATTGACCAAGCCATATTTGAGTCCGGGCAGGAAATTGCTAACGGAGCAGAAGCAGTTGACGCAGAGATAGTTTTTACAGAATTGGAGAAAAAACATTTTGAATAAATACAAGGTAAAAGTCAACCCCAGAGCAATCCATGAATTAGACCACATTTACGAATATATCGCAAATGAGAAATTGGCTCCTGAAAATGCCAAAAGACAGGTCGACAGAACTAAGAAGTCTATTTTAAGCCTAGACACATTTCCACAGTCCCATCAAAAGCGTAACGAGGGTAGATATGCTGGAGAAGGCTACCGTCAGTTACTGATTGATAATTATATCGCCATTTTCCGCATTGATGAACC
>CAJTZF010000034.1 GCA_910584245.1 uncultured Eubacterium sp.
AGCTTAGGCATTCATATCCTTGTAAAAAAAGTGTCAACCAATATTGACAATATCAGTAATGTCAGACGGCGCCACACCGGCATCCCTTGCAAGTGAAGTCAAGAGCGCTTTTAATAATACCGGATTCGTATAGCTCATTTTGGTTTGTCCGCTGTTATCATTATCAAATACACCGGAACCATTAATATTTGCCTTGATCGCTATTTTCTCACCTTTTTTGTACTTGTTCTGTCCTTTTCCAAGTCTCTTATTATGTGCCTGGAACAGTTTTTCCCAACCTGTTTCCACCTTCCTGGCTCCCCCCAGCGATGCGATGCTTTTACGGAACATATCTGTAATTATCTTTTCATCAAAATGCTCCGTTTTCCACCAATAACCCGTTCCGTCCCACTGGACGGACTTTGGATTGTGGCTCCAGACAACCCTTCCCGGTTTGGCCCCTATGCCTCTTCCATATGGCTTATGCTTCGGATAAACCCGTTTATCTTTCCGCACAGTAACTGCTGCTCTCAATTGTTTTGTTATTTTTTCCCGGCCCTTTTTATAAACCACTTTGCAAGTAATCACCGTCCTTCCCTGTTTTATTCCTATTACGGTCCCTCTTTTTACTTTGGCAATCTTTTTGTTTTTGCTACTCCACAGTACTTTTGCCCCCGCTTGTTTATTTTTCACTGTGAGTTTTCCAGTAATCCCCCGGTCTAGCGTTATACCCGTTTCGCTAAGAGCAGGCCCACCAGCGCTGCGGATTTGGAAACGGAAACTATTTTGCGAAAGTATTCCATAAGGCGCTCGGGATGCCTCCATCCCAATACCGCATACTGCATGGGATCTCACTTTGAATTATCTATTATTTTACTGTCAAATGAATTGCCGCGCTCCTTCCATTAAATGTCTTTGCCGTAACAGATGCCTTTCCCGCCCTTTTTGCTTTTATTTTTCCGTCCCTGTTTACCGCCGCCACCTTTGTATTACTGGAAATATAAGTAATAGTATTACTGGCCGTATTTTTGGCAATTTAACTTTTACACGGAACGTCTTTCCGCTTTTCAACGTCTTTTTCTTTGCATTTAATACAATCCCGTCGGGCGCTTTGCGAACAGCGACCTTACAGGACGCCCAAGCCCCCCGCCCTGGCAGTGATGATAGCGGTTCCTTTTCTCCGGGCAGTAATTTTGCCGTTCTTCACCGTTGCCACGTCCGTTTTACTGGAAGACCAGGTAACGGTATGTTTTGTTTGGGGAACTATTTTTGCTTTTAAGCGGAAAGTCTCCTTTTCTCCCAGTATCAGTTTCTCTTTGCCAAGTGTTACATGGGCCGTTTTTTTACTTCCGGATACCGATGCAGACGTCCCGGTGCCCGGCACTGTAGAAGGCTTGTTTGAAACCGTGCTGTCTGGCTCTGTTCCAGCCGGTGGGGAAAAAGGATCCACGATATTTACTTGAATGAATACGGTATCGTTTCCTTCCATTAGCTCATTTTCATATGTCATTTTTAAAATAGGGGTACCGTCGGCTGCCCAGTGGACGCGTTTGAGGCGCGCGTGGCGGCACGGATCATTTAGCGGCTCGCTGTTGTAAGAAGACCTTGTTCCATCCCAGCCGCACATCTGGCTGTTATGGGAAGTTGGCCGCGCATGGTATACAAATATCACATTGCCATCCTGGTCCACCGTAAAGGAATTGTGCCCCGGTCCCTCTTCTCCGGCCACATCGCGTGAGGTAAGCACCGGATAAGGGTTCTTTGTCCAATTCCCGGCGTCTAACAGATCCGCCCCGCCCTGTGCGCTGCACATGCCGATCGCGTATTCCGAACCTGTGCCAGAGGCCGAGTAGCACATAAATATTTTCCCATTTTTCTGTAAGACCGTCGGGCCCTCGTTGACACAGTAGCGCACGCGCTCCCAGCCATAATCGGATTTGCTTATGCGGGTCGCCTCAGAGGTGACCATCCACGGATTTTCCTCGTCTACCGTAGCGATAAACAAGTCAGTGCTTCCTCCCATATATGCAGCGGTAGGCTTGCCCGCCCAAATCACGTAGGAAGTACCACTGATCTCATCTTTAAAATATGTCATATCCAGACAGAAGGGCATCTGAAACGGATCATTTCTGACACCGTCTGCGACACACATCTTATAATCCTTCCACTGAGACGCCTCTGAACCGAATGTGAGCGCTGTCTCATACGGATCCCTGTTTCCATCCAGCACAAGGGCGTGGCAGAAAATATTAAATGCGTTGGAAGAATGGCTCTCTGTGAAATATATAACCCAGTTTTCACCCACCCGGTGAATTTCCGGCGCCCAGATATTTCGAAAACCACGTTTTTCCTCTGATCCGTTATTAATAAATCCCTGACTGCCCGCTTTCCAGACCGTCACCTGGCTTTTTCTGTTTTGCAAACCCTCCAACGTCTTTGCGCGCCTCAGCACGACGCGGTCGTACTGCTGTGTTCTATCTCCTGTATCAATCGCATCGCCGTCTTCTGGGAAATAGGAACCGATCATATAATAGTATCCCGTCTTTTCATCAAAAAAGATACACGGGTCAGCCATCCCCTCCACAAATTTTGTTTCATCATAATAAACGGTTTTAGCCGCCTCGTCGAAATGGTCCTTTTCCTGCTTATTGCTGTTGTCCGGGTCATCCTCAGGCAGATTGCTTCCATTCAATTCTTTCAGTCTATTCAAGTATTTCGGCTGTATGACATGGCCGGTCAGTGTATAGGAACCAGGTTTTGACAAATCCAGGCTTTTCAGTGCCCCGCTCCAGTCCACGCGGAACTCCTGGGATGAACCGTCACTGTATGTGGCATTGACTGTTGCATATCGTTCCTGTAACAACCCCACGATGTCATCACCCATTCTTGCATCTAAGCTTCCCATATTTTCAAATCCGGTATTTACGACGGTTCCAAGCTTGTCCGTAATATGCCTGTACTCCTGTTCGGTTAATTGGACTGCGTTTCCAAGCACAATTTTATCATCGGTCTCCAGTATATTTTCACCATTTAACATTAATTTGAATCCCGGCTTGTGAAGCCTGGCCGCCGTCCTTCCGTCTGAGGCCACAAGTTCATCGTCATAGTAATTTACGCCGTCTTGAGAGGTAAATACGTGTACCCCCTTTGAGGAATCCACATCGGATGCCGTAACGATAAACTCACCATCTTCTTTATAAATTTTCGGGTCGGTGACGGCAAACGTGCCTTTTGTGTTTTTGGAAAAGATCACGCCACCGCCGTTATTTAATACTTCAAACTCTTTTCCATCCCTGCTGGCTGCCATGTAAACGCTTCTCGTCTCCTGTTCCAGATTATCCGCCTTCTCATAAAAATCTGTTTCGGTAGAATAAACCGTTAAATAATAGCCATTTTCCAAGCTGGTCACCTCCTCAGACGCCCGGCTGCTTTTTTCGTCCGCCTGTGCCACAGACGACACACCGGCGGCAGGCGCGGTTGCAAAAATTATAGTCGCAGCTAAAAGAGTGGACAAGCCCGCCTTTAACATTCCTTTCCTGCCTATGTTATTTCCTTCCTTTTATCACTATTTTTTTACAATTTTCATCTTTTTTCCTATTTTGTTCTTAAAAAGTTTCCGGTATGCATTCAGCTTTTTCGGTGGCACTTTGATTTTTGCGCGTTTCCATATACCGCTAAATGCCTGTTTCCCCACTGAAGTAATCCGGCGGGAGTGTACCGTCACACTTTTAGCAGTCTGGGCGGCCCGGAATGCCTTTGCTTCAATTTTCGTCACAAAGTAGCTGCGGCCCTTAATTGTTACTTTCTCAGGAATTACGATCCTTTTTATATTTTTTCGAAGGCTTTTTACGATGGAAACCGCCCGCATCTTAGAGGACGACTTCAATATTTTGTACTGATAATCTCCAACCGTATATTTCTTTCCTTTTGCGGGAAATGTCTCCGCCGCGCCAGAACCAGAAATATCCGTCTTTTGATTTATAACTGTCTGGCTGTTTATTTGCGCGCCTCCCTGGCCTGGAGAATTCTGTGTATGCCCGGTATCTCCACCGCTTTCCTCCTCAAAGACAGGCCCCGTTAATGCCGGGTACAGCACAAACCGATCGAAATTAGGCGTATAATTTGTCAGCACGCTATAGTCGATATTTTCTGGAATATGTTCAGTCTTTCCTGACTTTAACACGCCATTTGTCCGAATTTTGGAGTTATCGTTATAAATTTTGATAGCATTTTCCCCTTTTTTCAATGACAGTGTAACCACCTGCGGCTTAAAACTGGCATCGCTGTATGTATTACGAAATACTATCTTTTTCTTTTCACCGTCATTTACTTGAAATACCGCGTACCGCTCTACCATCTGGAAATTGTAGGAGTGCTTACCGAACAATTCACCGTTTGACTGATATACGACCAGCTTGTACTCGCCGTCTTCCGGCACTGAAACATTGATTTGCAGGTTATTTTTGTCCGGCGCTTCTCCCAAATCCACGTACCGAGCCATTCCCGCTACGGTATAGTCCCCGTCACCCTCTAATATAAGCTCAGAGCCATTTGCCGCCTTGATACCACTTACGTAACTTCCGCCGGAGGAATGTTTCGCCGTCATTTCATCCGTTCCCAGTTCTGCTTCACCGGAGAGAAAACCGTCCTCAGCTTCTATGTCCGCTATTGGCTTCCTTTCCTCCTCTCCCTTGGCAGCGCCCACCGTTACGGAATCAAGACCAATCTCACCTACCGTGTCTATGTCAATAATATTTACGCCCTTTTGTAAGAACACGGTTCTGGATGCATCCACCCAGCCGGCGCCTGTTTCCGAAGCGGCACCTCACAACGCAAATTGCCCAGGTGGATGGCGTCATTGCCGATATAAATCCTCGCCTTTGCCCGCAACTTGGCCTGATACCTGAGGCTCAGCTTGTACATGCCATTATCTGGTACAACGGCTGTAAACCGAAGCCCGCCGCCGGAAGGAACATCGCTTTTGTGCAGGTTCTCCACATAGGAAATGGAACCGTTTTGCGCTGTTGTGAGCACAGTGTCCTGCCGCCCAGACAGCGTATTGAAATCTGCCAGCTCTGCTTCGTATATCTGGCTGAATTCCGTATCCCCTTCCTCTGCCCCGGCGTAGGTCAGATAAATGCAATCAACATTACTTGACGATTTGCTCGCTGCTGTACCACATATTTGTATCTCGTGAATACCCTGGCTCAACGGCAGATAAGTGGAATACATTCCGGCCAGCTGTTACTAAGCGTGTTCAGAAGCACGATTTCCTCCGCTATCCTGCCGTCTACGCTCAGCGTATTTTCCGCTGGATAAGGATAGTTCCTTTTGGGTGCCTGGGTGTTTACGCCATCCCCGGCAGCATACACCATGTCATATTTGTAATATCCATCCGCTGGAACATCTACCGTCACTGTCACGCTGTCTTTTGCCGTTTTAATGCCAGAGACGATTTGCTGATTGGAGCAGGGCACACTGCTTGTTACTTTCCGTATACTTGCGCTGCCCGCCAGACTCCCGTTTTCCGCCTCATAGACAGCCCGCCAGTTCCCATCTGACAGCCCGCTGCTTTCCTGTTCCGATGCTTTTGTCAGCGTAATGCGGTATGCTGAAAGGGCATTTAAGTCCTCCATTGGGACCGTGACAGTACCGTCTGTAACTGGAAGTGCACCCTCCTTGAGAACGTGCGGTTCATCTGCCACACCGTGAAACCCGGTATAGTCCGTAGATTCAATTTTTACGTGTATTTTCTCCGCGTCCCGGAACGCGTCTGTGTCCGTCACGCCCGACAAAATAATTTTTCCGTCACCACTCTGTCCTCCGAAGAGAACGTTGGCACAATTTTTATTTTCATCCAGCGAAGCAGTTCCATAAAAATCACATTTTTCCGCCCCCTCTGCCGTGACTGGAAGATAATTGCCCGACATATCGCCGTACCATTTGTACAGCCACCAAGCTCCATTTCCCTCATTGGCGTCTGCCGCAAGGCCGTTTAAGTTATTTGAGAGATGCCAGAATGGAAGGCAGCCTGACACATTGTACTCCTCCCAAAGACCGATCCAGCATGCCAGATTCCCCGGCGAGGAACAATCCGTGAAATCTGCGTACTCATTAATGACAATCTCGTGTTCCTCAAGCCCAAGTTCTTTTTCAAGATTTCTGTAATGCGTGTACTCAGAGTCAAATTTTTTAAACTGGCTTTCCGATAAATCATGCCAAGAAATGATGTCCGGTACACAGTCGTGCTCTGCGCAGAACTTCATATACGAGGCCATCGTAGAAGGCTGATATGTTGACAGGTTCAGGCCGACGGTCTTTGGCTCGGATGCGACCCCGTTTTTCCGATAGACGGCCCGCAACGTCTCCACCATATCGAGCCAGAACCAATACATGGCATTCCACCCGGTCACTTTATTTCCGTCACTGTCGTGGTATGCCCCAATCCAGTTGCTGCCCGGCTCGTTGTACAACACATAGCTTACATCTTCTGCAATACCTGCGTCGATGCACGCCTGTGCCTCCATTTTTAATATTTTCAAATACTGGTCCGTTCCAGTAAACTCATATCCCCAAAGTGCGTAGTAGTCCGGCACGTAAATCTGCAAGTTTTTTCCGCCTGCTCTCAAAAATGTTTTTGCGGTTTCCAGCACGTCCCCGTCCGAATGCTGCATGCCGTTCGGCGCCTTTTGCACAGCGGTATTCGCCTTAAGCGGGGTTATAAGGGACGCAATGTCGTCAACTTAAGCCGACATTACCCCATTATACCAACAGGAAAAAATTTAATAAAACACTTGACAAGTACGCCAAAAAATGTTGCCGCGCAATTGATGATAAACTTTGATTGCGAGGCAGAAAAATGATTAAAAAAAACAGTATTTGTAAGTTAATTAAAAATGTTAAAACTCTTATCACTTCCGATGAATTCAGAACAAAACACTGCTTGGAAGATAATGCTTTCACGAGAAACAGAAAATTATCATTTCAGGATATCATTTTCTTTATATTAGGGCTGCCACGCAAGTCGCTGCCAACTGAATTAGATTTGTTTTTTGAAGAAAAAGAGTTTTCTGTCTCCAAGCAGGCTTTTTCAAAGGCAAGATACAAAATTTCATATCAGGCGTTTGAAGATATTTTCCAAATGTCAACTGACATTTTTTAATTTACCAGCCATCCAAAAACATGGGACGGGTACCGTATATTTGCCATTGACGGTTCTGACATTGCTGTTGCCCATAATAAAAACAATGAGAATGAATTCGGTTTGAAAACGAATAACCACTCCTCTTATCCCATGGCAAGACTGACTGCATTGTATGACGTTACAAATGACTTGATTGTGGACGTCCGGTTTACGGGCATATCTATAGGCGAAAGAGAACATGCACACAGGCTCCTTTCATCAGGCGCCTTGACAAACGACAGAAATTACAAAAATCTAATCATATTTGACCGGGGATATCCGTCAAGGGCGCTGATACATGAACTTGAGGATAAAGGATTGTCTTATTTGATTCGCTGTTCCCATTCTTTTCTTTCGTGCGTCAACGGATGTCCTGACGGCGGCCATACCGTAACGGACATTTACAAAGGACGCGCAACTCAGATTCGCGTTATAAAAGACACTTCGGGCGAAGAGCCGCATATATTTGTCAGCAATCTTTTTGAAGAGCGTCAAGATGCTTCATACCATCAAAGCCTGTATCACAGAAGATGGGAAATTGAAACGAAATACGGCGAGCTTAAAACGAAAATGCGGTTAGAAAACTTTTCGGGGAAAAATCCGCAGGCAATCCGTCAGGATTTGTATGCAACTTTATTCATATCGAACTTATCTGCGCTGATGAAGTCATCTGCCGAGGAAGAAATGGAAGAAAAACTAACCAGCGGAAAGCATAAATACCAGCTAAACAGAAGCTACATTATAGGCGTCGTTTCCCGATATGTGAAAAGTCTGCTGACCGTTCCGAATTATAAAAAGCAGCTTGCGGCACTTATAACTCGAATTCAAAGAATGAGGTCAATCATTCGTCCTGATAGGCACTTCAAAAGGATATCTGGACATCACGGAACAACAAATGGGTTTTACATACGGGTAAATCTGTAGTACATAGGGGTAATGTCGGCTTAAGTTGACGACATTGATAAGGGACGAGGCCGGGACTTCTTCATCGGCGAGCCCGTACAGCCATCCCGCAGCTCCGTGTTTGAGTGCCCGGGTTCCCTCGTCCATCTGGACGGTCAGCGTAGGGACGGATACTTCCGCCGCCTTGATCTCCTCTCCGCCCGATTGTGTGAATGGAAGGGGGATACATACAGCGCTTGCGGCCATCACAGACGACAGGAACGTAGCAATTATTTTTTGCCTGTTTTTTTGTTCATTCTTTACCTCTTTTCTGCATTTTTTTGCGATACAAGTTTGTTTCAAGTCCTATTATGGATTTACCACGCACAGGCACAAATCCCAAGATTGAAAGTTTTAATTTTCAACACCCCCCTCCTCTCTGTACTTTTTTGCGCTTGATTTCGATGTTCTTGATTCTATTATACAATGGGAGAGTGGAAGTTCAAGAGTACATATTTGTTTTAAACAGGTAATTTTTTGATGTTAGAGTAAATAGCGACAAAAGAAGAGGAAAATATGGATTGAAAGAATATTTGCAGTTTCGAAGCTGTAAAAAATCTTGTGTCTATGAAATTTAGAATTTTCTGATAAGAATTAAATATGTAAAGGTTTTTGGCGCTGTCGCTTAACATTCTGGCTTGCCAGATACAGCATCTTTTCCAGGCAGATGTTATTCGGATTTACACTATCCAATAAAGAGTCATACCCACTAACAAATTTTATATCTCATTTCTATCCACATAATTGTTCAATATTCACTTGTTCAATTTTTTTAGTAATTCTTTTTCTGCTACATATTGAAATATAATAATCTCTAAACTGAAATTCTCTAAATTGCTTTTCCAAATCATTTGTAACTATAGTTTTATCAATCATTGATAATGCTGTTAAATCATCTTTTCCTGTCTCACTTATTTTCCCCGGCTGAACTTCAAATGAGTCTAACGGTATAGATAACCCCATTCCCATTTCTTTAACATACGCTTCTTTTAACGTCCAAATACGCGTAAACATGTTAGGATATCCAGCAGCGATCATTTGATACTCTCGCTCGGTAAAAAATCTTTTTGCAATATCCATACTATTTATGTTTTTTTCTATATCCACTCCACTTTCACCACTCCCATACGTACAAACAACATAATCCCCACTATGTGAAATATTGAATTTCAGAATATCCGATTTGTCTATATATAATTTCCCGTATTGATTCTTTTTTAAATAACTATATTCAATATTATACTTATCAAACAAATACTTTAGCATAATTCCAGCTCCCATGCTTCGTAATTTATCCTCTAGTCTAAAATATGTAAAAATACGCTTTTTCCTTTCCTTCCATACCCCTATTACTGGCAACACATTCAGAACACATTGATACCTTGCTTCATCTTTCAATTCATTTATATCAAACAAATAGCACTCAATCAATTTATGCATTATCTTCATCGAGTATATTTTATCTCGACCTTCCCTCCCTCTCTTATCAATACTTGTGTTTGGCATTTTCCATCTAAAAATCATTTCACAAATCCGTATTCTTTAATAATATTTGCATGTTTTCCTTACATTCAATGCCAACCGTACACTCACAATTATAGTATAGCAGAAATGAAACAGTTCGTAAATGCTATTTCTCTTGAGCCAAAGAAACATTCAGAAACAACCGGCTGCTGTAAGCAAAATTTCAATACGCGTACGCTCATATATTGCCTCCTACATCTTTTTAAACGCAAAAAAGCCAATATATCTATTTTTATAGATATATTGCAGACTGTAGACAAAGTCCGGGACATCCGTTGCGGACTGTTTTCGCGAAAAGA
>CAJTZF010000035.1 GCA_910584245.1 uncultured Eubacterium sp.
GTTCCCCCACTACTCCCCGGTTGATTGGTCGGCGTTGTTGTCGGGTCCGGACGGGGCATCTCTGGTGCCGTTACAGTTCCGTCAGAAGAGACAGTGCCAGCATAAGAACACCCCAAAGCAGATGATAGATTCAAATGCAAAGCGGGACGAACAGCAACAAAAACACTGTTGACAACGTAGCCAAATTGACCTATGCGGTATATGCCTATGGTATCCACACCAGCGGCATAGTCACTATGTTCACCAGGCGACCGGAACCACCAGCAGCCAACGCTTCCAGCACTTCCAGCGCTACCCATATATCCTGATTTGATCTCCCCGCCGTCCGCCGTGTATTTTGTTTGTTTTGCCTTCCACGCATCATCGTCACTGTAATCTGACGGAAACCCATACGCCGGATTTGTCACCTCGTCGATCGACAGCAAGTACACCTTGTCTGACGTATCGTTTCCACCTTCCGTGCCATGTTCTGGATTGTCATTGTTTACTACATTTGTCGTGCGTATACCTCTCTGCTCGCTTCCCGAAAACGCGTTATCAAGGAAGTTGTTTGTGCTAAAATCATCTCCCGGCTCGTTCGTTTCCGCCCCATAGCCGTTCAACCAGCTTCGCATCGTACACGTCTTCCAAGTAACATCCGTATTGTTTTTATTATATTGCTGTACATCGAGGTTTTTGTCCGCCAGTAGGAACGCATCGTCACCGTCCACCGACAGCACCCGCCATTTGATCGGCTGCTTCGCATCGTTTTTATGGGCTTTGCCGTCCCCGTTCGTGTCCTCCTGCCAGTAGTTTCCAAAGTAGACACAGTCCCATGTGGTGACTCCACCGCTGTTTACGGAAGGATTCTTGAGCGATATATCATCAGGTTTTTCCGTAACTTCTGGCTGAGGGGTTGCGGGTACTGTCCCAATCTCTTTACTGTCCGAGGTTACTCTACCGGCATATGACCAGCTTGAATCAGATGATAGATTCAAATGCAAAGCGGGGCGAACAGCGACACGATCATAGCTGACATAGTTGCCATAGCTGCCTACGCGTCCATCGTAATCCACACTGGCGGCCAATTGACTACCGATGCCAGGCGATCGAGGCCACCAGTAGTCAGCGTTTCCAGTGCTGAACATAAACCCTGATTTGATCTCCCCGCCGTCCGCCACGTATTTTGTGTTTTTTGCTTTCCTCGCATCATCGTTACTGTAATTTGATGGAAACCCATACGCCGGATTTGTCACATCATCGATCGAAAGCAGATACACCTTGTCTGATGTATTGTTTCCGCCCTCTGTGCCATACTCAGGATTGTCATCATTTACTACATTTGTGGTGCGTATCGCCAACCGCTCGCTTCCTGAAAACGCGTTATCAAGGAAGTTATCGTCGTTATAGTCCTTTCCACTTGTATTGGAGCCAGCTCCGTAGCCGTTCAGCCAGCTACGCATCGTACATGTCTCCCATGTAACATCTGTGTATGTATCATTGTACTTCTGACAGTCCAGATTCTTATCCGCCAACAGGAACACATCGTCGCCTTCCACTGACAGCACCCGCCATTTGATCGGCTGTTTTGCATCGTTTTTATCTGCTTTTCCGTCCCCGTTCGTATCCTCCTGCCAGTAGTTTCCAAAGTAGACACACGACCATGTTGTATTTCCGTTGCTGTCGGTCTGTGGGTTCTGCAATTGGGGCATCTCTGGTGTCATTACAGTTCCGTCAGAAGAGACAGTTCCAGCGTAAGAGCACCCCAAAGCAGATGATAGACTCAAATGCAAAGCGGGCCGCGCGGCTTTAATAAGGTTGCTGTAGACATAGTCGCCAAACCGGTCCACGTCCACGTAGTTATCAATACCTACATAGGATGCGTCATCACAATTGTGACCAGGCGACCGAAGCCACCAATTGCCGTTTCCGGCGTACTCTCCGTCTGTAGCTGTATAAGTTCCCTGTGCTTTGGTATACTCTGTATTTTTTGCTTTTCTGCTTTCATCATGCTTACTGTCATCCGACGAAAATCCATATGCCGGATTTGTTACCTCGTCAATCGAAAGCAGATACACCTTGTCTGACGTATTGCTTCCTCCCTCCGTGCCATGCGCAGGATTGTCATCATTTACTACATTTGTGGTGCGTATCGCCGACTGCTCGCTTCCTGAAAACGCGTTATCAAGGAAATTATCGTCGCTATAGTCCTTTCCACTTTTATTGGAGCCAGCTCCGTAGCCATTCAGCCAGCTGCGCATCGTACATGTCTCCCATGTGACGTCGGTTTTAGTATCATTGTACTGCTGGCCGTCTAAGTTTTTATCCGCTAACAGGAACACATCGTCACCGTCCACCGACAGCACGCGCCACTTGACCGGCTCCTTTTTATCCTTTTTATCTGCCACGCCATCGCCATTCGTATCATTCTGCCAGTAGTCTCCAAAGTAGACACACGACCATGTGGTGTTGCCGTTGCTGTCGGTCTGTGGGTTCTGCAGCATGTCTGATATACCTGTCGAAGAGTTTGCTGCCTGACTCTTCTTTTCCTGTCCAATCGGCAGAGTCCCCACCAGCAATGCTGCTATTACAATCATCACCACACTATGTTTTCTTAGTTTTTTCATAACACTCTCCTTCCCTTATTTCTCACGATCCCGTCACTTTATCTTTATTGCACGACTCTTACTCCACGCTCCGTTATATCTTTCTTTTCCGATTTTTTGATAGGCACGGATTCTGACATAATATGTTTTTCTGCTTTTAATTCCGGTAATCAGAATTGACTTTTTCTTTTTTCCATATATCCTTTGCACCGTTTCCATCTTGAAATTCTTTCTCGTAGATAATTGGATCTGGTAACCAGCCACCGATTTATCTGTCGCCCATGAAAAATATATCTTCCGCCTAGACGGCGAATTTGCTTTTTTAATCCTTACTTGTTTTGGCACAACAGTCAGCGTGATTTTCTTTTCCGCTTGCATATATTCATCCACTGCTTCCGCATGAATCGTGATGACCGTCTTTCCATATCCTTTCACACTCACTTGTCCCCCCGGGGATATCGTCGCCACTTTCGGTGAGCTACTTTTGTATGTCAGCTTTCCGTCACCTTCTGCAATAGCCGACAGTATAAATGGTTTGCTTCCATATGTCTTTGTCAGTGACTTTGCGTAGATATTCTGCGGAATTTTCTTTTCTACTTTCGTTTAATTCGCCCCAGGTGATACTCCCGGGTTCACACTGGTATTTGGTCCCGCTGCAGCGGTTCCCCCGGTACTCCCCGGTTGATTGGTCGGCGTTGTTGTCAGGTTCGGGCGGGGCGTCTCTGGTGCCGTTACAGTTCCGTCAGAAGAGACAGTGCCAGCGTAAAAGCACCCCAAAGCAGATGATAGATTCAAATGCAAAGCCGGGCGCACAGCGGTATGAATGGAGAAGACAACGTAGCCATACCAATACACATAGCCATTGTGATGTTCAGTGGATGCGTATCTACTATCACCACCTGGCGACCGAAGCCACCAGCCATTTGCCCATGTTCCTTGCACTTTTGCATATTCTGTATCATTTGCCCTTCTGCCTTCATCATACTTACTGTCATCCGACGCAAACCCATACGCCGGATTCGTCGCCTCGTCAATCGACAGCAGATACACCTTGTCTGACGTATTGTTTCCGCCCTCCGTGCCATACTCAGGATTGTCATCATTTACTACATTGGTAGTGCGTATCGCCGACTGCTCGCTTCCTGAAAACGCATTATCAAGGAAGTTATCATCGCTGTAGTCCTTTCCACTTGTATTGGCGCTAGCTCCGTAGCCGTTCAGCCAGCTGCGCATCGTACACATCTCCCATGTGACGCCCGTATCTGTATCATTGTACTTCTGGCAGTCCAGGTTCTTATCCGCCAACAGGAACACATCGTCACCGTCCACCAACAGCACGCGCCATTTGATCGGCTGCTTCGCATCATTTTTATCTGCTTTGCCGTCCCCGTTCGTATCCTCCTGCCAGTAGTTTCCGAACCAGATACAGTCCCATGTGGTGACGCCATTTTCCATAGTTGGATTTTTCAGCTCCTTTTTCTCACTTGTTCCCGGCGCCACTTCCTGAGTAGTCTTGATAAAGCGGGGATTCCTGAGTGTAATCTGCTCCGCCGCACGACTTTTCACTCCTGTTCCTATAGGTAGGAGACCTGTCAGCAAGGTCACCGCCAGAAGCAAAGCCAGTGATCGTTCACTTACTTTTCTCTTCATGTTCGTAGTTCTCCTTTTGATTGATACCTATGTCAAAAAATGTACTTTTTGATAGTTGAAAGATTATAGAATATTTTACCATATTTTTAATGTTGGTGCAATAAAATTTGTGAACTTCTTTGGATTGGGAGTGCGGACATTTTCCCGGACTCCCTAAGGGCTCCGAAAGGAGCTGAATCACAATGTATTCACAAGAAATCGACATTGCACTGCAGGTTTACCATCAGTGCAGGTCAGTGACAGAAACAATCCGTGTTCTGGGCTATCCTACTGGAAGATCCCTATACACATGGATTGAAAATGAGGGCATCCCCAAGCCCCCGCGGAAAGAATTAACCCATGTCAACCATCCCTTGAAGTAAAAATGGACGCATTACACCGTTGTTCTGAGCTGGGAGAAAGTATAAAATCAGTATCAGAGGAGATCGGATACACCAGGGCGAGTATATATGCCTGGCGGAAAAAATATCTCCGCGGAGGTACTGCTGTTTTGAAAAATGATAAAAATATACCGCCGGACACCCTGGAAGAGGAAAACACCCCGGCACCAGCCTATGAGATTGAACAGCTCCATGCGCAAATGCAGGATATGCAGATGAAAATTGACATATTGAAAGAAACCATCAATGTCCTAAAAAAAGACCCCGGCATCGGCCAGAGCGCCCTGAAAAACAGGGAAAAGGCAGTGATCGTCGATGCCCTGAAAGATAAATACCCACTGCCGTCCCTTTTGAAGGGGGGTTCCCTTTCCAACAGCAGTTATTATTATCAGAGGGCAGTTTCACGCCATGAAGATAAATACAGCAGCATCCGCAGGAAGATCACAGAATTATTCCATGAAAAATGCGGGACGCTACGGATACCGACGGACCCATGGGCTTCTAAATCGGGAAAGGATCACCCTTTCTGAAAAATGGTCCAGCGGCTCATGCAGGAGGACTGTCTTGAGGCAAAGGCCAAAAGACGACGAAAGTACAGTTCTTATCAGGGAGAAATCTCCCCTTCTGTACCCAATGTGTTGGAAAGGGACTTCCATGCAGTCAGGCCAAACGAGAAATGGCTCACGGATATTACCGAGTTTGCCCTGCCAGCGGGAAAAGTCTACCTTTCACCAATCGTAGACTGTTTTGACGGCATGGTTCCCTGCTGGACAATTGGGACAAGCCCGGATGCCGCCCTGGTAAACCGTATGCCCAACCAGGCAATCTCCGGTCTGGAGAAAGGTGAGCGCCCCCTTATCCATTCAGACAGGGGATGCCATTGCCGCTGGCCGGGCTGGATGCTGGATCAGCCGGATGGAACAGGCAGGGCTTGAACGCTCTATGTCAAAGAAAGGATGCTCCCCTGACAACTCTGCCTGTGAAGGACTGTTTGGCCGTCTAAAAAACGAAATGCTTTATAACAGGGACTGGACAGGCGTCAGCATCCAGGAATTCATTGACATACTGAATGAATATCTGATATGGTATAACGAAAAGAGAATCAAAATTTCACTTGGAAATATGAGCCCAAGGGAGTACAGACAGAGTCTTGGATTGGCAGCTTAACCAGTCCAGGAAAATGTCCGCACCCCCATTCCTAAGATAAAATCTGTAATTTTGCTTTGCTTTTGTATACATATCATGGAAAGTATGTTGTGTTTTTTAGATGAAGAGAATTTATCAAAAAGTACACCTTTTGATAGTTTATTTTATTGCTTTCTGCTTAAGCGATATTCCCTCACCCGCCGATAAAACGTAGCCTGGCTCATACCACATTTCTGTATTGCAGCATCCACTCTAATATAACCTTTCTCCCACTTTTTGATAATTTCACCAAAACCCTCCGAAACAGGTGATTCCAGTCTGCTAAACCTGACTCCTCTGGCCTTTGCCGCCATGATTCCCTGTTGTTGTCTTTTCCATATATTTTCCCTTTCGTTCTCTGCAACAAAAGAGAGCATCTGTAATACCAACTCTGCAATAAATGTCCCCATAAGGTCTTTTCCATTCCTCGTATCCAAGAGCGGCATGTCGATCACGCAAATACGCAAATATCAATGCCAATCTCCTTTGTGAGCATACGCCACTGGTTTTGTATCTCCGCATAGCTGCGCCCCAGGCGGTCAATACTCATGATATAGCGCAAATCTGCCTCTTGTAGCTGTGAAACTAACTTCTCATAATTTACCCTGTGAAAGTCCTTACCCGACTGTTTATCCATAAATATATGACTATCGGGGACTGCTGATTTTTTCAGTGCAATCATCTGACGGTCTTCATTCTATTCCATGCTTGATACACGGACATATCCGTACATATTATCCATTTACAATTCCTCCTTACAAAGTGCCACGAACAATAATAATGATCGAGTAGGAGGAATTTCTCTTAATTGAGAAATTCCTACCTCTCACACCACCGTGCGCCAGACTGTCTAACAATTATATTTAGCAGTCTGACTGTATGGTGTTTTTATTACTGCGAATATTATTTTTTGATTTATTCTTGTGAATTTAAATAATGCCTTATTTTTGTTATAGAAACTTATTCAAATTTCTTTATTAATTCTTGCGTTGAAAACATACTTAATAATCGCTTAAAGTTATAAGCAATAAACATAGAAGATGCCTCTGCATCAACACTCTTCTTTTGACGACGCAAAAAGAAACTATATCCCAGAGTCCTTTTGATTGTACCAAACGGATGCTCAACAATACATCGGCGTTGTTTATATATATTGCTATTATCCAAAGTATCTTGACGAACAGTGTCTAAAATATCCTCGTGTTCCCAACGTTGTACAGTGCGGCCACTTACTGAGGATGTGCATGCTTTTCTGTATTTGCAAGAATTACAGTCAAAACATTTATATGGCTTGTATTTCATTCCATTCTTAGAAGTGTTTTCAATAAAAGATAACTGATTGCCTGCTGGACAGATGTATTTATCATCTTCCTTGTCGTACATGAATTTTTCTTTACGAAACTCATTGTTTTTGGTTGTATTATTCGCTCTTGCTTTTTTTTATATATACTTTCATCCCGTCATCAATACAGTCTTTTATTTCTGTTCCAATATATCGTAACACTTCAATAAGCTCATCTTCAATCTGTACTTTGTATCCCTCAGTATCAATCTTAATCGGTAACATATAGTCCCCATATAAGGTTACCTTTTTTCCGTATGTACTCCCTGCTATATTTTCTCTCAAATATTACTAAGCAATATGCTCGAAAATTAAGTCAAAACAATTTTATTAATATCATATTCATTTTTAATATTTACATATCACTTATACGCATAACCAGTATACCAGAAAATCCCGCCTTATAAAAGACGGGATTCCCTATTTAAATTATATACACTTCAACAGTAAGGTCTTTCCACTGCCTTTCTCGCAGATAGCCACCATTCGCCCTGCGGAAAGCCTGTGCTTCCTCAAAACTTATGGTAAAAGTCCAGAATGGTTTTCGCCTATCTTTGTGATATTGCCGCCTGTGCTGCAGCCAAACGAGCGATTGGAACACGGAACGGTGAACAGGATA
>CAJTZF010000036.1 GCA_910584245.1 uncultured Eubacterium sp.
TGATAACAGAGGTTTTCCAGTTATCACAGCCCTAACAGTTGCCGCTGTCGGGGCTATTTCCTTTTTCATTGTCAAGTAAATCTGCAACTCTCCGTTGCTGATTAGGATATAAGTGTCCGTAGGTATTCAGCGTAATGCGAATATCCTTATGCCCTACCCTCTCTTTTATCAAAAGCGGTTCTATACCCTTATTGATTAAGTACGCCACATGAGAATGTCTAAGGTCATGTACCCGGATATTCTTCACTCCGGCTTTTGCTATTTGGCGTTTCATCTTATGCTGTACCGCTTCCTGCACGATTGGGAAAAGTCTTTCATCGTCCGGCATACCATAGTGACCGTCAACAAAATCTTTAATTTCCTTTTTCAAAAACTCCGGGATTTCAACAGTCCTTACCGACTGCTTTGTTTTCGGTTCTGTAATAACGTCCTGCCTGCCAGTACGATAATACGTTTTGGTTATGCTAATTTGGTTATTTTCAAAACTTATATCGCCCTTTGTCAAAGCTAATAATTCGCCAATCCTACAGCCCGTCCAAAAGAGGATTTCAAAGATTAAATAGTATCGTGTTCCCGGCTCTATCGTCTGAATAAATCTCTGATATTCCTCTGTTGTCCAAAAGTCCAAACTTCTTGAATCGGAATTTCCCATGCGCTTCACTTTCTTACATGGATTTGTGTGCAAATCATAAATGCGTGACGCATGAGTAAATATACAGGTCAACTGATTTTGTATCATTCTTAAATAGCTTTCCGAAAATCCCTTTGTCTGCATTTCGTTCTGCCACTGTATGATTTGTGAAGCGGTAATCTCACTTAACATTTGTTCGCCAAAGTAGGGAATAATGTGTTGCTCCATCATATACCGTTTATTCTTCATGGTGCGGTCTTTCAATTCATTCTGCTTATCCTCAAAATAGACCTCCATAAATTCACTCAACTTCATATCCATGCTTCGGCTACTACTCAATTTCTTTTGCCGCTCATACTCTAACGCTTCTCTTTTTGTTTCAAATCCCCTCTTTCTCCGCTTTTTCTTCTCTCCTTTTGCCGTTGTTTCAAACCATTGCGCCGACCACTTTTTTGTGTCTTTTTCCTTATAAGCCATACCGCCACGCTCCTTTCCTTAGCTTATTGATAACTCATAACCGTACATTTTCTTTGCCCAAAACGCCCTCGGAATACGTCCTGCCATTGTAATATACCCCTGTCCTGCAAGTTCCTTGTTCAGTTCTTTTACAATCTTGTAGGCATGAGATTTTGAACAATTTAACTCTTTGGCTATATCTTCCGCACTCAACATATAACGGTAGTTTGCCACACGTTTGTCCTCCTTTCCCCTTTTAGAAATTCATTACACTATTTGTATTTCGTTTTTGTACGAATTTCGTATATTCATATTAGCACCTTATCCAAACAATGTCAACACTTCGTAAAAATATTTTTACGAACTTCGTATTTACATTTTTTCTATTTTACTCTTTTATGTTTTTCGTATATGTGGTATGATGATAAATAGGATTTATGCTTTTCGTAATTATTCAACATATGAAAATAGGAGGTCACTATGGGCGATGGAAAGAAACTGAAAGAAATACTTGACAGTAAGAACACAAATGTTCGTCAGATTGCAAAGGCTACTGGAATTAGTGCTACAACACTATATTCTATTATTCAAAAGGATTCCAATATCCGATTTGACTTTGCCTTGCGGTTGGCAAATGAATTAGAAATTGATGTGAATGAGATATGCACCGCCAGTCCGTTCTCCGGCGCTATTACTGAAGAAGAAATATACCCCACACTCCCCGATGGGCTAAATGGCGCACTTGACGGAAATAGGGTAAAAGTATATCTGAAAAATTCCCTATATCCGCTTATGTATCTGTTTGGGAAAAACAGTATGCCCGATGTGGATAATCTGTTGACTTCATTTTATCAGCTAGACGATGAAGCAAGAAAGGAAGTAGTGGAAACGATACAGTTCAAGTTGCAATACCATAAAGACAAAGAGCGGGCAGAACAGGTAAAGCAAATAAAAGGTTGGTAAAAAGACAGACTCCGATGAAACTTGGCACCACTTTCATCGGAGTTCTTTTTTATGGCACCGTTTTGGCACCGCTTTACATATTTTCACTGTTGCAAAGTTTCAAAAAGGGCTTCCCGATTTCTCGGAAAGCCCCATAAAATCTAGCTTTTTACTGATTACTCAATAATCGTAGCCACACGACCAGAACCTACTGTACGTCCGCCCTCACGGATAGCGAATGTCAGACCCTGATCCATAGCGATTGGATGAATAAGCTCAATCGTCATTTCTACGTTATCACCAGGCATGCACATCTCAGTTCCTTCTGGAAGCTCAATAACACCTGTTACGTCCGTTGTACGGAAATAGAACTGTGGACGATAGTTATTGAAGAATGGCGTATGACGTCCACCCTCATCCTTCGTCAATACGTATACCTGAGCCGTAAATTTCGTATGGCAAGTAAGTGTACCTGGCTGGCAGAGAACCTGTCCTCTCTCAATCTCGTTCTTCTGAACACCACGGAGAAGCACACCGGCATTGTCACCAGCCTGAGCCTCTTCCAGCTCTTTGTGGAACATCTCGATACCAGTTACAACGACCTTACGTGTCTCTTCTTTGATACCAACGATTTCAACTTCGTCATTGAGGTGAAGTGTACCAGCCTCAACACGTCCTGTAGCAACTGTACCACGTCCCGTGATAGAGAATACGTCCTCAACAGGCATTACGAAAGGCTTATCTGTATCACGCTCTGGATCTGGGATATAGCTGTCTACTGTATCCATAAGCTCCATAATTGCATCGCCCCACTTGCTGCTTGGATCTTCCAGGGCACCAAGTGCAGAACCTTTGATAATTGGGCAGTCTGTGAAGTCATACTCCTCAAGGATTTCTGTGATTTCCATCTCTACAAGCTCAAGAAGCTCTTCGTCGTCAACCATGTCGCACTTGTTCATAAATACGATGATATAAGGAACGCCTACCTGACGGGAAAGAAGGATGTGCTCTTTTGTCTGAGCCATAACACCGTCAGTAGCTGCTACAACAAGGATTGCTCCATCCATCTGAGCCGCACCAGTGATCATGTTCTTTACGTAGTCAGCATGTCCCGGGCAGTCTACGTGTGCATAGTGTCTCTTATCTGTCTCGTACTCAACGTGAGCAGTAGAAATTGTGATACCTCTTTCACGCTCTTCCGGAGCTTTATCAATATTTTCAAAATCTGTAGCTTCATTTCCCTCTACTCTTGCAGCCAAAACCTTTGTAATTGCTGCTGTCAGTGTCGTCTTACCGTGGTCTACGTGACCAATCGTACCAATGTTACAATGCGGTTTCGATCTTACATACTTTTCCTTAGCCATTTCTAAAAGTCCTCCTAACTTATTATTATATTATTTTTTTAGAAATTTTGCTTCAACTGCCAATATGACTTTATTATATGGGATAATTCCAAAAAAATCAATCCCCTATTTATGAAAATATCGGCATTTCCTCACTAAGTCCGCCTGACTTAATGAAATCTTTATTTGCCATTTTTCTGTGCAAGAACTTTATCTTGTACATTTTTCGGTGTCTGGGCATATTTCTCAAAGAACATGGAATAGTTACCGCGTCCCTGGGTAGTGGAGCGCAGTTCCGTGGAGTATCCGAACATCTCAGCAAGAGGAACGAACGCCTTCACCATTTTACCGCCGCCGATATCTTCCATTCCTTCAATCTGTCCGCGCTTAGCATTCAGACTTCCGATTACATCACCCATGTATTCCTCTGGCATTGTTACTTCGACCTTCATGATCGGCTCGAGAAGTACTGGGTTTCCTTTTCTCATTGCATCCTTGAACGCCATAGATCCTGCGATGTGGAATGCCATCTCACTAGAATCGACTTCATGGTAGGATCCGTCCCATACATTCGCATGTACGCCGAGTACAGGGAAGCCTCCGAGGATACCAGCTTGTGCTGCTTCCTCAATACCCTCACCGACTGCCGGGATGTATTCCTTCGGAATCGCACCACCGACTACGGTAGATTCAAACTTAAATGTCTCTTCGCCATTTGGATCCATTGGCTCAAATTTAACTTTACAGTGACCGTACTGTCCACGACCACCAGACTGTTTCGCATACTTGCTATCAACATCGACAGGCGTCGTAAATGTCTCTTTGTAGGCAACCTGCGGAGCACCTACATTTGCTTCCACCTTAAATTCACGAAGAAGACGGTCTACGATGATCTCCAGGTGAAGCTCACCCATTCCGGCAATGATCGTCTGTCCGGTTTCCTGATCTGTGTGAGCGCGGAACGTAGGATCCTCCTCTGCGAGTTTCGCAAGAGCTTCTCCCATTTTTCCCTGGTCATTCTTTGTCTTTGGCTCGATTGCGAGCTCGATAACCGGATCCGGGAATTCCATAGACTCAAGAATAACCGGATGCTGCTCGTCACAAATTGTATCACCTGTCGTTGTCAGCTTAAATCCAACTGCGGCAGCGATATCTCCCGAATACACCTTGTCTAATTCCTGACGTTTATTGGCATGCATCTGAAGAATACGTCCGACACGCTCTTTTTTCCCTTTTGTGGCATTCAGCACATAAGAACCGGAGTTCAATGTACCGGAGTACACACGGATAAATGCCAATTTTCCGACAAACGGGTCAGCCATGATTTTAAATGCAAGAGCGGAGAACGGCTCATCGTCGCTCGAATGACGAACCACTTCATTTCCCGCATCATCGACACCGGTAATCGCCTCAATATCGGTCGGCGCCGGCATATAATCAATTACTGCGTCCAAAAGCTTCTGAACGCCCTTATTGCGGTATGCGCTTCCGCAGCATACCGGAATTGCCTTACACTCGCAAGTTCCCTTGCGCAGAGCAGCCTTCAGGGCATCAATCGAAGGTTCATCCCCCTCCAGATACTCCATCATCAAATCATCATCTAATTCACAAATCTTTTCAATCAGATCCGTGTGATAAAGCTCGGCATCTTCTTTCATGTCATCCGGAATCGGCTCAATTGAAATGTCCTCTCCCTTATCATCATGATAAATATATGCCTGCATCTCAAACAAATCAATGATTCCCTGGAAATCGTCCTCCTTGCCGATTGGCAGCTGAAGAACGATCGCGTTTTTACCTAATCTTGTCTTAATCTGATCTACGGCACCGTAGAAATTCGCACCCAGAATGTCCATTTTGTTAATAAATGCCATTCTCGGTACATTATAAGTGTCCGCCTGACGCCAGACATTCTCAGACTGTGGTTCAACACCACCTTTGGCACAGAACACACCAACTGCACCATCAAGCACACGCAGGGAACGCTCAACCTCTACCGTGAAGTCTACGTGTCCCGGAGTATCAATAATATTGATACGGTATTCCTGTGCATCTGGAGCAACCTTATTCTCTTTCTGAGGAGTCCAGTGACATGTCGTCGCAGCGGAAGTGATCGTGATACCTCTTTCCTGCTCCTGCTCCATCCAGTCCATGGTCGCAGAACCTTCATGAGTTTCACCAATCTTATAGTTAACACCGGTATAGTAAAGGATACGCTCGGTCAGCGTCGTCTTACCGGCATCGATATGAGCCATAATACCAATATTTCTAGTACGCTCTAATGGATATTCTCTTCCAGCCAAGGTTATTTCCTCCTAATTCTTTCTCAACGATAATAAGCGAAAGCAAGCCTTGCGGCAAAACGCCGCCAATTACCACCGATAATGAGCAAAGGCCTTGTTTGCCTCCGCCATCTTGTGCATATCTTCTTTTTTCTTTACAGATGCGCCAGTATTGTTTGCTGCATCCATAATCTCATTGGCAAGTCTTTGCTTCATCGTCTTTTCACCGCGATTGCGTGAATAAAGAGTCAGCCAGCGAAGTGCCAAAGCCTGTCTGCGGTCAGGTTTTACTTCGATCGGAACCTGGTAAGTAGATCCGCCGATACGTCTTGCCTTTACCTCAAGCTCGGGCATAACGTTACTCATAGCTTCTTCAAAAACGTCTAATGCATCTTTTCCTGTCTTTTCAGCGACTTCTTCAAATGCACCGTAAACGATTTTCTGAGCCACACCCTTTTTACCATCCAACATAATATTGTTGATCAGCTTTGTAACAACTTTGTTCTTATAAACCGGGTCTGCCAGTACATCTCTTTTTGGAATATGTCCTTTACGTGGCACGTTACTTCCCTCCTTAATAATATTATTAATTCACAGGTACTCACTACTTGTGTCCGCACCAGCTTAAATCTTGCTTACACACGGCCGCATTTCATCCGGCCGTCAAATCATATATTGTCATTATATATAGAAATGATGCAAAAATTAATCCGGTACTTTTAAATTAGTAAACAAATTTTATTTGCCTGCTTTCGGTCTTTTCGCACCATACTTGGAGCGAGCCTGTTTCCTGTTCGCAACACCTGCCGTATCCAGCGTTCCACGGATAATGTGGTATCTCGTACCCGGAAGGTCTTTTACCCTTCCGCCACGGATCATAACTACGCTATGCTCCTGAAGGTTGTGGCCTTCACCAGGAATATAACTCGTCACCTCAATCCCATTGGAAAGACGAACTCTGGCAATTTTACGCAATGCTGAGTTAGGCTTTTTCGGTGTAGCCGTACGCACAACCGTACAAACACCACGCTTCTGTGGGGAAGCACTCTCTGTCGATTTCTTCTTCAATGAGTTGTAAGTGTACTGAAGCGCTGGAGAATTTGACTTCTTCGCAACCGATTTTCTACCCTGCTTTACTAATTGGTTAAAAGTTGGCATTAATTTTCACCTCCTATAGTTTTGTTTCTGTCATGCTCCTTATGTGGTTTTTTGGGTATACAAAAAGACCACACGAACGCATGCTAGATCATTATAGCGTGTGTGGCCTCCGTTTGTCAAGTAAAACTTTGCGCAATTTAGGGAAAGACTTATTCCCTAAATAGATAGCGCCCTCTCTTCCCATCAAAAAAAACGCTGCAAAAATTCCACTATATATACCGTAACACATGCCGCCATTGCCACTGTAAGCAAGCTTTTTCCCCTATATGCCAACAGCACTGCTACGACCATGCCAATTACTGCAGAAATCATTCCATCGGTAGAATATAAAATCGCCGGAAAGGTCATCGCTCCCAATACCGCATACGGAATATAAAATAAAAAAGATTTCATAAATACATTTTCAATCTTCCCCTTGCATAAAACAAGAGGAATCACCCGTATCGCATACGTCGTCAGCGCCATAATCAACAAATAGATAAAAAAGATCTTTACACTAATCACCGCTTTCCACCTCCTAGTATAATAATGGTGTAGTCAATCAAGACTACTTGGTTAATAAATT
>CAJTZF010000037.1 GCA_910584245.1 uncultured Eubacterium sp.
ATTATACATCAAATCCTTGAGTAAAAGGTGTCAACTAAAATGATACAACATCAAACTGACAAAACTCTGTCAGTACGATAATATCATATCCTAATATTTCATCCAACACCCATGTAGGAATACGGCCATGTCCATATCCACCCCGTTGATTCATATTCCACTCCAAAATAGATAATTCCGTCATGTTTCCCCCAGAATCTCCCCTTGTTTCTTTTTACTGAACCCCTGCAAAACCAATTCATACGATTCATCTAACAAATGTTTTACTACTTCATTCGGAACTTCACCATCCGGTTTGATCGAATTCCAGTGCACTTTATTCGAATAATACCCGGGAACAATATCCTCATACTGCTCTCTTAAGTGCGTGCTTTCCAACGGATCCGTTTTCACATTGATATAGTAGGGCTTATCTTTCTTATCCAGGCAAATGGCTGCAAACATTTTATCCTGGATACAGTATCGTACCCAATTCCAATCCGCTTGAAGGTTTTTCGTTACTGCCTTTTTCTGCATCAAATATTCATCTATCCAATCATATTTCATCTTATCATCCTCTTACTAACCCGACAAATGCTTTTTTTGCCGATTATTCTAATATCTTTTTTATTTCCAACTTATTCAGTGAAATTGATATCATACCGTGTTCCATGTGAAAACAAAACGCCGTCTGTGAGCTTAATGCAAAGAATACAAGTATTGACATCACTAAAATCATTGTGCCCGTTCCCGATCCATGCTGAAAATGCCTCCCGCAATTTCTCTGCTATTTCAACATTCTCCTCCTTTCCAAAATATCCGAGATTAATGCCTTTACCATGTGCGGTAAACCAATCCCCGGATATCGCAACATTAGGATTCTTCTCAATCTGCTTCATCTTATTCGATTGTGCATATGTAATCACATAAAACGCCCCATTCTCATAATGTGCGTTTACAGAACGAACATGTGGCATATTACCTTCCAACGTCGCCAACGCGATAATGCTGTCCGTCCCAAAACGTTCAATCATAATATCTTCCGATTCCTTATTCAATTTCTCCATTTCTACCTCCTCCTAATGCTCCACAATTTTACTGTAACACTTACATAATACTAAAATCGTCAATCCGCAACTTAAAAATAGCAAGATACATCTCCTCTTCATTCTGGTATGCCCGTTTCAAATTCGGATATATGTTCATCAACTCTTGTTTTAACTGACTTGAGCAATCCTCCCCTGCCTCTCCGCATATCCGAATCCATTTGTGAATATTCTGGTTATAGCTCGCTATTGCAATACAGGAATTGCGCTTTAATTCCGAATATACTTTTTTTCGCTGGTCAGTAACGATAAACATTGTATCATCCTTTGCATAAATCATTCCAAACGGCCTTAAACTTGGTTGGTTATGAACGGCAGTAGCCAGAAAAAAATAGCCACACTCACGTATG
Source organism: uncultured Eubacterium sp. (assembly GCA_910584245.1). Classification (GTDB taxonomy): domain Bacteria; phylum Bacillota; class Clostridia; order Lachnospirales; family Lachnospiraceae; genus Eubacterium_F. Next base: position 1,436 of record CAJTZF010000037.1, read on the forward strand.
AACTCATAACAATCCTTGACAGACAATCCTTCCTCACCTTTTACACTTTGCTGGGGACCGTTATTTAGCAAAAAATCAATACTGCACTCAAATAATCTGCTCAATTTTATAAGTTTATCTGTCTCCGGAAAAGCGGCGTCCATCTCCCATCGTGAAACAGATTGCCGGGAAACACCTACTTGTTCCGACAGTTGTTCCTGCGTTATCCCCTTCTTCTTACGGAGGAATGCTAATTTTTCTCCCGTTGTCATACTGCATTCACCTCTGATTGTTATTATTATAATTCCCTCCTGGCAATATGTAAACCAACTTGAAATTGCATTATGTAACGTTTAAAGTGCAGAGACTTCACCATTCTCTTTCACATCCTCCGGCCACATCTCACCCGTTAATCCTTCGAGAATGGATCCGCAGGCCCAGGGCATCAGCGCAAACCACGTACTGGCCAGCGTACCATCCGGATACCGCTCTTTAACCAGACCTTCGCTGTGACAAAACCGTTCGGACATCCAGCCCTTCCTGCCGTAACCATACTCCCGGTCAATGGTATTGTGGCACTGGCAGCTCCACAAAAGAGTATCCTCCAGCCGGCTGCGGATGTACACATCCTCCTGTTTAGACAGAAAATAGGACATCTCGTCCATAACAGAAGACGACATGGGATGTATGTGTGGATTTGTTACCGAAGTAATGCTTCCCCCGCAGCTTGACCAGCCTATTGTGCCCAGAGGCGGAACCTGAATGGGTGAGTTATAACAGAATTTGAAAGTGTACTCGTAGTACAGTGCATCCCGCAAATGGTCCAGCAAATACGCCTCATCTGTGATCTCGTGAAGATAGCGGACTGCACGGATGTAAGCAAGAATCCCTTCTGAGTCAATATTCTTGTCGATGTCCAGAGGTCCGCCGTAGCACTCCTGATGGCGAACGTATGCATCATGGTACCAGCCCTCGCTGTGCAAAAGACCGTCCATATACATCCTGTCCCCGGTTAGGAAGGAATAATATGCCGCAGCAGCCATACACCATGCGCCGGAAAAAGAATCGTATTCTACCCCCGCGCCAGTCTTTTCTGACAGAATGTAAGGATATTCACCGTCTGCATTGCGGCTTTTCTCTGTCCGAGCGATAATACGCTTTGCAAAAGCCAGCCAATGGTCATGTTCGATGCCGCGTTCGCGCGCTTCCCACTCGTATGCTTTCAGAATCAAATACACACTCTGCCCCACCAGATAGGCCGCATGCCCTGGTGTGCGCTGCCGGTCGTACCACCAGCCGCAATTGCTCCACTGACCATCCTGCTTTATCAAATAGGGCAGATCATTCTGCCTGTTGATGGAATGATGTGCGATATCGTCGATGCAGTCCAGTGCCTGCCGGCGCATAGCTTCATCCTTCAACCGAAGGGAGGAGACAAGCATCGGTACTGCGGCGGACAGACCGTTTGTCCACGAGATCGAGGGCAGCGGATTGTACTCAAAATGATCTCCCCGGTCAAACACAAAACCAGAATACGTATGATGTTCCGGCAACCATGCATCAAGGGTAATGGCCGTAGCAATATCGCGAACGGTTTCCTTCACGCTTAACAAACGGCGGGGTGGTTCATGATACTGCCAGTATACCCATTTCAGCACATCGTGAAGCGCGCGCTCGTCGTCTGCCGGAATATCGAAACAGTGGAGACAGACCGCCACCGTCTCCCCTTTGGCAAGGGTAAAACCGTTTGCGTCCAACGGCGCACGAGGGGAATACTGGTGTGAATCCAAAAAGAACCAAGGTGCATTCTCATATCCCAACGTATACCAAATCTCACCCGCCTGTAATGAACATCCAAAACCTGTATACTGGTCAAACTCTCCTTGTATGCCGGGTTGCCACGGTTTGCGTTGATTATCACAGTATACGAAATAGGGGGACGCGGCAAAACCCGTTAGCCGTCCGTCGCCATAAGCAAAGGCGCAGGGATGGGAAAGCCGGTCACTGCGCACCATCCACCATGACGAAGCAGGGAATTCTCCGTTTTGCCGCAAACGCGGACATTTGCTATCTACCACCAGAGGAGCTTCGCCGCGATTCGTGCCATACATGAATCCGGGCAGAAAGAAACGCGGCGTACAGGCGACGCTAGGCATGGCAATGCGGATCACGCCTTCGAAGTCTGTTTCTGCCGTGATTATAATTTCCTGCACCAGCGGGGCATCTGACATACCGGTACCGGAAAGGATCCTCACCTGCGCACAAAGTGAATTGGCATCCAACGGCGTATATTCTTCCGACGCGCCCTTGCGCCGGGCAGTTAAGGTCAACTTTGTCATTATGTTCAACTCCTTATCTCCGAACTCTTCACAGCGAACACGGAAACCTCCGCCAACGGTACGGGAACTGTCACTATCTTACCACCAGTATACCCGGTTCTTCTTCCTACGTCAATTCACGTTTTCCCGGCCGGAAAATATACACTGGACTTTTATAATAAAGACTGGGATAGCAAAAACAAAATCCTTGCTATCCCAGCCTTATGATATTGTCATTATTTGGCCCGCACTTAGTTTTACATATCAATCCGTGTGTTTCCAAAGTAGACCGCCTTCACATGCTCGACATCAATTAAGTCTACAAACATCAAGTAATCGTTATGTTTTCCGTCAGTCCCTATGCCATAACCTCCCCTGCCGTTCTCCTGCTCAAGCCACGAATTTAATGTCGGATAACCAATTCGCGTGCCATCCTCCATTTCCACATACACCTGATCCCACGTCTTATTATCAAATTGTTTCTCTGTCATCGTTCTTTCATACCGGATAAAATATGGTGTAACTGTAACCCGGTCAAGCTTTCCTGCTGAAAGATACTTAGTCTCACTATTCAGCTTAGGCAATCTTATCTTCTTTCCCGGTTCACACACCTTTTTCTGGCAATCACCATAGTCCATTACAAACTCCGTCTCTGCCGTTCCATCTATACGAGTCTTCTCTTCTCCATCGACGTCACCGCATAGCCCGCTCAGCCTTAACCGGCACTTCTCGCCTTTATGATAGCGGCTTACCCCATCCATAACCTGTTCATAGCCGCACACAACTGCAAGGCGAATCTCGTCCGTCCCATTATTTTCAATCATAATTCCTGTATCCGTGTAGTTGTTCTCCACACTCTCAACTTTTGGTTTTTCTCCGCCTCCTACCGTAATGGAGACAGCTGAGCTGCACTCTTTTGCATCCTCTTTCTCGTTTGTATCCTTTTCTTCTTTCGTATCCGCTTGACTGATAAGGTTATTCGAATCCGCTGCGCTTTCCCCTTCTGCGCTTCCTGCCCAGTCCCCGTCACTCTCTCCTTTCATGCCAACCTGGCTGAAACGGTAATCCATATTCTTATCAAACGTTTTGCCATCTGTCCGCTTCACTCTTAAAACGATATAGCTGAGTTCTTCCGTTCCGAACACCCGCTCCACGGAAACCTTCAAGTTTTTAAACGTACTTTTCTCAGAAGAGACCTCTGGTGTCACAGATGACGACTGAATCTGACTGACGTCTCCGCGAAACAACCCCGACAGCTTCCCAAATCCGCCGCCAGTTGCCGCATGAACCGTAGTGGTTACCATCAAAGCAACCAGCGCAATAGACGCTGCCTTGACGTAGCGCGTTCCCATTCTGCTTATATCGTTTCGATAGGACGCCTTTTCTACCTTGTCCATATCTGCCCCCACCTGCCGATATACCTCGCGCATTTTTTCCTGTACCACATCCGGAATCTCCAGTTCCTGTTCAAACATTTCTTTTAATCGTTTATCCCGCATAATACTTCCCTATCCTTTCTCGAAAAATTGAACCCACTACTACCTTTCCCTCTGCTCCCATTCCTTTTCTATCCCCCGACTGTCTTTCATATACCTGCATAAGATTCTCGCGCCCCCGCCTCAGCCTCGTGCGAACAGTTGCATCTTTCATGCCCAGTACCTCAGCGATTTCCTTTGCCTTAAATCCCTTTACATAATGCAATACGAGAATATCCCGGTACTGCTCATCCACCGCCTGTATAAGTTCCTCATACATCAAATGGTCAAGCGACGTGTCACTACATGCTTTCTCCGGTATTTCATCAAAGGCAACTTCCCAGCTTCGTTTATCCAGAAAATCTTTACACTTATTTATCAGGATCCTCGTCAGCCACGTTCTGAAATATCCAGGTTCTTTCAAATCCTGTATCTTTTCAAATGCCGCCAGCATCGTATCCTGCATGATGTCCGCCGCATCTTCTGGATTGTTTACATAGCAGACTGCCACTTTATACATACTCTGCCTGTTTTCCTCCATAAGCTGTACAAATGCATCTGCATCCCCGCCTTGTGCCCGTTTAACAAGCTTTTTCACGATTCATCTCACCTCCTGGCCTTATTTTTGAACGTTCATATATTAGACAGAAATCAGGGCCAAAACGTTTCAAGAAATTTTCTCGATCCCCAGCATTTCAGAAACTTATTTGAGAAGCATCGCAATTTTATGTTCTCTTATGATACGAATTAAATCCTCTGTCTTTAACCACACCGTCGCTGTATTTTCATTCGGATAAACCTCTATAACATTTGACGATTCAATAAACTCCTTATCAATAAATACCATTACCTTTTTTCTTTATCGTATAATGCGCCAAGCGGCGTTACCGAACCCGGTATTAATTTCGTGCTATTCATAATCTCATCTCTCCTAGTATAATAATGGTGTAGTCAATAAGACTACTTGGTTAATAAGTTTCTA
>CAJTZF010000038.1 GCA_910584245.1 uncultured Eubacterium sp.
CTACTTCTTTACATCTCCAGTCTGATAGGAGATAATAGTTTTATTAGATTGAGAGAATGATCGTTCCCTCCTTTCTCCCCCGGCCGAACCGCTTAAACAAGCGCCGCCCAGCCCTCCCTTTTTATTACCACGATTATCGTAGTACGACTGTCGTAGGTATATCATAGCATAACTACTACGACAGGTCAAGTAGTTTTTCCAAAATTTATTAAAATAAATATTGACTTTTTGTCGATTTTCAACTACACTATTAGTAGGATTTTTAAACAATCTATATAAACAGTATATATACATATATTAGCTACCAATAACACACGGAAATTTAGAAAGCAAGGATGAATCATGAATGTAGATACTATCAAGGAAAACTTAAAACGGGGAACGATTGATTTGCTTATTCTCTCCCTATTACAAGAATCTGACAAGTATGGATACCAGCTTAGAAGAGAACTTGTAGAACGCAGCTCGAATAAATATGATCTCAAAGAAGCCACTATGTATCCAACACTTTATCGTCTTGTTGATTACGGTTTTCTCCAGGATAGTGAAGTAAGGGTAGGAAAACGCAGAACGCGCATTTACTATCATCTCACGGATAAAGGCAGCGAATATCTGCAAGAATTATTGAAAGAATATCTCACTATGACAGAGGCGATTAAGCACGTACTTAATTACGAGGAAACAGCGTCATCGGAAGAAGAAAACAACAGCCGTGATGAAGCGGCAGAGTAAATTATAAAAATAATCTTGTGCAGACATTTAACAGGCTCAGTACTACTTGGTTAAAAACCGGTCGGTACTGAGCCCTTTTTTATTCTTTTAACATAAATTTCACACTACTCCTGTTTCGGCGGACAGTTATGATGATCCTGTCCAGCTATCATTTTCTGGCCTCTTGCCAGGAACAGTTCCGATACGGACACGACCTGCCAATCCTTCTCCTGAAAATAATCCAAAAGCTCAGGGACAGCAGCTACTGTATTTTTCTCCGTCTCATGCATAAGGATGATATCGCCGTCCTTCGCCTTTTTTACATTTGCGATAATATTTTCTGTCGTCGCTTTATCCCAGTCCTTACTGTCCACCCCGCAATGAATAAACGGAGCGTTAATACATTGCCTCATCGTGTTGCTGACGGCAAGGTTCGGGGCGCGGAAGAGAAAATTATGGTATCCGGTAATCTCTGTCAATATCGCATTTGTCTTATCGATCGATTCCGTGATTGCCTCCTCCTTTAAACTACTCAGGGATTTCCAGTCATACGAGTGGTTTCCTACTTCAAACCCTGCTTCCGCCGCCCGTTTGACCTCATCGCGTTTCGCCTCACTGTTGATCTGGCTGCCGATATAGAAAAATGTCGCATGCGCGTTATGTTCCCGCAACGCATTATGAATCACCATGCTGTTATCTGTATCTGCATTGCCGACCGGCCCGTCGTCAAATGTAAATGCTACCATCGGCTTATTCGGATCGATCCAGCTAATATCCGTTCCCTCGTACTCGCCTTCTCCCGGCGTCGCTACGGGAGTGCCGGTTGGCGTCTGCGAAGGACTTTCTGTCGGTTCCGGTGTACCGGTAGGCGCCGATGTCGGCACATTGGAAGGTGTCGCCGTATTTTGTGCTGGCGTCACAGATTGCTCCGGCTTGGGCGATGTAGATACAGTGGATACGGTTTTCTTTACCGTCACCTTACATGCCAGCTTCTTTGCCCCCACCGCTGCCTGTACGGTAGCTTTCCCGGCTTTCTTCCCCCGGATGCCGACGCTCGCCTTCTTCTTATTTGTCAACGTAATACACTGTTTTCCCTGCTTTACCGACCACTTAACCTTCTTATTCGCCGGTTTCACTTTAATTGTCTTTACCTTGCCGACGCTGACAGTGATTTTCTTACTACTCAGTTTCGGTTTTTTCGATGCCGCCTGCGCAGCATCTTGCGATGATATTGACACCCCAAACGTCATTGACAAAATAAGCGCAAAACTGGTCGCCGCTCCCAGCGGTTTGTTCCAACTATTCTTTTTCATTGAAAGACCTCCATTCTCCTTTGATTTGGTATGTATGTCCAGTATAACATACTAAGATCGGAATTCGCAAACAAAAACATTCATATAGCATTATATTTGAAGAAATTTCCTCCACTCCTGCAGCAAACGATCCAGCCGAAAAACCGCATTCGCCGGACTTGTCGACGGCAGCTTCACAATATCCACTCCCGTCTGCTCCCTGACATAACGGTCATACAGTTCACATGCTTTCGCCCCATTCCCATATATATAACAAATATTGGACTTTTCTAACAACGCCCGTATGTCGTTCACCGTTACATCCCGGATTGAACTGTCACTGGAGCCGGTAATAGTACAGCTCGCAATCACATCCCATACAGCGATGCGGCTCGCAAGCAGCAACGCCTTCTTTTCTTCAATTGTCTCCGGGAGAGGGCGTCCGGTAATACCAGCGATCACTTTCCAGAAACGGTTTTGCGGGTGTCCATAATAAAACTGGTTTTCTCTCGATTTCACCGATGGAAATGTCCCTAAAATTAATATACGGGAATGTTCATCCCATACCGGCTCAAATGTATGGCATATATTTTTGTACTCCATAGCAATTTCCTTTCATTTTGTATCAACCCACGGTGTGTCCCACTGATATTTCTCCATCACAACATGGCCGTTCTCAAACTCAACCCCGTCTGCCTGAAGCAGCTCCACCTGCTTATTCTCCCCGCCAAAGGCAAAAGCGGATGACACACGGCCATCCTTCGTCACAACCCGGTAACATGGAATCCGGTCCGGGTCCGGATTGACGTGCAGGGCATACCCGACAACCCTTGCCCATCTGCGGTTTCCCGCAAGGGCCGCCACCTGGCCATAGGTGGCCACCGTCCCTTTCGGAATCTGGCAAACAACATCGTATATTTTTTCGTAAGTGTTCATTTTATAGCTCCCTCATTTCAAAACTTTCTCACTTTTACCATAGAAATCCCAAAAAATATTACGACAGGAAACACAATGGACACGAGAAGCCCTGTCCGCAACGCGCCGCCGGCGGCATTTGCCACCATCCCGACGACCGTGGGCCCGCCCGAGCACCCTACGTCGCCCGCCAGGGCCAGAAGGGCATACATCGCCGTACCGCCTCCCGGAATGCGCTTCGCCGCGATACTGAATGTGCCCGGCCAGAAAATTCCCACAGAAAACCCGCATACCGCGCAGCCGAGCAGACCGGCGGCCGGACTCGGTGCGAGGGAGGCCGTCGCATAGCATAGAACACAGAGAATGGCACAGCCGAGCATAAACCTTTTCAGCGGAATGCGTTCACTGAGCTTTCCATACAGCGCCCTTGCGATACCCATAAATACACCGAACGCACATGGCCCCGCCAAATCTCCCACCGTTTTGGAAATACCGAGCGCCGACTCCGCAAACGCAGACGCCCACTGGCTCATTGCCAGCTCAGACGCCCCCGCGCACACCATGATAACCATAAGAAGCCAGAATATCTTCTGGCGGAACAACGCCTTTAGCGAAAGCTTTTCGTGCTCCTCCACAATCGGATAAATCGGAACCATCGCAAAATATATCGTGTTCACGAGCGGCACAGCCGCCCACAAACATGCCAGAATACGCCAGTTCCCAACGCCGAACACGGCAAAAAACAGCGTGGACATAAGCACGAGAAAAACCTGCCCCCAACAATAAAAGGAGTGCAGCAGGCTCATTGCCGCCTCTTTTCTCTCTGTCGGGCAAGCTTCTACAATCGGACTAATCAGCACTTCAATAATGCCGCCGCCAATCGCATATAAAATAACAGAAACTAAAATTCCCACATACGGATCCGAAAAAATGTGCGGAAACAGAGCGAGCCCCGCCACACCTATAGCTGCAAATATATGGGCAGCTACGATAGCCGGGCGGTATCCAACCCGGTCAACAACGCGGACGGATAGCAAATCCACCAACAGCTGCACAAAAAAATTCACCGTAGTCAGCAGGGTGATTTTCTGAAGACTAAATCCATAGGTGGCCGTTAATGTCAAAAAAAGCAGCGGTGTAAAATTGTTCACCACCGCCTGGGTAATATACCCCACATAACTGGCATAAATTGTATGCTCATAACTTGTTTTCATTTTTTGAAACATATCTCATATTTTCCTCTTTGAATTATACGATTTTTAAAAACTCCTCAACTACAAAAAAGATTCATGTTCAAACTTTGAACCGTAACACTTTACCAATTCTTCTTATCAACACAACAGGCAATTTTATAACCCCCCTGCTATATGTGCCTAACAACATCGTTCGTATTGTTTGAACTCACCACATTCAATCATCAAACATTATACCGGCTACCATTCTTTTTCTAGCTTTAAAAAATAAGTCCGGATTACATGTAACCTCTTCCATCGTGATACTCCCTCTTTACTCTATTATAATATGTGCCTGTAAAGTTGACAAGCACTGATTTTTACTAATGTATCCGTTCTTTCTAATATGCTGCTCTTATAAAACTATGAATGAGTCCATTATAAGGCAGAGGATATTGTAAAATATTAGAATCCCCCTTATGTCGTGTTATTAAACTATTAAAGGGCTGAAATAATTTACCCTAGATCACATAATTTGATCCCATTTTCATCAATCGTTCTTTTATTTGTTTTATATCTTCTGTCCTCCCTAGTTTTTTGCACAATTTTGCACAGCATCGTAAATAATATTCTTCATTCTGAATCCTACTATTATTTTTTAAGATTTGCCCCGCCTTTTGAAGATCATTAGCATCATCGTAATAACAATAAAATAGCCCCACAATCGCTCTGCTGTCGTCAACGGACTTCTCCAATATTTTATTATAATATTGAATTGCTTTATCTATATTTTTCATCTTCTTATTTAATCTGGCCGCTTCGTACAGTGCAATAATATCAGCTCTCGATATAGATACTATCCTTTCAAATATATTTAATGCCTCCTCGTTTTTCTTTTCTTTTTTATATAACCTTCCCAACTCATTCAATACTGGCAAATTCTGGCCATCCACTTCCAATGCCCTCTTAAACGTTTCCTCTGCCTCCCCATCCCTTCCACGGTCTGCATAAAATCGGGCCAGTTCATTCAATGCCGGCAGATGGTTACCATCCACTTCC
>CAJTZF010000039.1 GCA_910584245.1 uncultured Eubacterium sp.
TGCGGATGGTGGGACTTGAACCCACACGAGGTCGCCCCCGCAAGATTTTGAGTCTTGTGCGTCTGCCATTCCGCCACATCCGCCGATCTATTGTGACAGAGGATTGTCCCTCCTCGAAACAATCAATATATTACCATCTTTTTAATCAATTGTCAATTACTTTTTTCCCTTCTTTCCAATTTTGTCATTTCATAAAATTTTTAGGAAACGCGATGTGATATATACCTGACATCCGTCCCCCGGATATCACTTATTTTGACCGGTATAAATATTCCGTGTCATAGCCGCCCGTCTCGCCATAAGTATCCAGCGTTTTGTCAATGCCAGCTGTATACTTATCTAAAAACTGCTGGTCCACGTCGTCCAGATGAATCGGGCCTGCATCTGAAACTGCGTAAAAATCAACAAGCTCCCCCTCCTCAAAAATAAGCGCAATCCGCTTATTGTTCATTTTGGACTCCTTTTCTCCCCCACTAACCGAATTATCGCGGCAAAAAACAAGAACATCTTTTCTCCCGCCAACACAAGATGAATAGAAGAAGTAACCGCTGCCAGCATTCACTCTTTCAATCACATTTCTATATTTTTCCGGAATGTAACAGGCCGAGCTGTTTGGCCAGACACTTATACGATAGTATTTTTCCGTGTACTCGTCGCTAATTACAAAGGGAGTCCCCTGGCAAAACACAGTATAAACATCTTCTCCCGGATATTCTCCCGTCTCCCCCATCTTTGCCTTCCTATCCTTGATTTTTTGTTCCACTTCCAAAATCAAGTCAGAAAACCCTGTAAAGCCACATCCTTCAATGGCTGATACCATCCCCTTGTCTTTAAACTTTCCTTCCTTAGCATCCCATTCCCACACATATTCCAAACCATCCCTCTGCGGCCCAAAAACCAACTGGTCATCCTGCTCCAGCAGCTCTGGATTCCCCGCTTCTTCCATACGCCTCTTACTCATCTGGTAATTGTCCTGCCGCTCAGCCAATAAAATCTCATCGCCACTGTTTTCATAGCCCACTCTCTCGTTGTATTCCTTGTATATCTTTACATACTCCTCCGTAGGGGCAAATACATCTGTATCCAGAAGCTTTTGAACCTGGTCCGAAAGCGGCCGGTATACCGTGTACCCTCTATCTGCCCAGGACACGCCTGCGCCTTCCCCATCATCCTCAAAATCATAAGCCGGCTTTTTAGTATTATCACTTGTAACTTTGCAAAAAGTTATAAATCCAATGGCAATTACAAACACAAGTACAATTCCAATCATAGCGCTGATCTGCTCTTTTTTCATGTCCAATCACTCTCCTTCCTTTTTAATCCCTCTTTAACCTTTTTTCACGCACAAAGCCAATGAGATGAATCACCGTCCATACAATGGCGCCTATAATAAGTGTCGCTATATAAAAGGATACCTGCCTGCTAGTTTCCATATTAATATTGAAAACATTGAACAACACCGAAACCCCAGCTCCCACGCTAATTGAAAATCCGGTTATAATAAATTCCCTTACAGCTGGTGAATTAATGACTAAATTGTTGGATTCCCTTATATTCCAACGATTACGAAGAACAAGCACAAGCACGGCAAGGGCGAGAAGTATTGCTACGAACAAAAAGAGTAACTTATATGTCAACTGGTCCCAGCTGACAGAAACCGGCTGCACCACATCATAAACGGGCATTCCCTCGTAAGAATACTCTGGGTACGGATACAAAAAGCAACTCGCCACTCCCGTCATATTCAATTTACCGAAAAAAATCCAGTTAATCAGAGTATAATAACCAGGCGCTAATAAAATGCCAATTCCGACAAAGGAAGCCAATGGCACACTGTGTATACAGCACTGTACCACAAATAACACAAGATAAATTGCACTCATCGTCAGGAACATCATAAAGGAGATCTGCCACAGCATCGCATACGAATCAAAAGATCCCATCCCCGGTATAAAATCGTTGACTTCCGGCACACCCGGCCCTATCCATGCATTTGCTACCGTGCCAATCACGCCAAATACAACGCTGAATCCCAAAATCACTAATTCCCCCGCAAATACTTTGAAAAGTAACTTATCCCTCTCTTTCAGCGGTAAAATCCGAAGAAAATCCGATACCCCCGCACGATTTTCCAAATAAAATACTTTGCGGATCAACAGTACCTCCAAAACAATTACTGCAATTGAATGAAATTTTCCAAGTACGCTTACTACCATAAAATAAAACAGATTTCCCGCATTAAAAGAGACGCCGCCCGGAAAGGCTATGGTCAATCGCGCCTGCGCATTGTGATCCGACAACTTTAAAGAAACAACTAAGAATATGAACGCCGCATAAAGCACTGCCAGCGCAAACACGGGCATCACCTTTCGCAACTCCCTTTTCATATATGTTACTGACGACTTACTCATGGTTCCCCCTCCTTCGGTTTGAATAAATAAACATTTCTTCCAGCGAAATCTCCGTCCTTTCTACCAGATCTGCTCCTTTTTCAGTAAAGAACTGTTCCGCCTCTTCCGGAAGATCCTCTTTTCCCTGATCCCATAATATTGTGTACACGCTGCCGATATTAGAATAATTGACAATCCTGGCATCACTCAGCACCCCTTCCGGCATCCCGTTCTTAAACACAACCTGATATTTGCCAATCTGTGTTTTAATATCGTCCAGTTCTCCCTGATAGCTGACACCACTCGCCCCAAGCATCGTGACCGTATCGCAAATCTTCTCCAGCTCATATAGATGATGGGTAGAAATAATAACAGCAAGCTCCCCATATTCTACCTTTGAGACAATCTGGTCCAGCAAATCTGCCTTTGCAATCGCGTCTAATCCGCTTGTCGGCTCATCCAGCACAAGTACATCTGGATTCATAGCCATATTCAGCATAAAAGAGGTTCTCATCTTCTGCCCCTTGGACAGATGCCCAATCCTTCTTTTCACTGGAATTTCAAACACTTCATTGAGACGGCTGAATTCTTCTATTTCAAATCCCTCATACATACCGCTGTAAAACTTCACCATATCCTGCACCCGGTATTTCGGGAAATAATTACAATTATCTGCTACATACCCGATCCGTTTTTTCACAGCCGGGTTGTCATAAACCGGCTCCCCGTCCAGCAGAATTTTCCCCGAGTCCGTCGTCAAAATTCCCGTAATACACCGGATTAACGTCGTTTTTCCGGATCCATTTGGGCCGATTAACCCATGAATCCTTCCCGGCTCTACAAGAAAAGAAATATCCTCTACGATCGGATGTATCCCCCCGTCATATGATTTCGTAACATTTCTTAATTCAATCATTCCATCCTCCATTTCTGAGATTACATTGACAGGTTTAACGCAAAACGCTGCTATAAATCTCATCTAACTCTTTTTCCAACTCTTCTTTCTGAACCCCCATATAAATGAGGTTTATACATATCTCCCTAAATGTGGCAAACCCTCTTTGCAACTGGACGACGGAAGGCTTACTATCCCCCTTTTCTGCAATGTAAGCCCCTTTTCCCCGTATCGTCACAATAACATTCTGGTGCTCCAGCTCACTGTATGCTTTCGCCACTGTACCCGGTGTCACAGAAAGGCTCAGCGCCAGCTTTCTTACCGACGGAAGGTTATCCCCTGGTTTCAGATATCCCTTCAGGACAGACATCTTGATCTGGGAAATAATCTGCTCAAATATGGGTTGGCCGCTCGCCGGATTGATCTGTATCATTTTTCATCACCTCCTTTGAAAATACAACTGTACTACCTGTATCAACTGTATTATTTCAACCAATACAGTTATTTTATACAAAAGTTCCTCATTTGTCAAGATATATTTTTAATATTGATAAAAGCATCCCAAAAGGGATGCTCAGACTGTAGACAAAGTCCGGGACATCCGTTGCGGACTGTTTTCGCGAAAAGAG